>LCAH01000007.1 GCA_000996355.1 Candidatus Uhrbacteria bacterium GW2011_GWC2_41_11
CATGCACCATCTGGTGCATGGCTTACGGGGACCCCAGTTTTTCTCGCTGTACTTGATTGAGTACAGCTCGATAAAACTTGCACCCCGTGCACCAAAACTAGTCTAAACTGAGAAAGTCCTAACGATATCTTTCGTATGGAAACATTCCTGGTTCAAAAACAACTTTTCCGCAAGAGAAAAATTGGTTTTGTTCTCGTAAGTGTTCACAACTGCATTCAATGCATTCAAAAAACCTCAACCTCACGTTGAGGTTTTTTGAATCTTATTATTTATTCTTAAAAGGAAACCTGTATGCAACATCCATTTACCGAAACAATGCTTGCGACAAAATTTGGACATTTCAATATTCGAGTGTATGCGGACACACAAGGAAAAGAAACCGTTCTTCTTTCAACAGAAAAATTAGATCCGTCCATTCCTGTGTGTGTTCGTATTCATAGTGAGTGCATGACTGGAGATACGTTTGGAAGTTTACACTGTGATTGTGGAGAGCAGTTGGATGCCTCGCTTCAAAAGATCAAGGAAGGAGAAAATGGCGTATTGATTTATCTACGACAAGAAGGACGTGGTATTGGTTTATTTGAAAAAATCAAAACGTATCAATTACAGAAAAAAGGATATGATACCTATGAGGCAAATGTTCTTCTTGGACATGAACCTGACGAGCGAACATACGAGAAAGCAAAAATGGCACTTGAGGATTTGGGTATTACCCGTATTCGGCTTCTCACAAACAATCCTTCAAAAGTGAATGACATGATGAATCTCGGCATAGAGGTGGTTGAACGTATTCCGCTTGTGATGCCAGCAAATACCTATAATGAACGTTATTTTATTTCTAAACGGGATAAATTTCATCATTTTTTTCAAGAAACAATTGGAGCAAAAGTTAGATAAGGAAAAGTGGTTTAAACAAAAAACTCACCACAGAAGATATAGTGAGTCAGGTCGTTATTCGGTCTGGAGTAATGCCCAAACATTCAGAACAGATGAGGCATTGGCAATGCCTCCTTGAGAAAAGAAACTGTGACCGGTTTCTCCAAAAGGAATTTCTTTTCCATCTCCCTGAATGAGAAAATATCCTCCGGTTTCGTCGCAGATTTTTCCTGTGTTCCACTTATGAACCTCACAGATTTCTTCCGGGGTCATAAACGGATCATCTGCAGCAGCGATCGTGAAGGTTTTGTAGGTATACAACGTTTCGGACGGCGCAAACGGTCTTTGAAACGAGAGGTTCAGACCAACCATATCCGCGGCGGCCGTGAAGGACTCCGGAAAATTCCAGGTTCCAATTTCCTCCAAAGACGGAGATGTTGTCATGAGTCCGCCATTCGGGAGAGAATAGAACATGGTTTGAGAAATAGCGTCTCTCAGGATGATTTCAATACCATCCTCTGTATTCCGGAGATAAGGGGTCAGTTCTCGCATGGCCGTACTTGTGAGGACATATCCATACAATCCTTCCGCATATGCCCAAGAGGTTTCAGAAAGCGGCACGGGTGCGATTTCCAGAATACGTTCAATACCGTATGTGTGAAAACTGGCTCTGGATAATTCCAGCTCGTATTCCATCACAGGCAACATTTGTCCGGCCATGGAATGAACAACCATGGTATCCAATGGATGGAAGAATGGACTTGCCGGATCACTCAGAGTTTCCAGGAGATCAATTTCCGCATCAATGAATTCGGAGAGTCCGATCTGACCATATACAGCATCAGATGGAACCCCGCTTTCTCCATGTCCCGGATGTGCAACAAGGAGAATGCCTTTCAGTCGGCAAGACTCAGGCATAGCAAGCCGTGCTTCCGCATATTTAAGAAAGATAAGCGGTGCGTTGGTAAAGCCGTGAAATTCGATTGACCACCCCTTTGCATCGCTACAGGCATAGGGATTAGGAATTTCCAATACCTGCATATCAAATGCATTCTTATATCCTGTCATCGAGACCGGAATACGCAGGTCTTTTGTTAAAAACGAATCAGCAGGTTGTTTTTGAAGAATTTGCTGACTTTTTTCATTGGTTTCTTTCGGGTCTCCACACCCAATTGTAAAGGAAGAGAAACAACCAAAAACCATCAACACCCAAAACAGCATTTGTTTTTCGTGCAGCACAGCTTCTCCTTTTGTATTAAGTTTACAGACCACTTTCTCGTGATATACACGAGAAAGCTACGATATAGAATCACATGGGTAATATATCGTCAATTTTCTAGAGGGTACTCATTCATACCATTGACTTTTTATACAAAAACGTCTATGTTCAGTTGTTCCTATTTTTGCCACACGAAGAAAAAGGAGAAGAAAATGGAACAAAAAATCGTACGAATGGTAAAAATATCTGATTCTGATAGTGAGTTTTTGACACGTCTTGAAGGAATTGGATTTGGATTTGGTCTGGAAGAAGAAATCGAACAAGGATATGTTCTTGTCGAAACAATTCTTCCGGAAGGTTGGACATGGTACGAGAGTGAACATCCGTATCTCCGAGATCCGCGCGGGAATATTCGAAGTTTCTGCGATTGGTATCAAGGAGGTTACTGTCATTGGTTTCATAGGTGTCTTTCTCTCCAAAGTAATGGAGAGCGGACGCCCGGACGAGAAGACAAACAGGATGATTTCATGTTTTGGATCGAGGTTTTGAAGAAAGGAAGGCTCGTTCACAAAACTCGTTCTGTACGTACGTCGTATCACGACCGTGGAAAACGGATGGAAGATTTGCGTCCACTTTATGCGGAAGCTGAAGGATGGATGGACGAGCATTATCCCAATTGGCATAATGTCTTTGCCTACTGGGATGAGTGAAAGATTGTTCTTTTTTTGAAAGGAAAGACTATGAAGATTACCAGAGAAATGCTTTCCGAATCTTTGAAAACGATTCTCGATATGTTGGTGAAAGATGCCAATCTGCCTGAACGCATGCGTTGGGGAACGCATGTTCAGGTGAGAGATATGTCTATTGGCGCGGGTGCTATGGGACGTTTCATTGATGGGATCTTCGAAGTATCTGTGGGTGAAAATACCTGGGTCTTTGATGGAAACATAAGTGAGACGTCTTGTTACATTGGTTGGAATGTGGAAATTGAAACTGAAACCGGCTCGGTCACAGCTGTGCCAGTCATGAAGACACATTATAAGAGCGGACCAAAACCTCTCGATCCTGTATTGTTCGGTTTTGAACCACGAACCATTGGATCTTTGGGTCCATTGCGTCGATTTATTCCGTCCAGCGATGATGATGATCTGAGAGATCAAATAGATCTCGTCATCAAGAATTATGGTTTTTCTTTTGTGTATGGAACACTAGAGGAAGTTCGTCGAGGTCGTGCAATATTGTACAAATGCTTGAGTGGATTTATCCATTCAACTTAAAAACCACCTTTTCGGTGGTTTTTTCTTTTTTTAAAGGAAAAATTAAACACGATCACGTAATTGTTTTTCACCTGGTCCAAATGTTTTGTGATCTTGTTTGCGGCGTGGATTTTGACGGAGATCTTTTTCTTGTTTTGCGAGAAAAGCAAATCGTCTCGCATCTATTTTATCCGAATATTCATACGCGGTTCGGAATGTCTCAAGAAATGCGGGGATTTCAACTTTTCCGTTTGTTGGAATCCAATCCTCGTCATTTTGTTGAGTCCATCCGGCTGATTCAATGGCGGAAACCTGTGCCTGATCCGCAAGATAAAGAGCAAGAACATCCGTAATTTCCATTGCTGTTGCCAATCCTTCCTTTCCTTGCATTTTCTCTTTTTGCAGTTTGTGATCTAAATCTACTAACTTTGATTTTCTTTTATCCATTTCTTGTTTCAATTCCTGTTTTGTGGCTCGTAGATCTACTCCTTTCTCAGTCAAAACTTTTTCATATCCTCTGATTTCTCCTAAGAATGCTTCTGCCTTTTTTGTATCGGCCTCTATCTGAAATCCGCTTTCCAAAAGTGCTTCAAATTTTTTTTCTTGTATTTTTCTTTCCTGATCCGCTTCTGTTGGTTCTTGATGTGATTCGAACTGTCCTGTTTTTCTTCGTGGGAGAGTCGACAGTTTTGCAGAAACAAGATCAATAGCCTTTCTCATTTTTTCTAAAACGCCATGTAAACGATTTTTTTCTTTTTCCGTTTCCTGTGTTGCTTCTTTGAAGCGTTCTCCTAATCTTTCCTGGTCACTTTTTTCCACTCGTTTAATAACCTCCTTTTCCGCCGGTTGTTGTGGTCTTGTTTCTCCTTCTCCTCCGCTTTTAAAGAAAGCCATATTGATTTATCCTATTCGTATTAAAGAAATTCACAGTCATGATACCAAACCATATGACACCAGAACAAATGGAAGAACTCCGGCTTGAGTATGAACGCATTGGAGAACGCATGCGGGAGCTTGCGGAAAAAGCAACAGACCTTGAGAAACGAATGTTTGATGTTTTGAAGGAAATCATGAAACAGGAGGATAACGAAAAAATAGAAGAAATTCGAAAGAATATTCTCGGAGGATAAATTTTAAATATATCGTTGTTGTCGTTTGACAAATGTGTTTATTTTTGGTAACAAAAGCTCATTCGTCGGACTTTAACAATAGAGAGAAGGGGAAAACAATGGACATTATCATCGGTCAAGAAATTGGTGAATATCGCACTGAATCCCTTGTTGCGCGTGGAACAAATTCAACCATTTATAGAGGCACTCATCTTCTCATGGGAGAGGAAGTTTGTCTCAAGCGGTATGACCTTGACATAAAGCCTGCAATTCCGATTGGGGAAGCGGATGTTTTGTCACGGTTGCAACATACGGAGATTCCAAAATTTCGGAATCTTCTTTCGTTAAAAGATGATTCTTATGTGGTTGTCACGCATTTCGTTTCCGGTTCCCCATTGGGTCAAGCCGTGCAAAAGCACGGAAATATGGATCCGGAAATCGTGGCATCATTCTTGGAGAGAATGTTGCATTTGCTCAGATATATGCATGTAGATCAGAGATGTGTGCATGGAGACATCAAGCCAGAGCATATTTTGGCAAGGACTGATCATTCGATTACGCTTGTTGGATTCGGCGTTGCGGAATTTTCTTCTGGAAATTGGGAAAAGAATCGAGGGTGGACAGACTTGTTCGCTCCACCAGAACAAGTTGAGGGTCGTCCGCTTGTTCCACAGATGGATCTTTACGCACTTGGAATGAGTATGGTGTATCTGCTCTGTGGTGGAAACGAGGAACAATTTAAGAATGGAGAAATTCCGGACGAAGTCCCCGACCCTATGGGACGATTCCTCTCTCGTTTGGTCATGAAGGATCCTGCCAAACGTTTGAACTGGACGCAGATGGATCTTTTCAAGGAGTGGGTGGAGATCCGTTTCGAGTGTTTCAAGAGGTCGACGACAGAAGGAAAACTACTCTTTCTTTGAGTGATCTGACATGAGGATTTCCGGCACGGAGATCCTTTTTTCTTGACGTTTTTTCTCTTTTTGCTAGGGTTGGATGTCGTTCTGGTAGAATGATGTGTTTCTTAAAACTGAATAAGGAAGGAGAAAGAAGTGTCGCGAGGAGGAACTGATTATGACCGTGACGTGTCGGATCGGTCCATGCGAACGAGTAGTGGCTTTACCACAGTCGCAGAGGAAGCGATGGCAACACGACAATGGTTCGACCCTGCTCTGTTGCCAAAAGGGAGAGTGATCAAGACACTTTGCAAGAGCCCGATCGCTCTTCCATTTGATGTAACCGGATCCTTGGGGGGTCTCGCCAAGATCACCTATGACAAAATGCCCATGACTGCCGGAGAACTCAAGAAGCGTTCCTATCTTCAGGACTGTCAGATTTGTCCGATCGCGGTCGGAGATGTTGTTTCCGACAGAGGACCGCTCCAGATCGGGGAATTCGTCGTTCCGCGGGAACTTGACAGTTATCTTCAACGCCTTTGGCTCGAAGGGGGAGGTGGTCGTCAAGGATATGAGTCCTATGAATTCGTCGCCTATTTCCTTGCATACCATTGCGATATTCCAGAGGCCGACACACCATTCGTCATTTTTATAGGTGATGAACGGTTCCGGGAGGACCTTCATAGAAATGCGCTTCAAGCGTATTTCGGAGGTATTGAGCATGAAGACATGAATGCTTTCAAAGTGTTTGCCGACCTCAGGAGAAAGTTCAAGAACAATGTATTTCTGATTCACCGATATTACGATGACATGTGTACGGATAAAGAAGTCATTGACCAGTGGTCAGGAGTTCTTGGAGCCGATCACGTGATCAATCTCGGACACGGAAACGACACAGCTGTTGCAGACGTCATGCTCGGCATCTTTGCCCTGATGGGCGGGACACGAACTCTGGATCAGTATCTGGAAGATATGCGGGAACGCGGTCAGGATCAGACGCGTCTTGCCTTTGTTCGTAGGGCTCTGTCTGTTCTGAAGCCGCCGTCCTCAATCCAGAAAAAAGAGGAAGATGCAGATCAGTCGCAGCAGGTATTGGCGGCGGAAGAGAAGCAGAAAAGTCCGTCCCGCAAGAAGGGAAAATCCGTCTTCGATTCCTCGAATTGGGACGTCTGAAGACAATTTAACCTGTGGGATGCTGGTGCTCAAAATTTTGCACTTGTCGTTCCACAGGTTTTTTAGAAAGTTTCGTTTTTAAGAATCAATCATCGGAGGAAAGATGAATCATATCATTGGTCGCGGGATTGGACTCGGAGATGAGGGAAAGGGAAAGATCATAGCGGCCATCGGACGGAAACTTGGCATTCGGACAGGTATACGCGACACTGGAGCCAATCAAGCCGTTCATCACCTTCCAGGACCTAATGGTATTTGGCATGGGTTTGCGCAATTTTGTTCCCATTCCTTTCAGAATGACGCGTGGACATTCCTCGCGCGGGGTATGGCGGTTGAGCTTGAGGCACTTGTGCGTGAGGCGGAAGTGCTGGTGACCAAAGGAGTCGTTGATCCTATTCGACGGGTTGTGATCGATGACCAGTGTGCGATTGTGACACCCATGCACAAAATGGTCGGACGTATGGAGGAATTGATTCGTAGGCGTGGTTCGTGCGGTATGGGCGCAGGAAGAACAATTCGCGATCGGGAGGCAGGAAAAGGAATTCGAGTTTCACATGTTCTGGACGGATCCGTTCGAGATCGGTTGCGGGAAATGGTGACAGAAACCATAGCCGAGGCGCGACAGTTACTTGAACAACATCCGACCGATGATATGCGTGCTGAATTTTCCTATTTCATTCATCGGTGTAATCCGGACATGCTGGCCGAAACCTATGAACATATTCTTGCGTATTCTGGCGTACTGGTAGACCATGATCGTCGGTTATTTCTGCAGCGCATCCAGGAGGAACGGGTATTTTTCGAGGGGGCACATGGAACTTTGTTGGATGTCCGGTTCGGATTCCATCCGTATGTGACTCAGTCCAAGACCACGTGGCAACATATCGAGGAGCTTGTCAGTCCTCAAATATCCTTGAAAAAACTTGGGATCTCGAGGTCTTATAGTCTTCGATATGGCATGGGACCTCTCATAACAAAAGACCCTATCCTTTCGAAACATCTTCAGGATTCACGTAATCCTGAAGATTCTTGGCAGGGGTCAGTACACATTGGATGGCTTGACCTTCCGATGTGGAGATATGGAATTCTGTTAAACGATCGACTCGATGGTATTGCCCTTACTTGTCTTGACCACCTAACTGGGTATCCAAGCATTCGAGTATGTACGTCCTATTTTTATGATGGAAAGCAGGACTCGCTCGATACATTCTTTGAATGGACGCGCACCAAACAAGGAACAGCCGAGATCCTCGGTTTCAAGAAGCCAGAACTACCATTCGAGAGCGAAGAACGCACGCGGATTCTTCATCAATGTAGGCCTGGTAAGTGGATTGAATTTCCGGGGTGGAACAAGGACATCCGACAAGTAAGACGGGTGCAAGATCTACCGAAAGCCGCCCGCAACTATGTTGACTTTCTTGAAAGCTGGGCAGGATTTGCTCTGCCCATTCGGATCATTTCGGTTGGTCCGGATGTTGAAAGCTCAATTTTTATCTGAAATCCGTGACGCATACTCGCGGATTTTTTTGTACAAAAAATCCGTCTTGTTCAGACGGAAAGTCGTTTAGGGTCCGGCACAGAGCGGGGGTTCTTGATTCCGGAATTTGGTACGCAATATGAGAAGATTTTTTTTCTCCTGCTCATATGCTTCCAATTCCACGGGATCTGTCGGTAGAACAAAGATGATTGTGTTGCAGTGTTGACAATACTGGTACGTTTTTTTCTCTCTCGGATCCGCAAGAAGCGGTCGTGAGAAACTTATGACATTGTAGACGAGCTCCTCGAGTTCGTTTCTCCAGGATTCTGGGATCATCGTGTTTTGTTGGAAGGAAGCGAACCCGCAGACAGGACACTGTTCAGGGCAGACATCCGGGTTCTGGAACGAAGTAAGAGCTTGTTCCCGAATTTGTTCCGGTGTTTTTCCACGATGTTCAGCTTCGAAGGATAGGGAGCATTTATTACATCCCAACCGTTCGAGAACTTCATAAGAATACCCTGTTTGCGTGCATCGGGTATTCCAGATTCCGATGAGCCGTCCTTCTTTACATGAAGGACAAGAATGGTTCATTAGTAAACCTTTCAATTGTTCCAGACTCATGGGGTTTCCTCCTAAGTGTGTTTAAAAAGAACCTTTGAAAATCCTATGGAAGGATAATAAATATGTCAATATAAAATTGATTTTGTTATGATGAATTCATTCTTTTTTATTTTTTATGAACGAGCAACTATTCGAATGGAAACAATACCGTAGATCCGAACCGATTCTCTCTAAAGAAGAGCGTACCAAAGAGCAGGAGTTACGGAATCCAAAAACGATTCTTGAATTTGTTGTGAATCAGGAAAATGGAGTTTTGACAGAAAATATCTGGGCAAAGAATGTCATCGACCCATCAGAAACCGTTTATCAATTGCTCAGGGATGAAAGAACCGGACAGCTTGCCATTATAAAATGGAAAAAAGGCGACATTGTAAAACCGCATCCTACTGAAGGATTCAAACGTGAATATGCGGAAAGCCATTATCGGACAAGTTATGGGCATGCCGGTCAATTTGAGGAAGTTGGTCTCTATGGATCTAGAACAGCCCTTCAAAAATCTATTCAAGAAGTTCGTGCCATTGGAGCAACTTATCAACCTCTTGCAGAATTGCAAAAGGCGATTGATGAAGGAATAAGAAAACAAGATGCTGAAGATCAAGAGATGTTGGCAGGACATTCGAAATCTGAAGAAGATGGTGATGATGGACATGATTCCATGTTGGCACGCGCTGCTTAATATCTAGGTTATCCTCTTGAGGAAAAGTTTTGTGTCAGTTATGCTACGGAGCATGTCATTTTCTCTCTTCTCTTCTCGTATACGTTTGCCGCGAACAGTGACATTTCTCATTGTCCTTGTTTGTATTTTAACATCGTTTGTTTTTGGATTGTTTCTTGGACGCCAGCAAGGAGTTCGTCTGGCTGTTCCGTCTGGAGAAGGTCGTGTGTTGGGTCAAGGGGGGAAAACAATGACGGCATTGGAAAAAGATGTTGACTTCCAATTATTTTGGAATGTTTGGAATTTGGTAAAAGAAACATACTATCAACAACCTGTTTCTGATAAATCGCTCTTTTATGGAGCGGTCATGGGAATGGTTGCAGGATTACAGGATCCATATTCTGTGTTCTTTGATCCAACAGCTGCAGAAGAATTCAATAAAGATTTGACAGGAAGTTTTGAAGGAGTCGGAGCGGAAATCGGTATCAAAAATCATCAGCTGCAAATCGTGGCTCCATTGCCAGGAAGTCCAGCTGAAGCAGCTGGGATAAAATCAGGTGATAAGATTTTTTTGATTGACGGAAAAGAGACAGCCAACATGACCGTAGAAGAAGCCATATCTTTGATTCGCGGAGAACGAGGGACAACGGTCGTTTTGACAATTTCTCGAGACGGATTAAAAGATGTCATGGAAGTTTCGGTTGTTCGCGATACGATAAAAGTGAATAGTGTACGTGCGGAAATGCGTGAAGACGGCATCGCAGTTATTCACATGTATTTATTTAATGAAGACACGGAACCGTTGTTTACCGCGGCTGTGAATGAAAGTCTGAGTCATGGAGCACGAGGAATCATTCTTGACTTACGGAGCAACCCAGGTGGACTTTTAACAGCTGCGATTGATGTGGCAAGTGCATGGATTGGTAAAGATCCGGTTGTCATTCAACGCGTTCGTGATCGACAAGATGTGTTTCCCGGATCTGTCTCTGCTCGTTTGCAGGGAATTCCAACCGTGGTGCTTGTAAACGGCGGTTCCGCTTCCGGTTCGGAAATTGTTGCCGGAGCTTTGCAAGATTATGGTTATGCAACACTTATCGGAGAACAAACATTTGGAAAAGGATCTGTCCAGGATTATCGCGAGTTAGATGACGGGTCTGCAGTAAAAATTACCATTGCCGAATGGTTGACTCCATATGGACGTTCGATTAATCATGTGGGAATTGCTCCGGATGTGCAGGTTCCGTTTACGGAAGAGGATTTTAAAAATGGACGTGATCCACAATTTGATACAGCCATTGAATGGCTTCAAAAGGCTATCAAATAATGTCTTGTATGAATCATGTGCCTTCTCCGGAATCTATTCCACGGTCTCGACCGTCACGTTCAAGTTCAAAACGTGCAAAAAATATGGTTCATGAAGTATCAGCGGGCGGGCTTGTATTCAAACGAACTCCAAAAGGAATTTTGTTTGCCATGATGAAAGATTCGTATGGAAAATGGACGTTCCCAAAAGGACATGTAGAATCTGGAGAAGAAAAAGAAGAGGCTGCTGCCCGGGAAAGCATGGAAGAACTGGGTCTAGAACAAATTCGACTTCTCGAATCATTAGGACAAATTACGATTTGGTTTCGTGATCGTTTTGTAAAAAAAGGAGCGCTGGTTCACAAAGACATTCATTATTTTTTATTTGCGACTCTTCCGGACACAGAATTGTTTCCTCAAACATCTGAACATATCCAGGAAGCTGCATGGATTCCAGCAAAGGAATTATTGGAACGATCTTTTTATCCGGATCTTGTTCCTGTGATCAAACGTGCGCTCATGTACGTGCGTATTCACGGAGGAACCGTTTAACCTATGAGATTTGCTTGGCGGCATGACATCCGCGAATTTTTTGTTGGATGGCATTGTTTTTTTCGGGGAGGATTGCTTCTTGCACATCGACCTGCCTGGTGGCGTGCACTCATTATTCCGATTTTACTTCATGTAGTTCTTTTTACGATTTTTGTTATCGTGGTCGTTGCTTTATTTGATCATTTCTTTCTTTTTTCTTTTCCACGAACTTGGTGGGCACTTTTAGCTGGACTCGTGATCTTGGTCAGTATGATTTTTTTTGTGGTCATGTTGAGTGTTCCGATACTGGTTGTTTTTGGAACGGTGATTGTTTCGCCTTTTTACGAAGTATTAGGGCGTGTTGTTTCCCAGGCATATGGAGAAGCACTTCCTCAGGTGTTGTGGCGTGAGGAATGGAAACAGAGTATTCGACAGATTTTTTGGATGTTCGGATGGTATCTTGGTATGCAAGGAAGTCTTTTTCTCTTGTTTCTTCTTCCGGTTGTTGGAGGACCTTTTTCAACCGTTTTTTTTGGGTTTCTGTTAACAGCAGGTTTTTTTGGAACACAGTATTTAGGATTTTCTCCCCAGTTTCGCTGTTGGGAAAGTACACGTCAACGCGCCTGGTGTTTGGAACATAAAGGGCTTATATGCGGATTTGGAATGGCAGTTGGTTTTTGTTTGCTTATCCCGGGAATGAATTTTTTTGTTCCATCAGCTGCTGTTGTGGCTGGGGTGCTTTTAGTGCGTGAACATGGAGGCGATCGTGCGCATTTTCAAATCGTGAGGAGCTGATGTTATACTAGCAAACGTATGAAAGTGATTTTACTTCGCGATGTCAAAGGTCAAGGGAAGGAGGGGGAAGTGATTGAGGTATCAGAAGGATATGCCCGAAATTTTCTTTTTCCTCAAAATGTAGCTGTTCAGGCAACAGAAACTGTGTTGCGAGAGCGAAAAGAGCGTGAAGTAATCGCAGAAAGGCGTGATAAAAAGGCCTTGGATGCTGCAGCAAAACTTTCCGCAGCTTTAGATGGTTTTGAGGTTGAAATTCCACAAAAAGTGAATGAACAAGGAGGACTATATGGATCTGTACAGGCACAGGTGATTGCAGATGCATTGAAAAAGCAGAAATTTGCAGTGACTTCTGACATGGTGAGTATGCGTGAACCCATAAAAGAAGCGGGTGATTATTCTGTGACTATTAACCTTCCACATGGATTTGAAGCTCTTGTTACAATTCATATTGTTTCAAAAGGAAAAGCAGAAAAAGTATGAAAAAATATATTTTTGTTGTGGGTGGTGTTTTGTCTGGTGTGGGAAAGGGGGTGACCTCTGCTTCCCTTGGTGCCATTTTTCAGTCCAAAGGATTTTCTGTGACGGCTGTAAAAGCAGATCCATATGTGAATGTAGATGCAGGGACTATGAATCCAATTGAACATGGAGAGGTATTCGTCACTTGCGATGGGGATGAGACCGATCAAGACATGGGAAATTATGAACGATTTTTGGATGTTGATTTGCGTTCAGAAAATTACATGACGACCGGTCGTGTGTATCAAACCGTGATTCAAAACGAGCGTGCCATGAAATATAAAGGTAAGTGTGTTCAGGTCGTTCCTCATATTCCAGAGGAAATGATTCGTCGCATTCAAGGAGCTGCTGTTCAAAATAAAGCAGATATAACAATTGTAGAAATCGGAGGAACAGTAGGAGAATATGAAAATATTTTGTTTTTGGAAGCCGCTCGCATGATGAAGCTCGAACATCCAGATGATGTTGCTTTTGTTCTTGTGAGTTATCTTCCCGTTCCATCACATCTTGGAGAAATGAAAACAAAACCAACACAGCATGCGGCTCGTGCACTTAATAGTGTGGGAATTCAGGCCAACATGATTATCGCACGCGGACCGCAAGAATTAGATACGCCGCGCAGAGAAAAACTCGCAGTGCATTGTGGGGTTCCAAAAGATCGCTGTATTGCGGCACCGGACATTGATACGATTTATCGTATTCCTCTTCTTTTGGAAGAACAGGATGTAGGGAACAAACTTTTGCATGACCTGCGTGTCAAACCACGTCCATCAGAATTATCTTCTTGGAAGACATTTATCACTCATATTGAACATGCGCGCCAGAATGTGAAGATTGCGGTTGTAGGAAAATATTTTGGCACAGGACAATATACACTTGCTGATTCCTACATTTCCGTTATCGAGGCGTTGAAACATGCAGCTTGGTCACATCGGTATCGTCCGGAACTTACATGGGTCAGCGCAGAAGATTTTGAAAAGGATCCAAAAACCGTTTCGCGTCTTGCAGAGTTTGATGGAGTTCTTGTTCCTGGTGGATTTGGGTCGCGTGGTATTGAAGGAATTTTGACAGCGATTCAATTTGCGCGAGAAAAAAAAATTCCGTATTTCGGATTGTGTTATGGTATGCAGCTTGCGTGTGTGGAAGTTGCCCGTCACGTTGCGAGACTTGAAGGAGCAAATACGATTGAGGTTGATTCAAAAACATCACATCCGATTATTCACATGAATCCGCTTCAAGCCAAAAATATTCTTGAACGAAAATATGGAGCCACCATGCGGCTTGGAAGTTATACTTGTACATTGAAAAAAGGATCCAAGGCTCGCAAAGCATACGGAATAGATACGATTCAAGAACGTCATCGTCATCGATACGAATTTAATAATACCTATCGAGAATCATTAGAGCAGTCTGGATTGGAAATGGTGGGAATAAATCCTGAATCTGACCTTGTGGAAATTGTTGAACTTAAAGATCATCCATTTTTTGTTGGGGTTCAGTTTCATCCAGAATTTCAGTCCCGTTCCATGCGACCACATCCATTGTTTGCTGCCTTTTTAGCTGCGGCTGGAAAACAAGCAAAAACAGCTTGACAAGAAGACCGTGAATCGGTAGAGTCTTTGCATCTTTGGTTTGTATTTTTGTTTTTATTTATTAGAAAACTTCCGTGTTTGAGCCTAGTTTTAGGAGCAAGCGAGTACCGGAAAAAGCCGTACTTCACAAGTACGGCGTTGAGGAACGGAGCTTGCGACAACAAAAAAAGCCAAACACGGAATTTTTACTCATATGGCACATAAGAAAGCTGCCGGCTCTACCCAGCTCGGCCGCGATTCCCAAGGTCAGCGCCTTGGTGTCAAAATCGCGGACGGGCAAGTCACACGAGCTGGTCAAATCATTGTCCGCCAACGCGGCACAAAAATTCATCCAGGCGTGAATGTTCGTCGTTCAAGCGATGATACACTTTATGCCGGAACAGATGGCATCGTCCATTTCAAGAAAAAGAAAGCTTTAAATTTTCATGGTATTTTACAGCTTCGCACATACGTGTCTATTGAAAAAGCTTTGTAAATTGTAGAACTTTCTCATTTTGCCCATTCTGGGTTTACCATGCATCGGATGGTGCATGGCTTACAGGGATCCCAGTTTTTTCTTGCTGTACCATTTAGTACAGCTTGATAAAACTTCCACCCCGTGCACCCAAACTGGTCTAAAATGAATAAAGTCCTAAGTCGTGGTTACTTTAAATAGATTTAAAAAATCATTCAGACAAAAATGTTTGAATGATTTTTTGTTTGTTATCCTTGACATTTTTGGATTTTTTTGATAAGAACTTGTTACGAATAGTTTTTGGACTTTGAAAATCAACTCGAAAGAAAGGGAAAAAATGAAGCTTCGATTTCGAAAAATGGTTCGACCGGATATGGTTTTGCGGGAAGCACAGGACTTTGTATTGCAACAGAAGAGGTTGAAACGAAAAAAAGAGCTTGTTCTAAAAAGAAAACAGATATATTCAGACAGGGGTCTTCATGATGGTAACGACTTTTATTGGTGGGAAAGCATTGGTGGAGCTTGTTTTATGACGAGTGTAATCTGTTTGTTCATCTCCTTTTTTACAGGATGGAATACTTTTTTGTATGGATTTCTCTTGCCGGGTCTCATTGGAATTTTTTTCTTGCTTGGAGTTGTTCGATTGATAGCGAGAGTACAAGTTCCATTCAAGTCGCCGAAATCAGATGAATTGCTTCCAACACGGATCGTGCCGACCTATCTTTCCTATCAGATCAGTCTTCTCAAAAATGAACTGATTGGTAATGGAAGTCGGTATGTTTCCGTGTACGCGCAAGTGGAGAAAGTGAATCAACGGGCGCGGGCGGTTTCGGAGCAACTCATGGCACGTATGACTCGAAACAACGAACCCCCTGCTTATCTTCGCTCCAGTTTGGAACAGGCTGAGGAGGTTGTGGAGCGGACCATTCGAGTTCTTGAAGGACTTCAGAAATTTCGCGCCAAGGTCGATGGATTCCTTGCCGAGTGTGACGGAGCTGTCGGAGCGCTTTCCGGACCGCTTCATGATCTTGAACTTGTTCATGAGGTTCAAGAACTGGCCGGTCAGACGAAACGTCTGGAGGATCAGGCACAGCAGGTAGTTTTCGACACGGTGGAAACGCTTCAAACGCGTATGTTCGCTATTCGTGGAGATGTACATAAGCGTTTTGAGGGTGTCGGTGTCCATCTTGCTTTGGAGACCTCGTCAACAGGTGATGCGGCGAGGGATTTTGAAACACTTGAGAGAACCATCGCTGATTTCGTTCCAGCCAACCTGATCCCTGAGGCAAAGGTGCGGGCTCTTCAGAACGAGGTTGCCGGCCTCGCGATGTAACGCTTTGAATCGATAGGATACTCATAAGAGTCCTGTCGATTTTTTTTGTTTAAAATTTTTTGACTTTTTTTCTTTTCTGATTCAGTATTTCTTGGAGAAAATTCATGTTCTTTTTGAAAGGAAAAAATCATGGAGAAACGTCTCACAAAACGAATGTACTATCAAAGACTTGATGGGCAAACATTCCATGAGTCAAGTACATTGTTTGGTCTTCAGAATGGAAGAATATGTGAATTTGAAAGAGTACTCCACGATGCGCGGTGGTATAACCGTTATGGAGAAAAACTTGGTTGGGGCGATCTCGTACCAGAAGATTTTGAAAGGATCGCGTCTGGTTTGAAAAGTGATGAACTCTTTATCATTCTCAGAAAAGTTGATATGTACAGAGATTCATACGTGAGAGCTGGAAGTGATGAAGATCATCCTCCTCTTGAATACCTCTTGAGAGAGTGTCTCTTCATCATCCGGTCAAAAGAAATTTTTGAAATTACAGACCGTCAACAGGAAGGAACTGTGCAAGAAATTTATGGAATCTATCCTGTAAAAGTGATCCATCCCCATTCCATTCGAGGTCTTTTTATTTGATAACCCGTCTCATACACAACAAATCGACATATCCATCTGTCGATTTTTTTGTTTGTCAAAACGTCCTTTTTTCGCTTATACTGTTTTGGGAGTATGGTGAACGAAAACAAAAAATTATGTACGAAGATATTGAAACAATTTTGAATCAAATTCGTCCTTCATTGGAAGCGGATGGTGGAGGAATTGATCTCGTGAATGTTGATAAAGAACAGGGAATCATTCGAGTAAAATTACAGGGGGCTTGTCGTGGGTGTCCTATGGCCATTATGACATTGAAAATGGGAGTGGAGGCAGTGTTGTGTGAGCAATTTCCATGGGTACGTGAGGTGGTTGCGGTGGATGAAGAAGAAAACTTGGCATGAGTATTCGAACACGTCTGACAATGGTGCGAAACATGTATGACGGACTGTTTGCCAGTTCACGATTTTATCGTTGGACAACATTTTTCTCTCTTTTTTTATTGGGAGGCATGATTTTTTTACCAATTTCGCGCCTTATGCCTGTGATTCAGGGAAATGCATTTATTCCATTACATTATAATATTTTTTTTGGTGTGGATCGTTTTGGTCCTTGGGAAGAAATTTTTATTATCCCTATTGTTGGTGCATGTCTCCTTGTTGTGAACCTTATTTTTGGAGGTCTTTTTTTTGCCCATGAACGCATCCTTGCTTCATTTTTTGTGGTTGCAACATTCCTTGCCGAAATGATTCTTTTTGTTTCCATGATTTTCGTGATCTTGCTCAATGTTTAGATTTTTATGACCCTTGAATCGTTTGAAATTATTCGTATCCTCCTTCTCACAACTGCAGCGTTTGTCATGGCGGTTGTGTGGACACCAGCGCTCACCCACGTTCTCTTTAAATATAAAATGGGAAAACGTATTCGTGATGAAGCATCTGCTCCTATTTTTTCAAAATTGCATGCAAAAAAAGCTGGAACACCAACCATGGGTGGTGTGCTTATTTGGGTGACCCTTCTTGTATTAGCTCTTGTGCTTTGGCAAGCGCATACATGGTGGCCTGAGACATGGATTGGTCAGTTAAATTTTCTGTCTCGAACACAAACCTTGCTTCCACTGGGAGCACTTGTGGCATCTGCACTTGTGGGGCTTGTGGATGATTATTTTAATGTGCGTGGAATCGGATCCAACAATGGCGGTCTTCGCATGGGACATCGACTTTTGATTTATACAGCCATTGCTGTTGTCGGTGCTTTGTGGTTTGCGTTTAAACTTCATTGGGATCTTTTGCATGTGCCGTTTATCGGTGATTTCAATATCGGGTGGTGGTACATTCCTTTTTTTCTTTTAGTGATTGTATCCACTTCTTTTTCTGTGAATGAAACAGATGGTCTTGATGGATTGGCTGGAGGAACACTTCTTACTTCTTTTGGTGCATACGCAGTGATCGCATTTTCTCAAGGCCGATATGACCTTGCCGTATTCTGTGGAGTGATTCTTGGTGGATTGCTCGCCTTTCTTTGGTTTAATATTCCGCCAGCACGATTTATCATGGGAGATACGGGAGCAATGTCATTGGGAGTGACTCTTGGTATTGTGGCATTGCTCACAAATACCGCGTTTCTTCTTCCGGTGATTGGAAGTATTTTTGTGTTGGAATCGCTTTCTGTAATCATTCAGCTATTTTGGAAAAAAGTGTTTAAACGAAAATGGATTCTCTCATCTCCATTTCATCATCATCTGGAAGCCATCGGATGGCCTGAATCGAAAATTGTAATGCGTTCCTGGGTTATCTCTATGATTTCTGCAAGTCTTGGTTTAGCGTTTGTTTTGCTTGACGCGCTCAAATAATGTATGGCTGATCACAAACCAACGCATGCTATGGATTATACATTTCTCGGAATGGTCGGAGTGATGCTTTTGTTTGGTTTCATGATGCTCGCATCCGCTTCTGGTCCTATGAGTTATGTTCTTTCTAAAACGAATGACAGTTTGTATCTGGTGAAACATCAATTATTTTTTGGATTAATTCCCGGTCTTGTCGGTCTTTTTGTTATGAGTCGGATTCCGTATCAGTTTTGGAAAAAACATGCCTGGGGATTTTTATTGGTGAGTGTAGGACTCCTTATCCTTGTTTTTATTCCGGGAATTCAGGCGGATTTCGGCACGTCGCATAGCTGGATTTCGATTGGAAATCTTTTTTCTCTTCAGCCGGCTGAGATTGTAAAATTGACGTTTCTTTTTTATCTTGCCGGTTGGCTCGAATCACGAGGAACACACGGAGTCAAAGATTTCCATGGGGGATTTCTTCCATTTATTTGTATTCTTGGTGTGATTATGTTTCTTTTGATTCTTCAGCCGGATATTGGAACAATGTCTATTATTGTTGCCATTTCCATGATTGTTTATTTTACGGCTGGAGCACGTTTTCTACATCTTTCCGGTTTGGTTGCGGCTGGGATTGGACTTTTAACGTTTCTTATCACCACATCCAAATACCGTCAGGATCGTCTCATGACTTTGCTTCACCCGGAGCTTGATCCGTCTGGAGCCGGATATCATATTAACCAAGCCCTCTTAGCTCTTGGTTCTGGCGGATTTTTTGGGTTAGGATACGGACATTCGCGACAAAAATTTCAATATTTGCCTGAAGTATCTGGAGATTCCATTTTTGCTGTGATCGGAGAAGAGATGGGATTTTTTATGGCAGTCATTCTCCTTGCTGTATTTCTCTTTTTTTTCTGGCGAGCGCTTCGAATTGCGCGTAGTGCACCTGATTCATTTGGAAAGTATGTTACGATCGGAGTTGCCTCTTGGATTCTTGTTCAGGCGTTTGTGAATATTGGTTCTATGGTTGGACTTCTTCCAATTACAGGAGTAACCCTTCCTTTTATCAGTTATGGAGGTACGTCCCTTGCTGTTTCTTTAGCTGCCATTGGTGTTGTGTTGAATATTTCAAAATATGCCGGAAAAACAGCCAAATTTTAATCGTACAAAAAAAATATTGTTTGCAGGAGGAGGAACCCTTGGACCTGTTACACCTTTATTGGCTGTGGCTGAGGCATGGCGTAAACGTGATGCATTAGTGGATATGGTTTGGGTTGGAACTCCACATGGTCCTGAACAGGAAGTTGTGAATAAAGCAGGTATTCGGTTTCTCACCTTACTTGTGGCTCGTGTTCCTCGTTATCCAACATGGGAATGGATATGGCTTCCATTCCGTTTTCTTTTTGTCTTGTTTCAATCTGTTCAACTATTACGTCGAGAACGGCCGGATGTGATTGGTTCGGCAGGCGGATACACAGCAGTACCAATTGTGATGGCTGGATGGCTCTTGAGAATTCCTGCATGGATTCATCAACAAGATGTTCCTCCGGCTCTGACAAACAGGATCATGGCTCCATTTGCGCGGTGGATTACCGTTGCATGGAAAATATCCTTGAAAGATTTTTCTTCTTCTAAAACATGCTGGATAGGAAATCCTGTGCGTTCAAGTATACGGGAAGGGTCAAAAGAAAAGGCAAGAATGTTTTTTGATCTTGATGCCGCATATCCAACGATTCTTGTTTTGGGTGGTGGGGGAGGATCTGCGTGGTTAAATGAGAAAATGTCAGAAATTGGATCTTCACTTGTGACGCATACAAATGTGATTCATATAACTGGAAAAGGAAAAATGCGTGTAAATTTGCAAACGTTTGGGAAGAGATACGTAGCACGTGAATTGCTTACAAACGAAATGCCTCACGCGTTGGCAATGGCTGATGTGGTTGTGTGTCGTGCTGGAATGGGAACAATCAGTGAACTTGTTGCATGGAAAAAAACAGCCATCATGATTCCGCTTCCGCATTCGCCGCAAGAGGCAAATATGGAGCAGATTTATGCGAGTCATGCAGCTATTCTTTTGTCTCAAGAACAAACAACCGCAGATAGATTACAAGAAAAAATTATATGGCTTCTTGGACAAAAAAAAGAACGTGAGCAATTGGGAGAACAGATGGGGAATATATTACCTGTTGATGCGGCAGATCGAATCGTGGATCAGTTAATTCAATTGACAGAATAAAAAAAGACCCGGAATAAACCCCAGGTCTTTTTTCGAAATTATTCTGCGTCCTCTTCGTTGACATCCATATCTTCTTCATCGCCCATATCATCTATGTCATCATCTGTGTCCATTTCGGCGCATTCGTCGCATTTGGTTTCGTCATTGATTTCGACGTCTTCGGCGTGGCAGACGGAACAAACTCCCATCATACGTGCTTAGATTCATTTACGAATAATGCGAGGTCCACAAAAGAGTGGATCCTAACGGGCATTAGTATAACTGACGTGTTTTTATCGTCAATATAGTTGTGGATAACGTTTTTTTTCACCGCATAATCACTTGCTTTTTTTTATTTGGTGGTATACGATTTTCGCACTTTCGCGCGCTGGTAGCTCAGTGGTAGAGCGGGGGCCTTTTAAGCCCAAGGTCGTGGGTCCGATCCCCACCCAGCGCACCAAAAAAACACCGCTAAATAAGCGATGTTTTTTTGTAAATTGACCAATCGAGTGAGTACTTTAGTTTAAAAAAAAAACGAAACTCTCCGCAAAATTGAGGTTTTTTGATATGCTGTATATATAATGCTTTCGTTTATTTTGAACATCTATGGATGGAAAAAATGTATTTGGAATAGAAGGAGAAGTGAGAAGTAAGACCATTACTAAATATGAAAAAGATCAAAATCCTGAACGAGTAGAACAGATCAATGAAGGAGTTGAACATCCAAAATTAGTTTCATTTGATTTAGAAGGAGAAAAAGTTCAAATCGAATACATTGAAGTTCCTGCGAAAAAACAAGAACAACATGAAGGAGAAAAAGAAAAAGTTATTATTCTTTTTCCTGGTTTTTGTGCTTCCTATATTCCGTATGTGGGTGCGGTAAAAGAATTGGCTGGATACATGGGAAATTATCGTATCATTTGTCTATCCCCATTGGACTCAGGAAAAAGTTCGTCTTTGAAAGAAAGTCATCTGCAAAAAATGGGCGAGGTATACCGTGCGGCATTTCAGAAATTGGGAATTGATTCAGCTCATACGGAAGCAACCGTGATTGGTCATTCACGATCAGATATTATTGCATTGGAACTTGCGCGGTCTGTGCCAGAACTTGTGAAAAATATTGCGCTTGTGAATGGAATTACCGGGAAAAAAGAAGGTCTTGCAGGACTTACGTATGATTTTACTGAACACACATTTTTAGATATTACTCCGGAAAGAATGAAAGGACTTTTCAAAGGGGAAGTGGAAGCAGCGAGAAATTATTTGAATCAAACAAGAGACTTTTTGAGAAACATGTTGAAACCCACTCACATATTGAACCAATTTAGCTCATTGAATGAACGAAAAAAAGTGAATGTAAAGGAATTGCTTTCTCAATTGAAATCTAATGTCCTTATTTTGAGCGGAACCGGAGATATTACGGATTATAAAGAAACACGAGAAAATATTTATGAAAATTTGCCAGAGAATATCCAGGCGGAACATCATTTGGAAATAGGTGGATTGCATGATGAGATCAATGCGCATCCAGAAGGATTTGTATTGAAGTTTCGCAAATGGATGGAGTCAGTGGAGAAGGTATGATTGAATAGATGTAGAAAATATTTAATATGTCAAATAAACTTGACATTTTTTTATTTTTTTGATAACATAAGGACATTCATCGTCCTTTTTTGGTAGATATAGCCACAATATGTGGCTTTCACGAGGAGGAAAAATGAGTTTGAACCGGATGGTCGCAAACGCGCGGCAAAGAGAGCGAAACAACGAACGCCGATCCCGTTGTCGGGAAGCGATCGATGAATGTCTACGGGCTGTCCGCGGGGTGGATGGGGCAACCTTCGATGATTTCCACTGGATTCAGAATCGTATCACGGATCCGGTCGTCTCGGCTGCTCTGAGGGATGAAAATGTTTCCCTTCAGGAGTATGTCCAGTGGGAAGCGGCTTACAAAGCCGATACTCCGAATCGGAATGCACGAGAACTCGCGAGAAAATGCGAGGAAGCACAATCCGCTTTGGACGACTTTCGTAAATCCGCGGATTGGTTTGATCAAGAGGATTTGATTTCAATTCTGGAGTATCGTCACTTGGTTGGTGACGAGGCCTTCTGTATTGAATTTCATATTTCTCAAGACGAACTTGAGAAAATTGATAACTGGGAGAATAAGGATTTGGAAGATTGGTGATCTTCCAAAAAAATTCGCGCACATGCGGGACGGAGAGCGTGTATACGCTCTAAGTCCTGTGTGTGTTTTTTTTGTTTATACGTCTAAAAATCTTGACAGGTAGGTTATTTTTGTTATACTTTATGTCTATAATACATTTACTATTTTTTATTTCAAGAAACTTGATGTCATTTTGACTAAAAATGGCTTGACTGACAACAAATTTCATGATAGGTTCTTCGGTCTTTCTTTTCGCCCCAAAATTCGTCAATAATTGTTGGCAGTTTTAGGGAGGGAATAAATCTCTCACCAAATGGTGATCTTTCACAATTAAAACAAAAAAAGGAGAAATCATGACTCTTGATCCTAAGATGTATCTGTCAATTTCTGTGCCTGAAAATTTGAGGAATGGACTCATTGCTATGATGGTTCGTCATTTCCTCTTGAAACAGGTCATCGGAAACGAATACGTAGCATCTCAAGCCGCACGTGAAATTATGACCGCTTTGTACGGTTTTCATTCAACGTTCGCTCAGATTCAAAGCACGTCAAAAGAAGATTTTGAAAAAGCAACTCAAAAAGCCGGTATTTCTGGTATCCCTGTGGCTGGTTTCAAAGAACTCCCGGACGTGTGGCATCTGGTGAATCCTGAAACTCCGATGTGTTCCCATTGTGGGGATGTACCGCTTTCGAATAATGGATCCTTCATTCAGAATCTGGTTGTTGGGTCTAAGTGTCCCTTCTGTCATGTGGGAGAGTTTGTTCTCATTCCTATGACTTTGAAAAAGATTACTTGGACTGACGGCAGACTTGTGGATCCGTCTATGAGAGAAGATTATCAGTTCATCACAGGAGAACAAATTCCTCTGGATGATGACTTGATTATGGATTGGGTCAATGTTCGTATTCAGCCAGATCTTAAACAAGCATTGGTAGAAGCACAGGTTTCCATATATGGATTTCTTGCTTATGCCAACTTGGTTCGCAACGCGTTCAGCGGTCGCAAGGAATCCGAGGAAGGATTGTGCAAGGCTGTTGGTTGGTTGCTTGAGGATCCGGAAGTATGCAACCTGCCGGTTTCTATTATGGCTGAAGAGGCTATGAAAGCCCGGCAGTATGTGGAAGAAAGAGAAGTGACGAACATGCCACGGATTTTGAAGTCCACGAGCGTTATCCTTCCTGTATCTTCTGTTGTGGCAACTGTTGTGAATCCGTTTGCTCCGATGAATGAACGAGATCCAACATCCTATATACGGACTCGTCTACTCGCATCTGGAGATATGGCTGATATTTATCTTGGCCATCTCAACGATCCATTCGCGGACAAACAGGAGACAGTGATCATCAAGGTGTACCGAGATGCAGAAGACACTGGGATGGCTCGTAACGAGGCACAAACTTTGGAGCGTTTATACGGAAGTGCTGAGACTGAGAAAGCTGAAGGTTTCCTTCATGGATTTCCCAAGGTTCTTGCATACGGACCAGTAACGGATTCTGACGGAGTTGTGCACGAATGTAATGTGTTTTCGTACACTCCTGGCTACATGACTTTGGAAGAAGTTTGTCGTGACGATCATCGGGTCGATATTCGAACAGGTGTGTGGATGTTCAACCGTATTCTCGAAATGCTTGGTTGGATTCACCAGCACGGCATTATTCTTGGATCGGTTCTTCCATCCCATATCCTTGCCCAGCTTGATGAACACTGGATCGTTTTTCTTGGATGGCCCTATGCAGTTCATGAGCCAGAGAAAACCGGTGCACGCATTCTCGCGGTCAGTCAGGCGTACGAGTCTTTTTATCCGGAAAGTGTGTTTCGAAAGAAACCGCCGTCTCCGGCAATGGATATCTCGATGGCTGCGCGGTGTGTGATCCAGGTTGTAGGTGGAGATCCGATCACGGGGAAATTGCCTCGTGGAGAAGATCCGCTATTTGAGACGATTTTGAAGACAGCTGCCGGTCTTCATGGTTCTGTTCCGTTCAAGAACGCTTGGCAGTTGCATGAGGCGTTCGGAGAAGTTGCGCGTTCCGTTTTAGGGCCGCGTAAGTTTCATCCATCCCGGGTGTTCAAAAAAACCTGAAAAAAAGGAGAGATTGAAATGGCAAAAGGATGGAATACATCGACCCATCAAGAGGTTGAGAAGAAGATGCAGCAGGTCAAGGAAACAGGCGGAAGTGTGCCAAATGATGGGACAAATCCATACCTGGTTCATCCGCTTATGGATCCTTTGAAGATCAAGAGTGGCATAAGGGAAAGCTGTGATAGTGCGGAGCAGCTTTTATCGCTTGCCATTATTTTTCTCATGGATGTGAGTGGTTCCATGGGGTTTGTTCCTGAACAACTCAGAACTCGCTATCTTTGTGAGCTCATGAAGTTTTTGCTTGGCGGGAAACTGGTTGTGGATCCACAGATCATGTTCGCCGCATTTGCGGACGTTGCAGATCGGTGCTTCTTGCAGGTTGGACAGTTCGAACTCGGAACTGAAATGCACGGGGATCTTTCTCGTTTGCGTATTGGTGGTGGCGGAGGAAGTGCAATGGCGCACGAAGCGCCGGAATATGCTCTCTATTGGGCAGCGACCCATACCAAGATTGATTGCTTCGAAAAGCGAAGAAAAAAAGGAATTCTCGTCATAACGACCGATGAAATGCCGAATGATAAACTCAAGAAAGAGTATGTCAGGCGTTTTATTGGAGATGGATTAGAAAACGACTTCACGATCGAACAGGTCATTGCACTTGTCCGACAGAAGTACGACATTTTCTGTCTGTACACCCATACAGGTTCGTATGGCAGCATGGACAAAGAGATCCGAGCCAGGTGGGTGGAGATCCTCGGATCCGAATATGTTTTCGACTTTTACCAGTCTGAAGATATTTGTGCTCTGGTCGGATCCATTATTGGATTGCGAGAGGAAATGGTGAATAATCTAGATGATCTCCGTAATCGTCTCCGTGGTCTTGAGACTTCGGAGGAAACCATTACTCGGGTGTTGCGGACGGTTTATGGATACGCGACTCTTCTTGGAAGAGGTCAGGTCAATGGGGTGACCCAGAAGGCTGACGCTCCCGTTGAGAAATCGAAAACAACCGGCAATCGTCGGTTGTGATTCGCAGGTAAAAACATGAGGAGGCCTGCATACTCGCAGGTCTCCTTTTTACATCTTTTATATTGGAGGAATCATGAACGATTTAGAGTTTGGTCGAACATCCTACCTGATTCGCGATTTGATATTTGGAGATAGTGGAAAGGGAACTATCGGAGAGTTTCTCACATGGTGGCTTGATCAATTCGCGCCAATTTGGTCAAAGGTTCATACAGTCATTCGGACCGAGGGTGGTCATCAGGCCATACACAACAATATCCTTCCCGATGGACGACATCATGGATTTTCCCAGTTTGGGTCGGGAAGTCTCACGTCTCCGATTTGGACACACCATGCAAAGGGAATGATGGTCGAGCCACTGCACGCACTTGACGAGGGAAAGGATTTGCAGCATTTGGGCGTGCGGGATATCTTCGGCCGTTTGACTGTGAGTCGCGATATCCGAATAGTGACGCCGTTTCAACAGGCAGCCAACCGTCTTCGCGAATATGCTCGAGGAGTCGGACGGCACGGAAGTTGCGGAAAAGGGATTGGTGAAACTGCATCTGATGCACTTGCGATCGGAACCGATGCTCTTTATGCAAGAGATCTGATGGATTCTGCAATCCTTCGGGAAAAGTTGTCTCAGATTCAGGCATACAAGCTGGCTCAGCTCGCAGATCTGATATATCGATTTGGAGATGACAAAGCAATCTCGGCAGAGATCGACTGGCTCACAAATACGGCAGCTTCATCGATTCTCGTCGCGTATCTTGGCGAGTTCGTCGAACGCGTGAAGATCGTGGAGAATGCACACATTGGTGGAATTCTTTCCAGGCCGGGTTCGGTGATTTTTGAGGGAGCGCAAGGAGTTCTCATTGATGAGTGGCGCGGGTTTCACCCGTACACGACATGGAGTACCTGTACGTTTGACAACGCGCTCGAACTTCTCCGCGAACACCAGTATGACGGCAGGATTGTCCGGATCGGAGTTGTCCGCGCGTATGCAACACGACACGGTGCCGGACCATTTATGACAGAAGATCCATTTCTTACCAATGCACTTCCGGACACATATAACGTGACGGATGTTTGGCAACAGACGTTCCGTGTCGGCTGGTTCGATGCTGTGGCTGCTCGATACGCAATTGCAGCATGTGGTCAGGTAGATGCATTGGCTGTCACTTGTCTTGATCGAATGCGTGATTTATCTCAGTGGCTCATCTGCACCGGATATGAATTATCTGAAGATGATTCGAATGCGGCAAAGTTTTTTGAACTGGATCCGCAAAATCCGAGGATTGCGCGTAATATTCGGCTTGGACCTCACAAAGATCTCGTTTATCAAGAGACCTTGACTGAGCAGTTGAAGCGTGTGAAGCCGATATATGAAGTCTCTGCCAATGCAGCAGACTTTGGCCAGCGTGCAGAGCAGCATCTTGCACGAATCGAATCTGAACTCGGCGTGCCGGTCGCTATCACATCCTACGGTCCAACCGTTCTGGACAAGCGAATGGTACGCCCCGTTTAATAAGGGTTCGAATAAAATCTTGAGGAATCGTTAAAAACGGTTCCTTTTTGTATAAAAAAACCGCTGCGGAGAAGCAGCGGAAACGAGTTCTTATTTCGGAAAAGGAAGAGCATAAACAGCATCTTCCAAATATTGTTTTACTCGATCAATTTCCAAATCACCTTGGAGAGTCCGGAGTTCTGATTCCGTATCGATATTCACTCTTGGAAAGAGTTTTCCAAAAGGTTTTATACGCTCGATTGTCTTCAATCCGAGTTTACCTGCGATTCCGATGCCGATGTTGGGGAATCGACTCCGGACTTCAGAGATATATGGACCAAGTTTTTTGATATCGAGCATTTTTCCCTTTGACCCATCTAGATCAAGGAGAATATCTGTCGGAGCATCGCCGTACTCTCCGACTTTTTGTGCGAGTTGTACAGGATCACTATGCACCTGTTCAAACGCATGATGTCCGACTTGGAGAATAAGTCGGAAGTGAGGAAATCGATTTCGATAGGCACTGAGAACAGTTGGGCGTGGCCAAGCAATGTTCATCTGGAAACCTTCGAAGTGTGGTCCAGCCAGAGTCGTGATCCGACACATTTGAAGAAACAAGGTGTCAAGATCTGGTGTCGTATAATGAACAAGGTTGAGTGTGGCTGGATCGTCAGGAAAAAGTTCGACCAGACGATGAATCAGTGGATACTTTTTTGGGTTTCCCGGTGGTTTCCCAAACAATGTTTTCATGTTCGCGAGCACTCCGATCATGAGCCGTCGTTTTGTCTCAAGTGTTTTGAAGTGTTTAAGCACTTGGTTTACTTCTGTCCGACTCATAAAGCCGGTGAAGCCGATGTATGGAGTTTTCATTGATACCTCCTTTTATGGTTGAAGTTTCTAGAATGATCCTAACTTGTTTAAAAAGGATGTCAACAATTTTTGCTTGTCGGATGCGTTTGTTTTGCTTATGATGGGGTATGTTCACATTTTTATGAAACTTCCTTTGATTTTTCGAAACATGCAAAAACAGTTTGTGAATGCTCAACAAGGGCGTTCAGCTGTGATACATGCATCAAATGATGCACTTAATCGTTCAAAACGTGCGATTTTTGCATTACATCGCGGAAACGCACAAACAGCGACAACACTGTTAGAAGAGGCTAAAATCTGTTTTCAAGATGCAGAACGACGATTTCGCACTAGTCCGGAATTAAAACATGAAGGTTCTTATCAGGCAGCACGTGAAGAGTATACGGAAGCAATGATATTTGCGGATTATCTTCGTGGTGGACGCTTTTCCATATCAGAGCCACGGATTGCAGATCCGCAGGTGTTTCTTGCAGGTCTTTCTGATGCCACAGGTGAGATTGTTCGGTATGCTATTCGTCAAGCAACGCATGGAAATCGAGAAGAAGTCACACGTGCTCACGAGACCATTGAAATGATTATCCATTTTCTTTTGGAACTTGATTTGACCGGATACCTTCGTCAGAAGTTTGATCAAGGAAAAAAGAATTTGCGTACCATAGAAGATATCCTTTACGACTTAAGTCTCAAATCCTAATTGTTATGCCATTTACTCCGTCATCCTGGTATTTTTTCCGGGACGAATTCGACCTGTTGGAGGAGGAGATGGACGCGATTCTTTATAAGCATGAACGAACACGTGATACATCCATTCGTGCCATGGAAGAAGAAATTATTGAGGAGCAGACACGTGTGGAAGGTCGTTACGAAGAGGAGATTGCCCGATTTTTTGTCCACAACAAAGAGGATGGAGCGGAAGAGGATCATGTGCTGGAAGATGATCGTCCTCTGCGGGAAATGCTTAGAGAACATTGCGTTCGTGATCCATTATATCAACGGGCATTTTTTTGGGCGACAAATCTTTTTCAATGGGCAGGTCGGGAATATGGGAAACAGACATCAAAAAATCGCGACTTGTTTGAGATTTATTTGAATGTTTGTTTGGTTCCGGTAAAGATTGCTTGTGCGCGTGCGGATGAAGCATGGGAAGATCCAAAAACATTGCCTGTTGTTGCAAAGGAATACGAATCCGCTCTTTTTTATCTTGTAAGAATGATTGATGCCTTGGCCCGACTCGAACGAAAAATAAAATCTCTTTCTCCATCTTTTATTCAGGAAGCGCGTTTTCTTCAACGTGAACTCGGACGGTTGCATGCACAATGTGTTCGGCAACAAAAAGATCGTTGGAATATTTGACATGGGTGTTTTACATCGGCCAAAAATAACGGCCATCATTCCTGCTTTTAATGAAGAAGCGACTATTGCTCATGTCGTAGAAGTTGTCATTTCTTCTCCACTTATCGATGAATGTTTCGTGGTCTCAGACGGATCAACGGATCACACAGCTGAGATAGCGCGTCGAGCAAGAGCCACACAGGTTTTTGAACGATCTACTTGCGGAGGAAAAGGGGCAGCGATGTTGTATGCGGTTGCACAAACAGATGCGGCTATCCTTGTTTTTTTTGATGCAGATTTGCGTGGATTGACCACGGATCATATCGAACGATTGGTTTTGCCAGTGATTTCCGGTGCGAAGGCTATGAATGTTGGTTTGCGTGATCGTGGAATGTTTTGGACGAATTTTTCTCGTTATTTGCCATTGATTAGCGGAGAACGCGCATTGATTCGTCGGATTGTTGATGAGATTCCTCCAGAGTATGTCCAGGGATTTATGGTTGAAGTCGCATTGAATTATTTTTGTAAATATCACAAGCTGCGGTACGGATCCGTGTTTCTTCCAGGACTTTCCATCCGGCGAAAGTATGAAAAAGTGGGAATCAAAAAAGCGGCAGGTCAATATATTCATATGTTTTTTCAAATTTTAACCGCCATGTTTATTCTTCGCATGGCAAGAATATTTAAACAATTTTGATATGTCTATACATCTTGCAGATGTTCAATCTTTTAAAGATGCTGTTGTAACGGTCATGGGTCTTGGTCGGTATAAACAAGGAAGCGGTATTGGAGCGGCAAAATGGCTTTTACGTCATGGTGCCCAAATGGTGATTACGGATTTGAAAACAGAGGAAGAACTTCAAGAGTCTGTCAAAGAAATCACATCTTGGTACGAACGTTATAAAGAGATGTATCCAGATCGCAATATTTATAGCCCTGTTTTTGTTTTAGGTGAACATCGAGCTGATAATTTTACAGATGTGGATCTTGTGGTACAAAATCCAGGTGTTCCAAAAGAATCGGAGTTTGTGCAACTTGCCAAACAACATGGCGTATCTGTGGAAAGTGATGTGAGTTTATTTTTTCGCTTCTGTCCGTTTCCAATTTATGCGGTTACAGGCACACGAGGAAAATCAACAACAACCGCATTGATCGGAGAAATTTTGAAAGCATTGAATCCAAAAGCGATTGTTGCGGGAAATATGGCCGTGTCTCCATTGGAATATCTGGATGAGCTTTTGGAAGAAAAAGAATCTATTCCGATTGTTCTCGAACTTTCTTCTTGGCTTATTGATAGTTTGGAAACCGTTCCTCGTGGTCCGGAAATTAGTGTTCTTACGAATGTATTTGAGGATCATCTGAATCGATACGGTTCATTTGCAGATTATATTCGCTCAAAAGAAGCAATGTTTCACCATCAGACTGCAAAGCAAAAGGCTGTGTTAAATTTTGATCATGAAATCGTGCGAGAGATCGGTTCTCGAGTCCATGCGCAGAAATTTTGGTTTTCTCATGAGCAACTTGCTGAAGAAATGGACGGAGCATACGTAGAAAATGGAACGATTTTTTTTCGGGAAAAAGGAAAGTCTGAATCCATTTTGCCTGTTGCGGAAATGAGACTTCAAGGAGAGCATAATGTGCAAAATGCATTAGCGGCTGTGGCGACTGGACGTATAGCTGGTGCAAGTTTGGAGATTATTGCACAGGTACTCCGTACATTTGTGGGTTTGCCGGGACGTCAGGAACTTGTTCGAGAAGTGAACGGAGTAGTCTATATAAATGACACCACTGCCACATCTCCGGATGGGACCATTGCTGCTTTAGAACATTTTGGAAAGAAAGCAAATATTATTCTTCTTGCAGGAGGTTCATCCAAGAATTTATCTTTGGAAAAATTGGGAAACGTTATTCGTGCCACTTGTAAATTTGTCGTGCTCTTGGAAGGAGATGCCACAGCGATGTTTGCAGCCGCGATTGGAGATTCTGTTCCGACGGTCCAGGTTGTTTCTATGGCAGATGCGGTGATGACCGCAGCGCGAATGGCTCAAACAGATGATGTCATTCTTCTTTCTCCAGGGACAGCCAGTTTTGGTATGTTCAAAAATGAATACGACCGCGGTGGTCAATTTGTGGATGCAGTGAAGAGATTGTAAGAATGGAATAGTCTCTAAAAGGTGGGGAACAGAAAAATATGTTATTCTGTATGTACTTCTTTTATGATCTGGAATCGTCTTCTTTCACCTGAGTCAAATGAACAATTGTTGACCGTGGCTCATACAACTGCGGTTTCGCATTTACCTTGGATATTTTTTCTTTTGGTGTGGATTTGTGCGCCGTTCTTTTTTTTGTTTTCTCTTTGGGAATTTGGATGGATGGGTCGACTGGTGTTTGGAGGGTTATTTTTGTCCGGACTTTTCCTTGCTTGGCGTACGTGGTTTTCCTGGCAACACACCTGTCTTATTATGACAGATCGACGTGTGGCTGTGGTAACACAGCGTGGTTTTTTTGATCGCACTATTTCCGAATCTTCTTATACGGATATTCAAGATGCAACGGTCCGGGTGAAGGGAATTTTTTCCACATTATTTCGGTACGGAACGATTCGTCTGGAACGGAAGGGGACGACTGCATCTCCACTTGAGATGCGGCGTCTTCGACATCCGGCGCGTATCCAAGCATTGGTTCATGAAATTCGAGAAGATATCAAATCTCCCGAATATACCGCTCATGCAAGTGCTCAATCACAGATTTCTTCGTAGTCGTTATGTCGCGTGTTTCTCGACCATATTTGTTTCGTCGTTTGTTGGATGTCCGATGGTTTTTTATATTGAACCTCGTCGTCTTAGGTTTTCTTTTATTGTCTTTTGGAAAAGAGTTTGCGCGTCATTATACCATTCAACAGGAAATTCATCGTTTACAAGTACAGGCTGAGGAATTAGGTGCGCACAAACTCGAAATTGAACAATTGGCTCAAGCCATGCAGACGGAAGCATTTATTGAACGCGAAGCCCGGTTAAAACTCGGTCTTCGCAAGCCTGGAGAGGAGGTTGTTGTGATTGAAGAAAAAAAAGAAACTTCGACTCCAGGATCTATTGAATCTCCTTTGATACGGGATGGAACAACTCCATCCACTTCCACCGTTCTTGCGAATCTGAAAAAATGGTGGTACTACTTTTTTGATCATCAAACGTTTGAATCTATTCACGCCTATGGGTCTCTTTCCTCTTAAGAAAAAAAATCTTCAAGAAATTTCACATTCTCCGTCAGAAGTCATGTCTGTTCCAACAGATTCTTCTTTACCTCCATCTCATGTTCCGTCTGTTCGTCGATGGTTCCGTTGGCTTATTGGATCCATGATCGTTGTTTTTATTCTTGGGAGTATCGGAGCGGTGACGGTTGTTGTGTATATTCTCCCTCCGAGTGATCCTCTGGTCCGTAAAGTGACATCTGTGATTCCGTATCCGATAGCTCTTGTGAATCGTCAATGGATTACGTTTAAAGAATTTTATGCGGAACAAGATGCATTAAAACGTTTTTTTGAACAATCGCAGGAAGATGGTCAAACAGCTCCATCTGTTGACGAACTTCAATCAGATATTCTGGATACATTGATTGATAAAGCGGCGGTGCAACAATTGGCAGACCGTTATGCAGTTTCGATTGATCAAAAACAAGTGGATGATCTTCTTGCATCCACGTATGCACAAAGCGGTTCGGAACAGGCATTTCTTGATGAAGTACACAAAGTGTTTGGGTGGAATAAAGAGCAATTTACCGTTCGTGTTATTGAACCGATTGTCCTTGCTTCTCAGGTACGTGAAGCATTGCAAAAAGATACAACCATGCAAAGTGTGCCGCGAGCAAAAGTCGACGAAGCATTGGAACGTTTGAAAAAGAATGAATCCTTTGCAGATGTTGCAAAAGATGTAAGTGAAGATGCTTCTGCAGCAGAAGGCGGAGATATTGGATCGCTTCATCTTTCAGAAATGCCAGAGTCATTAGCAGCCATAATTCCAAGTTTAGAACCAAATGTTCCAAGTGATGTTCTTGAACTTTCTGAGGTGTATGCCATTGTGATGATTGGAGAACGTCCAGCAGAAGGAGAAGAAGATCCTTCTTATAAAATTTCTCTTATTATTGTAAACAAACGTCCTTTGGATGAAATAGTGACTGAATTTTTAGCTTCATCTCAAGTGACGCGATTTCTTAAAGGGTAAAAGACGAGACAAATCTGCTTGATCTCCAGTCTTCATTTTGATACGATCGCGGTCGTCCGTCTCTTGCCACTTTAGCTCAGTCGGTAGAGCAATGCTTTCGTAAAGCAGAGGTCCCGGGTTCGAATCCCGGAAGTGGCTCCAATAAAACAGCATAATATTACGTGCTGTTTTATTGTTGTTTTTTGACAAAAAGAATTAAGAATCATAGGATGTCTGATCTCTCCAGATTCTTTGGAGAGATGTCGGTGTCCTTTGAAATAAAAAATGGAGTAACAAATGAGTGTTTTAAACGGATATTGTGATTTGATTGTAACACCGGAACGGCGGAGTGCGGAACGATTGTTGGAAGATCAGGAAAGCAGTCGTCCTAATCGTCGAGTCATACCGCGATATATTCTTTCTTCGAACAATCCGTATGGTTTTTTTGGACTGGATGATCCGGATCTTTCGACGTTTGCCGATCTCATTTGTACTTTTCAAAACGGGAGTCGAGAAACACATCCTGAACACGCAAAAGACATGGCTTTTCTTCCCATTGATCGGGCGCGACGGATTATTTTTGAGGGTGGAGCCCATGTATTCGTCCATGAAAAAGGAATGTGTATTGCCTGTTTCCTGATCGAGTGTCTCGGATCCTTCGGTTCGCATCTGGTTGTAAAAGGCGGATATCTCGCTACAAGGTCTCGGCTCGAGGTATTCGAGTTTCTCGACACGCTCCTTTTGCATCCGTATCAGGGTTGCTGGGTCGTGATACGAACATGGGATGGTCTGCGTTCCCTTTTTTCACGATTACTCAATGGAAAACATTTGTACGGACCGTGGCTTGAGTACGGATATGAGGAATTTTCACACAAACTTCCTGCGATTTGGAATGACTATACATATGGAGGGAAGAAAGGAGACAATGGGAATCCTTTTCTCGTTCGTCCCCCTGTTGGTTTGGATCTTTCAGACGACATCCTGCCTGATTCTTTGTCTCCGGAAGATACGGAGTGGCTAAAGAAGCGGATGCAACAACAATTATTTTCGACTGAGATTGCAGCGTTGATCCGTTATTATGCAACTATTGAACGAGCTGGGCGGCTTGGAAAATATTCTGTGCCGGATGTACGTTCTCTTGAATACGGAGATCGGATATGAGCAAGTATTTGATGGATCAAGGCGGACACGACGAAGCAGCGCGTATGGCGAGAAATCATACTGCTGTGGAAATATTCCGCTGGTTGCAAGAGGCTGGAATCAAGGAAGGAATGCGAACGCTTTCTGTCGGTCCTTGCAATCCGACGGAACTGTATGTGATTCACGAATTTACGCATCAGCCTGTTGTTGGACTCGAACTTTCTCTTGATAGGGTACGTCAAGGGAATGAATCCGTAGTTTCCAAGTGGAATGAAGAACGGAAGAAAGGTTTATGTCCTATTGTTTTTGTCCCGGGAAATGTGCAGGATGTCCTTCCGTTTCAAGGAGAAACGTTTGATGCGGTCGTGTCTTTCCGTGTTTTTGAATACCTTTCCGATCCAATCACGGCTCTGACGAATATGTTCCGATGTCTTCGTCCGGGTGGTTTGTGTGTGGTTGGGGACATTGACGGATACGGCTCGAATCATGAGGGAATGCCTCCGGATCTGGAATGGACGCTTGCGTTGATTTTCCAGACGTTGGAAGAGCGCGGACAATTTCATCCGCGTATCGGGCGTCGATTGTATCGTCTATTTCATGAGTGCAAATTTACGGATTTGTGTGTGGCAGCAGAACCGTATCATTTGGTTGCAGGAACCATTTCCCCGCACGAAGAACAGAATTGGATGCAAAAGTTCGAAGCCATCCGTCCCGTTGGAGAAGAAATACTCGGGACACGGACCGCATATGACGAATTCGTGGAGGATATGATTCGTTTTTTACGGGATGAACGTACGTTTGGCTATTCCATGTTCTTTCTTGTTACAGGTCATCGTCCAACTGAATAACACGATCCAAGGATTTCTTTCCTTGGTTTTTTGTTTGAATTTTATTGACAAATTTTTTTTCTTTATCTAGGGTTTGAATCTCTGAAAGATGGTTATTTTCTTTATAATAAAGAGATGCCATTTTGCAGAGGTTCCATTTATGAGCTCTTTTTCAGAAAGGAATTGGAAATGCCAAATTACGAAGCAACGCAGGGAAGGGATGGTAGGGAGAGTAGGGAACTCGTTCTTACTCATAACGAGTTTGTTTATGTTCAGGATGACACAAAAGGGCAAGTCACGACCTTGGTCGGACCGTCTACAAAGCAGCTGGCACAGTCGGAAAAACTTGTCATGTTCAATGAGCAAACAGGAAGGTTCGAGCGCGTGGATAATATTACCCGTGCGGTCTCTATTTTCCCGTTTGCTCCGGAAGGATCCTACATTGTCCTGACAAATCCGGCGCACGATGGTGGCAAGGCGCATCCTGAAGCAGGTGTGTGCTATTTGCCCGACGTCGATTGGGGTCGTAAGATCAATCTTCCAGGACCGGTCACATTTGCTTTGTGGCCAGGTCAGACCGCTCAGGTACTCGAAGGTCATCACCTTCGTTCCAACCAGTATCTGATCGTGCGGGTTTACAACGAAGAACATGCTCTCTCCAACTGGTCCAAGTCCGTTGTCCGTCGCGTGGAAGGTGGAACAGATAAGAAAAGGTCGACTGTTGAAGAGTCTGCGGCAACGAAGCAGTCAGCGCCCACGGATCTGACAATGGGCAAGCTCTATATCATAAAGGGCACGGAAGTCTCTTTCTACATTCCGCCTACCGGTGTGGAAGTCGTGCCTGATCAGGACAACCAGTATGTCCGTGACGCAGTCACGCTGGAAACGCTGGAGTATTCGATTCTCAAGGATGAGAACGGAAAAAAGCGTTATGAGCGTGGTCCACAGGTCGTTTTTCCAGCAGCCACTGAAACCTTCATTGAGGATGGAAATGAGCGCAAGTTCCGTGCCATTGAGCTGAATCCGGATATGGGCATTCATATCAAGGTCATTCAGTCTTATGAGGAAGGGGAGGGTGACAACAAGAAGACTGTGAAGGTCGGTGAGGAACTTTTCGTCACTGGCAAGCAGACCTCTATTTACTTTCCGCGTCCCGAGCATGCCATCATCAAGTATGGTGATCGCGATCGGCATTATGGAGTAGTCATCCCTGAAGGGGATGCTCGGTATGTTCTCAACAAGACGACAGAAGCTATCGAGCTTGTGCGTGGCCCCCAGATCTTTCTGGCTGATCCGCGTTCTCAGATCATTGTGAAACGCGTTCTCGATCTGCAAACAGTAAACCTGTGGTATCCCAGCAATCGGGAAGCTCAGGCGTACAACGAGCGGCTTCGCAGTATGAATGAAGGCAGTCGTCAGTTTGTGACTGATGAAACCGTTCGTGGTGCACAACGGGGAACAGAATCCAAGGGTTCTGCGACCTCTGATACCATGCAGCGCGGGACGGCTTTTACTCCGCCGCGCTTCATTACGTTGGACAACAAATATGACGGCGCCGTCCAGGTTTCACCCTGGTCCGGCTATGCCATTCAGGTGGTGTCCAAGACCGGCGAACGCAAGGTCATCATGGGTCCGGCAACCGCGACTCTGAAATTCGACGAAACGCTCGAGATTCTCGAGCTTTCGACCGGCACCCCGAAGGGTGACGAGCGGCCGATTCGGACCGTTTATCTCAATGTCTCAAACAATAAGGTGTCGGATCGTGTGAATGCCGAGACCAAGGACCTGGTGCCTGTTCAGGTGACGCTGTCATATCGCGTTAATTTTGAAGGCAATTCGTCCAAATGGTTCTCCGTGTCAAACTACATCAAGCTTCTCACCGAACATCTGCGCAGCGTCATCCGCGGCGTGGTCAAACAGTTTGGCATCGAGAGGTTCTATGATGAAGCGACTCCTATTCTTCGTGATGCCATTTTGGGCGAACATCCTGATCAGGGTAAGCGTCCGGGTAAGATGTTTGAGGAGAATGGGATGAACATCTACGATGTCGAGGTTCTCGACGTTAAGATAGATGATGAGGAGATTTCAACACTCATCGAACGCGCCCGCAGAGCGGCGGTGCAATCCAATCTCAGTGTGGTCGAAAGGGAGCGTCAGCTCGAAACTACTCGGAGGTTGGAAATCATTAATCAGGGGATCAAGGCCGCGCAGACGGAAACGATCCTCAAGAACGCCGAACAGGATGCCAAGGCGGAACAAACCAAGGCAGCGTTCGTCTCTGAAACAGCGATGAAGAGGTTGGCACTCGAAGTAGTGCTGATGGTTGAAGATCTGAAACTTGGATTGACCAAGATTGATGCGGAAGCCCAACAGGTTGCAGAACGCAACAAGTCAGCATTGGTCAATCAGAGAGCAACCGATGAGTTGATTCAAATCCGTCTGAAGACCGAGAAAGTTCAGGCAGACCAGAGGCAGGAAATTGAGGAGCGTGATCAGCAGCTCAAAATCCAACTCCTTGAGACGGAAGCCAAGGCATTCGTTGAACGTATGAAGGCTCTTGGACCCGAGTTTGCGGCCGCACTGGAGAAATTCGGCGATCATCAGTTTGCGGCAGAACTCGCCAAGGCTCTGAGTCCGCTTGCCATTGCCGAACAGCAGGGAGTTTCCCACATTATGGATCGTTTGTTCGGTCAGGACTCTGCAGTCAGTAAGATGTTGACGACTGCGTTGACTACAGGCGATAAGCGTAAGTAAGTAACCCATCAAATATTTCCGCGTCAGATGTTTATTCGTCTGGCGCGTTTTTTTGTGTAAACAAAAAAACCTTGAGAATGTATCAAGGTTTTTTTGGAGCGGGTAACGGGAATCGAACCCGTGACTACTGCTTGGGAAGCAGTCATTTGACCACTAAACTATACCCGCGCTTGTCAGAGCTTTTCCATCAGGATTATAATGAAACATATCTTCTATGACAAGATTATATTTTTCGATCTTTTGTTTCTTTTTTCTTTTTTCTTCCTTTCCTCTTTTTGCACAAGCTACAGAAGAAACATCCACCGAAACCGTTCTTTCCACGTTTTTTGATGCGGAAACCATTGTGAAAGGGTATACCCTTTCCTCGGATGATGGTCGTATGCGTTTAGGAATTCGTCCAGGTACACTTGCAGAGGCGACACGTGTTGATATCAAGACACTTGCTCCGTCTGTGATGAATGGAACATATCCAACCGATGCAACACTACTTGGAAATGTTTATCTTTTCGATATTACAAATAAAACAAGTTATACAGGTGAAGATTTCTTTTTTTTGGAAATAAAATATTTAGAAGAGATTTCATATTCTTCCACACTTTTCGGTCGTCGATTTCTTGCTTTTTACAATGGAGTGACAGAAAAATGGGAAGAACTTCCGTCTTCAGATAATCCTGATAAACAACTTGTTCAGGCATTGATTTATTTGCCTTATGCTCGTCTTGCGGTGTTTCAGGAATCTGTGCCTGAATTTGGAAAAGCAAGTTGGTACGCATATAAAGAATGCGATTGTGCAGCGTCTCCGGATTATGCAAAAGGGACATATCTTGTTGTGAGTCGTACAGAAGATCCGACAAAAGCGGTGACGGTTCGTGTCAACGATTATGGTCCAGATCGAAGTGTACATCCTGATCGTATTATTGATCTTGATCGTATTGCTTTTCAAAAACTTGCTTCGCTTGGTGCGGGTGTCATCAATGTTCAAGTAAAATTTTTGCAATAAGTAAAACTTCTTAAAATGGTGTCTTTTCGGCTCATGGGCCACCCGTTGACCCCGCTCTCCCTACCTGTAAGTAGGGTTCGCGGGGATCAACAGCCCATTCACCAAAAATCCATCCATTTTTCAGAAGTTTCACAACAAAAGATCTTCTTCACGATTTCGACGTTCTCCATTTTTTCTCTCTCCCTTTTTGATCCCCCTTTCATGATTCGCTTAAAAAATGTTTCAAAAGTCTATCATCCGCAGACCGTCGCTCTGCAACATGTGAACCTGCATATTAAGCCAGGTGAGTTTGTTTCGGTTGTGGGACAGAGTGGAACAGGAAAAAGTACGTTTGCTAAACTTTTGTATGCAGAAGAACGTCCAACGGATGGAAATGTGATTATTGGGGGCTGGGATATCAGTCGCATTCGCGATGCGGAAGTGCCGCTTTTGCGTCGGCAGATCGGAGTGGTTTTCCAGGATTTTAAATTGCTTTCAAAAAAAACCGTTTCGGAAAACGTTGCCTTTGCTCTCCAGGTTGCCGGCGCACGTCACGGACATATTCGCGATCTTGTCCCACATGTGCTTCATATTGTGAATTTGCAAGAGAAAGCGAATCGGTATCCACGACAGCTTTCCGGTGGGGAACAGCAGCGAGTCGCAATTGCGCGCGCTCTTGTGCATCGACCGAAGATTATTGTTGCAGATGAACCAACAGGCAATCTCGATGCGGTTCATACACATGACATCATCAATCTTTTAAAAAAAATCAACGAGTTTGGAACCACAATTATTCTTGTGACGCATAATCGCGAAATTGTGAACAGCCTGCGCAAACGAGTGATCACACTTGATCATGGAGAAATTGTTTCTGATCAAGAAGAAGGAAGATATCGCTTATGATGACATTGCTTCGTATTATTCGATTTACCTTCCAACATTTTTGGAGAAATTTTTGGCTGTCACTTATCACGGTCAGCATGCTTTTTTTGACATTGCTTACGGTAAATATTTTACTTGGACTGAATGTCCTTACCGATACAGTCGTTCGTGTGATTGAAGAGCGAGTCGATGTTTCTGTCTATTTTAAGACAACGAGTTCTGAAGAGACAGTGCGTAATGCCGCTGGATATTTGCGTGGCTTGTCGCAGGTTCGTGATGTCGAGATTATTGCTCCTGATGAAGCTTTGGAACGTTTCCGTGTCCGTCATGAAAAAAATACGTTTATTCTTTCTTCGCTTGAAGAAGTTGGAGGAAATCCATTTGGATATACATTGGTTGTTCGCGCACAATCGGCAAATGATTTTTCATTTATTTTAGAAGCGCTTGATCATCCACAGTTTCGTGATGAAATTCGTGATAGAGATTTTTCCAATTATGCTTCTCTTGTAGATCGTTTGATGGAAACGATGGGAAAGGTTCGTGTATTTGGATTTGTTCTTTCCGGTGTCTTTCTTTTGATCGCCATTTTGATCATTGTAAACATGGTGCGTGTGACCGTGTTTGTACATCGGGAAGAAATCGGAATTATGAAACTCGTTGGTGCGACAAATACATTTATTCGTGCGCCCTATATTCTCGAAGCATTTTTGTATGGTTTACTTGCAACCATTGGTGTTGTAGTTGTTATTTTTCCTATTGTCGCTATTCTTGAACCTTGGTTCGATGCTTATTTCCAAACCGTGCATTCCAATCTTTTTGACTATTTTGTCCAAAATGGTCTGTTTATTTTTGGGGTTGAATTTGTCGGTATTTCGTTTATTACTTTGATTTTTACTTTGTTTGCCATGCGAAAGTATTTGAGGGTTTAGATTTTGTTTTAAAATCTTGACAAAACATTATTTTTGTGGTAAAAAAATAAAGGTTTTTTCACAATAAACAAAGAGGTAGAGGTATTCGATGAAAAATCAGACTCCGGTGTGCCGTTCAGTCTCTGTCCAGATCCAGAATAAGGATGAATGGACAAAAAGACAAAACCCATTCGTCCAGGTGAAATCTGTCCCTGGAGACAGGGAAGTCCCAGTCAGTCGATTTGTGGAAGCTGTCCTTCCTGGTAAGGCGATCGAGTTTCTCGGTCGTGAGACCATGAAGGGAGTTTCTTCGTATAAAAATATGACGCCTTCCAGCTTGTTTTTTCAAGCGGTACATGAGGCATTCGCGAAGCATTATCCTCTGGCTCTTCGGCCTGAGGTTCTCATGTATCTGATCTGTCATGAGGTGGCAACGGCCGTGAAACTTCATCCGGAAGATTATCGGTCGCTCTTCACCACGACCGAAGGCAAGGAGACAATCGAAATTCGGCACGACAGTCTCCGCCGTGGAGATCCGATGAGTCCATGGTCCGAGGCTTTGGCTTTGTTTGATCCGGCTCTGCGCGAGCGAGTTCCGGCCGGGATCATGAAGCAGATGCTTCCAGTATTTTCGACAGCGACGCCGGAGACTACGGCGGCTTCGATGATCGTGTTTATGGACGCGGCGAGTCCATTTTACGATTACCGCGTCGACACCTTGTGTGGCTTGCCCGAGATTCGCCTGCTCGGTACTGCGAAGGATTATCAGAAGATCCTTGCGGCCGCGCGGGAGCTTGCCAAGCTGTTTGGTAAGCATCTCGGGCTGTATTTTCAACACCTCCTGCCCGTGCTCGAGACATTGGCTGAGCAGGCCGCTGGAGCTCCAATCGACGACCTCTTTTGGAAGTCGATTTACAAATTCAACTCCCGGTCGGGAGGAAGCAGATTCAACGGTTGGATCACGGCTTTTCTGAATTACATTCAGACGCCGGAGTTCGATAACGGATTTGATTCTTCCAAAGGCGGGCTCGTTCAGAAGGACGAACGTCTTTTCGATTGGAATCCGGAAGAAAGGATTTCTATGCCAGGTCTCTCAATAGGATCCGTCCCCTCTCACGTTTCGGCTGTGCCGTTCGTGTGGAACTATTTCGAGACCGAGATTCCGATGACGTTCATCGGTGGTGTGCTCGGTATCGATGTTGAGGACGGATATCTGACCCCGGTACTTTCATTCGGGGTTCTGGAGCAGTAACAACAGACGGAAGCAATACACGCTTCCGTTTTTTTTTTTTTTTGTTTCCTTCCTCTTGTGTAGTTTGAAAAAATTCGGTACGCTCTTGCCGGAACATTCCGGGATCGTCTAATGGCAGGACAGCGGCCTTTGAAGCCGTGAATCGTGGTTCGAATCCACGTCCCGGAGCCATGCACCGTATGGTGCATGGCGGAGCCATCAAAAGATGTGTTCTGTCATGCATTGAGTGCTCCAACAAACCTCCACTTTTGTGGTGGTTAAATTGTGTTGAACTCTGCACCGTATGGTGCATGGCGGAGCCATCAAAAGATGTGTTCTGCTTCATTATAAAAAAGTAGACTGAATAAAATCACCCTCTTTTCTAGATGTTTTTTGGTATACTAAAATTATATGTTTTATGTTTACGTTTTATGGTGTGCAGATAAAAAGTTTTATATAGGATATACAGAAGATTTAAAGAAACGTATTGTTCTCCATAAAAAAGGACTTGTGATTTCAACACATCCACGTTTGCCAGTTCGTCTTATTTTTTATGAGGTATATTTGAATAAATACGATGCATTACGACGAGAAATTTATTTGAAAACCAGCAAAGGAAAGACGACTTTAAAGAGTATGTTGCGTGAATTTTTATCGAATTTATTATAGGACTTTCGTCATAAAACATTTTAAAACAATATGATAAAAGCAATCTTTTTTGATGTGGACGGCGTTCTTATCCCGAATAAATTTCTTTTTACAGATGAACTCAAAAAAGATTATGGCATTGATGTTCAGGTCATGCTTCCATTTTTTCTTGGAATCTTTCATGAATGCGTGATTGGAAAAGCAGATGTCAAGGAAGAACTTGCTCATGTCATACAGGATTGGGGTTGGAAGGGAACTGTTGATGATCTCATGGACTATTGGTTTTCAAAAGGATCAAAAATCGATGAAAAAATGATTGAGATTGTTCATATACTTTCGAAGAATGGGATACGATGTTTTGTTGCAACGGACCAGGAAAAATATCGTGGAGACCATTTTGAAAAAACACTTGGCCATGGTCAGGTGTTTGAACAAGTCTTTTTTTCTGCACAGGCTGGAGCAGTAAAGAGAGAACAGATGTATTGGGATTATGTGTTTTCTATCTTGAATAAGGATGCCTCTTATCCTATTCTGCCTCATGAAACAATGTTTATTGATGATGATGAAGGAAAAGTTGCTGCGGTGGCGAGATATGGCATTCCATCTTATCTTTTTAAAGATATTGAGCAGTTCAAAATTAAATTAAAAGAAGAACAATATTTCGATGAAAAAGTAAAGAGGAGTATCATATAATCGATGAAAAGATTATATGAAAAAAAAGAAGACATATTTTAGATTTTGTGCAATCAGCATTTGTTTTTTGTTTTTGATTTGTGGAGCAGGCTGTAAAAAACAAAAACCACAGGAAGAAGTTTTATTTTCTGAATCTCCTGTAGAGAAATCAAACGTTCAAGAAAAAATAGATCCGCTTAAATTAGTATACGAATTAAAAAATTTCGGTCCAAGTGGTTCCAACGGAGTATCGCATATGACCCTTTGGATCGAAGGAAAACAGGACTGTGGTGGGCGTGAAGCTTATGTGGGACTCATGCAAATGGAAAGTGGTGGACAAAATCCATCACCTGTTTTTTCCAAGATAACGATTTTTTCTGATAATGGCGAAATGGCGGTGAGTCGATTTGAGGATGAGGATAAACTTGTATTTGATGATATGCCTTCAGAATACAATCAGATAAATATTCCTTTGACATTGAATTCCGTGTTCGAGTATGCCGGAAAGAATTTTCAAGATTCTGATGTTTGGAATGCGACAACGCCGATTCTCCTCAAAAAAGTGGATAGTGGAATGTCGATAACGGATTATTCCATTATTCGTGAAAAAGAACAGACAACAGGTATTTTACCTTGTCAAAATTTCAAGATCGTCGCCAAAGGAACGAATATGGATGGAACCATGCATACTTGTGTGGCAAAAGAAATGAATGACATAAAATTACCTTTTGTTGTTTCGTTTGCTTTTGGAGATTCTGATCAACAAGGTCCTCGTTGGCAACTCACCGATTTTTCCAAAGAGACATCTGGAATTGTTTTTGTTCCGCAATGTATGGAATCGGTTGTGTGTACATATCTGAAAGAACCGGATGAATCAGAAAGAAATGCTTGTGCAATTCAAGGAGGAGAAATTCAGCAACAAAGAACAGAACAGGGATGTGTGATGGAATATAAATGCTTAACGCAAGAAGGAATGATTCGTGAATCAGTCGCACATATGCAGCGTCCAGGATGTTCTGTTGATCAAGCTGTTGAAGATAAGTTGTTGAGTTGTCGAAAAAACAATCAACCGAATTTTGATGTGACAAATTATGATCAGAATGGCTGTGCAACAGATGTCTCTTGTCGGCCGTAGGTTCTCCGGGAAAAATAAATGAGAAGATTTTAAAAATAAAAACCTCGCATCTGTTACTGATACGAGGTCTCTGTTTATCGATTGTGACGACGAATCGCATGTAGAATCGGATCGAGATTTCTGCCTTTCTGGCAGTTTTCGAGAACATCTACATTGTGAAAGTCATCCATGGTTCCGCCGGTGTTCCCCAATAAATATGCGGTTGGAAAATGATTCCTGAGATAGGGAACCAGTTTTGGTCCGGTGAGTCGTACAGCTTCAGTTTCCCAGGAATCCGACAGGTCTTTATCAATTAGAATAATGTCTGGTTGATGGGAAATGATACGTTCACACAATGCTTGGGCACGAGCTTCTATGTCAACGCCATATTGAGTTTTCCATTTTTGTTCCTGATAATGGATAGGCACAAAAGTAACGTTTGGCCATCCGATCATTTGGAACATAGTATTCAAAATTTCATCAAGCCGATCGTCTATAATCACGACTTGAATTTTCTTGAATGAATTTAGATGCTCTCTCATCTTTGGAAGACAAGAGTCATCATAACCTTGTCGAAGCGGTTGTTCTCCCATGCCGATGAGCTCCATATTGAGAACGGCGAGAATAACTTTAGACTTCAATTGCTCATTTTTTTCTTCCAAGATCATGGAAGGGAAGAGAGAAAGAAAACGACGCAAGATTTCAACCTTGGCATTCTTTTTATTTTTTCCTCTCCCTTTTTTTTCTAACTGACCAAAACGTTGTTTGATCAATTCATCCGGTTTATCATCAGATGGTTTGGGTAGATAAAATCGATAATAAGCCTCCTCAACATCGGGAAGTGGTACCACAGCCTTGAGACAGATAGCACAAAAGGCATTGAATACCTTTTGTCTTCCTTCGATGAGTTCGGATCCAGTCCAATAATCCGTAATCCCTTCATGTGAAAAGATCGGGTTATCGAGAATAGTTGCAAGGTCTACGGCCATCTTTTTTATTCCATACGAATCAAATTTTTTACCATAACTCTCAACAATCTGACTGTACATTTATAACTCCTTTTTTAGGTGAAAGATCATGTAACTTTTGAGAGAATGGCATAAAAAACCATTTTTGTCAATTGACACATATTATTTTTTTCGTTATTGTTCACAAACTATTATTGTTCCTTTTTGCAAACAAGGAGGATAACAATGTCATATGACGAAAAAGAAGTTCATTTTCATTGTCTTGGACGAGGACACTCAGCGAGTGAATATCCGTTGAAGAGTCCGGTTGAGGCAGAAGCAAGACTTCATCACTCTCCGGGATCCGGAATATTTTCCTGTAATGTGAATTGCATTCATAATACAGGCGGTCATGGTGATCGATGTAAAGCGTCACATCCGGACAAGGATAAATTCGGAAAACGAATCTGGTGTCCGTACAGTTTCGATTTTCCATATGTGCTTGAATCTAACCAAGATTGGCAGGCACCGGAAGAACTTAAGGTGGCGGTCGAAGAAATGATTGCCTCCATGTCAAAGTGATACACAACCCGTCTCCGCGCTCGGAGAATTGAACGGGTTGTTTTTTATTTAATCCGATTTACAACGAATCTATTGACATTTTTATTTTTTTTTGATATATTTCTTTGTCCATTTGTCCATTTTTTTTGAATACAGGAGGTTTCAAATGAAGGTTTTTGGACAAAAGATTTCAATCGTCACTTTTTTGGATGTTTGTTTCGTGGCGGTGGGAAAGGCACTCCCTAAAGAAATTCGTGACTTGAAAGAGAAGGTGGAGAACTACCCTTCTTCTGAATTGTTGAATATTCTGAAGAAAAATGGTTGGATTGAGGAAAAATATTCGATCTGGTTTGAAACAAAAATTTCTCCAATTCACACCTTTAGCGTTGTTATCTATCCAGGTATGGGATGGTCAGCCTATATCAATCTGGAAGTGGATTGGTCGAAGAATTGGACAACGGAAAAAAAGGTTGGCTATCTTCTCGGGGCAAACATTCCGTATTTCGATACTGACGAGGAGAATATCAAGGAGACTCTGGAACAAGGTCGCGGTAGGCCTATTTGTGTTCTTCGCTGTTCGGATGGATTTACCGAGGCACTTTACTGGCGTCCTGATCTTCTGAACATTCCATTTTTGACTGATGAAACAAGGTGGACTTTTTTAAATCTTCGGTCATGTGTGGGACGGCTCGCACGGACGGTTCTTTGCAAAGGAAGATCTGGATTTCTTGGGGTTGATCTTTTGACGGATTTGCAGATTCCAATCCCGATTGAAGAATAATAAAAACAACCCGTCTCCATACTTGGAGAACTGAACGGGTTGTTTTTTTGCTATTGACAATAGAATGAAAAAAATGTTTAATCTTTCGTTCTTTAAAATTTTATTGAAAATCGCGTTTTGTTTCTCTGGGCTTATGAAGGAATCAAGGCACGATTTTCAATGAATGGTAGTTTTCAACCGCAGATTTGCGATTGGGGACGAAATCAAAAACAAAAGAAGGAGAGTTAACCATGTCAAAAACAAGCGTGACGAATGAGAACATTTCGACTGAAGAGATATCGTCGCCGGTTTTAACCTTTCCGACTTGGCGCAAAATCAAGCTAGGCATCCATAAGATGCCCGAGGACTATATAAAGGCATTGGAGAGGAAGGGTTTTAGATTCAACAGATGGGCTCGCTTTTTTCTTCTTACAAAGACCAGTTGCGCTCAGCAGGAGATTGAGATAGAACTCGTGAAGGTCTCTGGTCGCATGCTTGGACTCACAAAATCAGCAACCCAGAGGGAGTTCTATGAGCGGGCGAATACTTTTGGCTTGATTCCTTGTGTCAAAGAGGTTGGTCCGGCTCTGTGTGAGCAGTATGCCGATCAGCCGTCGGAAACGAAGATTGTTATCGCGACGGAACCATTCGTAGATGATGTCGGTCTCCTCTTTCTGTTTTGTGTTGTACATGACACCGGTGGTCGGTCACTCAGTATATATCATGGTCGTTCAGTGGACATATTGTCTCCAGACGACATGTTCGTGTTCTGCCACAGGAGGGTGAGTTGAGTTCTTTGTTCCATGTTTCATTTTTTTGAAAATACGTCTTGTCCCGCACAGAATGAAGATTCTGTGCGGGACATTTTGTTTGTTGTCACCTGGCCGTGAGATTGTTAGAGAATGACAAGGTCGTTTGATTTTAAAGAAGATGAAACATTGGTATAATAGAGATGTTGAAAACAAAAAATCATGTTCCCATTTTTTTCAAAAAAAAATATTCAAAAAAAGGATAAGCAATCGTTTATTCTTGTTTTGGATGCGGGAACAACAGGGATCAAAGCATTTGTATTTGATTCATCTTTACACATGCTTGCAAAGACGTACGAGCGATCGCAAAAGACGCATCCAAAAAAAGGATGGGTTGAACAAGATCCTTTTCAAATGATTGAAACGTGTAAAAAAGTTCTTCGTGAGGTCGTTAAAAAAGCCAAAGTCAAACCAAGTGCCTGTTTGGGTTTGGGAATCACCAATCAAAGGGAAACAACCATTGTCTGGAATAAAAAGACCGGAGTTCCTGTGTATCCGGCGATTGTGTGGGAAGATACTCGCACAAAACGTGAGTGCATAGAGATTCAAAAGCGTGTAGGAGATGCTGTGATTCAAAGAACAGGTCTTCCGGTAGACAGTTATTTTTCCGCTTCAAAAATTCGATGGATTCTCGATAGGGCTGCACATGCAGGAATCACACGAGAGACATTGATTTGCGGAACAGTTGATACATGGCTTTTATGGAATTTATGCGAAGGACACCCGCATCTTACGGATGAAACAAATGCCGCACGTACCCTTCTTTTTCATATTCGAACACGAAAATGGGATTCCTTTCTTTTGAATTTGTTTGGTATTCCAAAAGAGATACTCCCAAAAGTTTTTCCTTCACGCCATACATTTGGTGTGTTAAAAAAATCCGTTCTCGGTTTTCCTATTCCTGTAAAAGCCGTTTGCGGAGATCAACAGGCAAGTATGTATGCCGCCATGTATTTTTCAGACATCTCTCATCCAGTCACAAAAGTAACATATGGAACAGGAGTTTTTGTCACACAACTTCTTGGTTCGCAATACATGACACATCCATCGTTTTTTACAACACTTGTTCCGGGATTTCATGGTTCTCTCTATGCGTTTGAAGCAAAAATTGAAGGTTCAGCAAAACAAGTTGATGCATTGCTTATACATCCAAAACGATTGCGACAGTATTTTGTTGAACTTGCAGGAAAGGTAAATCATTTGGTCGGTCTTCTACCTATTCAACCACAGACACTTGTTCTTGATGGTGGAATTGTTCGTGATGGACTTATGGCTATTGTTCAAGCAGAAATTTCAAGTATGCCAACAACATTGCTTCCAACATACGATGGAACAGCGCTTGGAATAGCCCTTCTTGTATTAGATAAAAAAAGTCGAATGTAATTTTTTGAAATAATGGTCGTTTTTATCATGTAACCTTTTTATCCCGTTTATTTATTTTATGAGATTTATGCATAAAAAATTTATTGCCTCGAGCATGTTTTTTGGAATCGTGCTTTTGACCGGAGCTGGATGTGCAAATACAGAGATTCCTTCTCCAAAAACAAATACACTTTCGACCATCCCTTCTCAACCAAAAACAGAACCAGTGGTTTGTTCACAAACCGGAGTTGTTTCTGCAGCGTCTTCTCAAGATCTTTTAATGCACGACATTCTTTTGGATGGACAAAAAATTTCAACAGTTCAAACAGAAGGACCAATGGATGTAGATGCGGCGATGATGTTTCCAGGAATCGGAGTTCTTGCATTTCAATATAATGGCATTGGTGGATTCATTCCATTTCGTTCCTATCCATTTTTTTATGCCGTTGATTTGTGTACAAAAACTGGACACAAGATTACAGCTCCACAAGGAACCCTTGGAATGGTTCATACGGTTTCTCCAGACGGTTCTATGGTTGCGTATGCAGACAATAGTGGTCATGTTGGTATTCTCGCTACAGGATTAAAATCAATTGCATATGAATCACCTTCTCAATGGTCTTTGGTAAATGATAGCAACGAACCTCTTCTTGGAGATATGAAGTTTTCTCCAGATGGAACAAAGATTGCGTTCGCAACCGCTGCTGGACCAGAAAAAGAACATGGATCGATTTATGTTCTTGATCTCAAAACAGGAACATTTACCAAGATTGCCTCCAACCCTTCCGTTCTTATGCATGTGAAAGGATGGAGAGAAGATGGGAATGGAGTGGACTACGAATAAAAATGCAAAAGATTTAACAGAAAAATATCGCCTTTACAGGCGATATTTTTATATGATGCGAATGATGCGATAAGTAGTTTCGTTTTTTTCTGTGCCAAGAATCGTGATTTCTTCACCTTGTTTTCGACCAAGGATTGCGGAACCAAGCGGGGAGACATGAGAGATACGGCCGCGAAGTGGATCGGTTTCTTGCGGTCCGACAATTTCGTAGGTTTTTTGCTGTCCATCTTTTTCAAGAATAACTGTTGAACCAAGCTGAACTTGCCCTTTTTTATTTTTATCCTGCTGAATAACAACCGCATGTTTGATGCGTTCTTTGAGAGAAAAAATACGACTGTGTAAACGGCGCATGCGAGATTTTGCTTCTTGATATTCAGCGTTTTCTGAAAAGTCTCCGAATTCACCTGTCCGTCGGACATCTTGAACCGCTTGAGGAAGCTGAATATCTTCAAGGTCATGAAGCACTTTCTTTAATCGTTCAAGACCGTCAGCTGTGAGAAAGGCTGTATTTTCATCGTATGCTTTTTGTTTGAGTTGTTCGGATTTTCTGATAGGAAGTCGCATAGAAATCGTTTCTATCGTACTGGGATCAATAAGGAAACGCAATCTTTGGTTGACACTTATGGCTTTTTTTGATGATCTATCATTGTTCTGTCAATAAAGGCGGAGCAGATTTGTTCCTTATTATTTGGAGAAAAAAATGGAAATCCAATGTTCGGATTTGCCGACGATGACAGATGGAAAATTGCGTGCGATACAGAATCTTCTTGAAGAATGGTTAATCGCGGCAAATATTTCTCAGGAAATCATCGATGGCTGTCAGATGCATGTAGTGACGCAAGAGAAAGGAACGTCAACAACGAGACCTGTCGCTGTTCGTTCACAGATGCCGACCGGAATTGGTCTTGTGGTGAAGATACGACTTCCCGGGAAAGGAAATGATTCTTGTTTTGCAGGGAATTTCCTTTTTCCGCATGGGACGAATTTGAACGAGATTGAGGCTTTGCTACGTGGAAAAGAAGAGCAAATGTCCGTGACCTTCCGAGGCGGAAAGAAAGGTATGAAAACAGCTTTTTTGTCTCTAGAAGCCGGGAAGATGACCATAGAAGAAAAGGCACGCATTTTTTGTGAACGTTTGAAACAAAAACTGCATGGCGGAGCAGATTTTTCCACAAAAGATCTGACGGAAGAAGATGCTGCTGTTATCGAGTACGGTTCTCGAGATATTTTGATCGCGTGTTTAATAAATTTTGTAAGACTTGGTGTCATTGAACACAGAAATGGTAAGGGAATGTACCGATTAAGTCAGGCTGTTTTGAATTCGGATACACCAATACCAATAACCTTGGAAGATTTTTATCTTGCCTTGAACGATCAACAACAGGCTGCTCTTCCACTTTTGCGTAGTCCTGAATGTCAGGAAGCGGTGACGGGGAGGTCTGAGTTTCGTTTTCCCGGAACATTTCCGTTGGAGGAAGAAGACCGACGAAGTTTTGTTGAACTTGCCTACCAGGTCGGACTTTTCAGTAAGCGCGGAAAAAATGGAAATGGAGTCGAAGGAGAGGTCTGGTGTCTCAATGTTTCGGTCTATGATGAGGTGATTGCCCTTCATAAGCACATGACCACTGTCGAACCTTCGGCTGATATTCCTCCTTCTGTTCTTTCTGGTTTATCTGTTCCAATGAAAGAAGTTTCGGAACGTAAACCAACAGAACAGGAATTGCTCCACACACTTCGGCAACAAAAAGCCGATTTGCATACTCAATGGGAACAAACACGTCAAGAATATTTCCGTTTGGAAGATCTTTTTCAGGATAAAAAAACACATCTGGATTCTATCCGAGAGCAGATTGCAAGACTTCAACAAGAAGAAACTCGTCAAGCATTGGAGTTGTTGCAAATCGAGGAACAGCGACAGACTGCCAAGAGTTTCGTAGACGCATGCAGTGACAAACAGATTGAATGCGAGCGAAATATCGAAGCGATTATTCGTCCGCATCAGGATGTAATTCGAGATTTGATTCTTGAAGCAGCCACAACGCTTGGTGTGGATCCAAGGTTGTTGCTTGGAAAAATCAACGAGTCGATTTGAATCTTTTCCGGTTGTGTTGTAAAAATACGATCGGATTTTTTTTATTGAGAACAAGATCTGTTTGATCAAAAGAAAAAAAATCGGTACTATTTTTGTGTCGCTTCTAAACGGATCAGTCGTGATTTATCTTGTTGATTTACGTCAAAGACAGAAGGATTGATTTTTTCATCCTTGAATCAGAAAGAGAAGCATTGTATATTGCGCGCGTATTTTTCATTTACTATTCCTATCCATAATATTTGTTCATCTATGATGACCTTAAAACAGCTTCTCGAAACAACACAACCCGGACAAACTCTTCTTGCGCACAATGATCCATTTGATTATCAGGGTAAAGCCGAGATTACCTTGGAAGGTGGAGACGTTATTTATTGGCTTTTTAATGAAAAAGATTCTTTTATTTCTGTCAATCCGGAAACAGATGAAATGGTCGACTTTCGAGGGGTGGAAGATGAAGTAGAACGTGAGGAAGATGACCCAGGAACCGTTGGATACGAAGGAGATAATTATGAACTTTCTTACGAAGATCGTGGAACACTTACAAAAATAGAGGGTGATATTCCTCTCGAAGAAGGTCATATTTTTGTTTTTAAAGATTATGAAAAGGAGGATGGTGGTCTTGTGCGAATTTTGGAAAATGAAATGACCGGGGAAGAACAAATTTATGCCGGGTCTATATTAGTAGAAGAAGAAGTGACCTTGGTCGAAGATTAAATTTTTTCTTAGGAGGAGAAACATGAAACGTGCGCTCATAGGGATAACAATCGGAGCGTTGGTCGCTGTTGCATTAGCACTGGCCACGGTTGTTGTATTGCGTCGTTTAAATCCTTCGAATGAATTGCGTCGGATGTTTTTTGCCATGTCTCGTGTGACCGCATTTGAAACATCCCTTGCCTTCAGTTGGACAAAGGAAGATGCTCCAAAGAATCGAGTTACAACAACGATGTATACGAAAGGCAATGGGGAAATGAAACAGGGAAAAATGGGAGATTACGACATGATGTTTCGTGCAGTAGAGGTACATGAAACAGGTTCGGATAAAGATATCTCCGGAGAAATTCGAAAACAAGGAGACAGATTTTATCTGACATATACCCCACCTGGTCCGGAAGGATTTCCTGTTTTTTCTTTAAAAGAAACATGGATTTCTTTTTCCCCTGACGAGCGGAAAAAATGGGGGCCTCTTATTCCGGGAGTCGAAATTCCTTTTTTTGTTCCATTCTTGTGGAATGAAGGTTCGCAAGACATAACCCAACAACTTGGTTTGTTGAGTCGTCTTGATCTTTTTCGTGTATTGCATGCAGAGGCAAGAGAATTGATTGGAAAGGTCGAAACACGTGTATTTGATGTTCGTTTAGAGCCAGATATTTTTCGTGCTTTTTTACTTGAGATAATTCGGATGCGTGACGGACATGAACCAACAGATGAAGAACGTCTGCTTGTAGAAGACCAAACAATTCTTTTTCAGAGATTATCTATTCGTTTGTGGATTGGTGTTCAAGACCATTTGGTGTATCGTTTGCAGACATCAGGTGATGGAGGAGATATGTTGGCAACGTTTGTTTATAAGGATTATTTTTCTCCTAGACATATTTCCGGATCTTTTCTTCCATTTTCTTCTTTGACAATAAAGCCTGTGCTTCCGCATTCCCAAAATATTTCTTCTGATTTTTCAGACACATCATTTTCTTTGAAAGAAGATATACACCTTCCAGTTGGAGAGGATCGAACAGAAACAACAGAAATTTCGAATATACATGATAAAGATCAGGACGGTTTAACAGATTTGCTTGAGGTATTTTACGGAACCAACGCGGAAAATTCAGATACGGACGGAGATGGGCAAACAGACGGAGAAGAAGTTCTTCAAGGAACAAATCCTCGGGGAAAAGGGTCACTGTTTGGTTTCGGACTTGAATCATTATGAGACATTCAGTCGCTGACGCACGCAAACCATTTCGACGTTGGAAAACATTAGGTTCTCCTTCCGGTGGATCGGATATACGCATACGAATTTTGTATGCGGGAGCTGTTTTTTTTGCTCTGTGCATCATGGCAAAACTCGTGTTTGTTCAGTTGATTGATCATGCGTTTTATGAAGCATTGGCTTCGGGACAACATCAATTGTTTCAAGAACTTATTCCTGAACGCGGAGATATTTTTGTTCATGATACAAAGGATGGCACACTCGTCGCTGTAGCCACAAATGAATTAAAAGCATTTCTTTATGCAGATCCTCGACAAGTGAAAGATTCTCAAATGATCGCGAAGACTCTTGGGCAAATTTTGGAATGGGATGAAGAGAAAACCATGGAACTTGCCGGACGTCTTTCAAATGAGAAAGATCCATATGAACCTATTGCCAGAGAAGTGAATGAGAATCGGTTACAGCAGGTGATTGCGGCAGGTTTGGAAGGAATTGGATATGTGCGTGAACCTGCACGTATCTATCCGGAATCTGGTTTGGGAGGTCATGTATTCGGTTTTGTTGGATTTGATCATGAAGGTTATCGATCCGGCAAATATGGTATTGAAGGCTATTTTGATAAAGATTTAACAGGAATTCCAGGCTTTTTACGGTCTGAACGTGATTTGGCAGGGCGATTGATTGCCATTGGAGAACGTTCGTATGAACCAGCCGTGGATGGTGCGGATATTATCTTGACCTTGGATCGAACCGTTCAATTTACGGTTTGTTCCAAACTTGTGGAAACAGTTCGAAAACATGATGCAGATGGAGGTTCGATTGTTATTCTTGAACCATCCACCGGACGCATTTTAGCTATGTGCGGAGTTCCGGATTTTGATTCAAATCAATATAACAAAGTTCCAGACATCACGGCATATAACAATCCGGCAATTTTTGATTCATACGAACCAGGATCTATTTTTAAGTCCATGACCATGGCTGCGGCTATTGATACAGGATCTGTGAACCCAATGACGTTGTTTGAAGATACAGGTTCCGTTCTTGTCGATGGTTGGCCAAAACCGATTGCGAATGCGGAAAATAAAAAATATGGCGTTGTGACCATGACGGATGTTTTAGATAATTCAATCAATACCGGAGTTATTTTTGCCATGCGTCAAATGGGTATGGATCCATTTGTCTCTGCTGTAAAAGATTTTGGATTTGGAAAAAAAACAGGGGTGGAGATGGAAACAGAAGCGGCAGGAAATATTTCCTCCCTTGATATTGGAGAAGAAATTTATGCAGCAACAGCATCCTTTGGTCAGGGAATTACCGTGACCCCTTTGCAAATGGCTGCCGCTTATGCCGCTATTGCGAATGGAGGGGTGTTACTTGAGCCGCACATTGTGGATGAAATTCGTTATACAGACGGACGTGTAGATAAAAAAGCGGTGAAAGAAGTTCGTCGTGTCATTCAAGAAAAGACTGCACGTCTGGTCGGTGCCATGCTTGTTTCGGTTGTGGAAAACGGTCATGGAAAGCGAGCGGGTGTGCCTGGGTATTATATCGGGGGAAAAACAGGGACCGCTCAGGTGCCAAAAAAAGACGGGGGCGGATATGATTCAGACATCACCATTGGTTCATTTGCAGGTTTTGGACCGATCAATGATCCGCGATTTGTTATGGTAGTACGTATTGATAATCCCAAAGATATTCGTTGGGCTGAATCCACAGCTGCTCCTCTTTTTGGTGAAATTGCGGATTTTTTGTTACGCTATTATGAGATTCCTCCAGAACGTCCTCTTTGAATAGATAAAGAGAAATGTATGAAAAAAATGATTCAACGTCTTTTGTCTCGGAAAGTGCAAGCTCTTATTCACAAACATCAACCGCGCGTGATTGCGGTTACAGGATCGGTTGGAAAGACATCAACAAAAGGAGCTATTGCTGCTGTGCTCGGAAAAAAATTTCATGTGCGGACATCTCCAGAAAATTATAACAATGAGTTTGGGGTTCCACTTGCGATTTTGGGTTTGAAAAGTCCCGGTCGTTCTGTATTTGGTTGGTTAAAGGTTCTTTTTTATACAGAAAAAGATTTTCCGGATATTCTTATTCTTGAATTTGGAGCAGATCGTCCGGGTGATATTCGGTCTCTTTGTGATCTTGTGTTGCCTGAAGTGGGAGTTGTGACAGCGATCTCTCCGGTCCATGTAGAATTTTTTGGAACGATTGAAGCATTAGCAGATGAAAAAGCTGAGCTTGTCCGTCGCATTCCAGGAGGAGGATTGGTTGTCCTGAACGCAGATGATGATCGTGTGATTGTGATGCGTGATCAGACAAAAACGAATGTCCTCACATATGGAACACGTCCAGCTGATATTCGGGGAAGTGAATATACACTCACAACTCGTGAAGATTTTTCCTTTGAACCAGAAGAGATATTTTCTTCAATTGCGTTTTGTGTTCATGTCGATGAAGAAGAACGGAAAATCGTGATGAAAGATATGCTTGGTCGTCAACAAATGAGTGCGATCCTTGCAGCAATTACGGTTGGAAAATATTTTGGTCTGTCATTAGAAGAAATAGAGGAAAACCTCAAAGATTATCAATTACCTCCCGGTCGCCTCAAACCAATTCCTGGAATAAAAGGGTGTCTTATTTTGGATGATTCCTATAATGCGGCTCCAGCGTCTATGGCTGCTGCATTGACAGTTCTTCAAGATTTTCATCCAGTTGAACATGCGCGTCGAATTGCGGTTTTGAGTGATATGGCTGAGCTTGGAAATTATTCACAGGATGAACATCGTAGATTGGGATTTCAGGTTGCAGCGGCAAATGTTGATCTGTTGATTTGTGTGGGAGAAAAAGCAAGGGATATTTGTCGCGGGGCAGCGGAGGCAGGAATAGAAGCGGAAAAATTGTTTGAATTTTCAAACATTGAAGAAGCTGGTCGTTGGCTTGACCGAAATGTTCACAAAGGCGATATTGTTTTGGTTAAAGGATCACAAGGGATGCGCATGGAAAAAATCGTGAAGGAAATCATGGCCGAACCATTACGTGCGTCCGAGCTGTTGGTTCGTCAATACGGAAAATGGTTGGAAACATAGATTATTATTTCTTTTCTCGACAATTGATTTTATGCGTGTTATCCTCGTGCACGCTTAAGGCCCTATCGTCTAATGGTTAGGACGCAAGGTTCTCATCCTTGTAATCCGGGTTCGATCCCCGGTGGGGTCACCAACAAAAATACCCAGTATATGTTTTGGGTATTTTTGTTATCATCGAATTTTTTGGACGAAAATTTTATTTTCCGCCGCAACACTTACACACACCCCCAAACATTTTTTGAAGTCCGATCAATATGAGGAAAAGAGGCCAGAGAATATTTGTTGTGGCAGCACTTATGACATTCATGGTTTGGAGAAGGAAAACAAGACCAATAAGAAAAATGAAAAATGGAACCATTCGATGATGTGGACATTTGCATCCCCCGCTTTTGCAACATTCTTGCATATGAATTTATAAGTGTTTTTTAGATTTAGTAAAAGATTTCTTTTATTTTCTCATAAAAGAAATTTTTGTGAAAGGAATTTTTTTGCCCATTCATCCCTTTTCCTTTAAACTAACTATACATATAAATGAAACTTATGCTTCAAACATCAGAAACGGTCGCGATTCGTTTAAAGAAACAAACATTATTTACTCTGGTGGGGGTTGGTTTTCTTTTTCTCATTTTTTTCATGAAAAATCCTTCGTATGTGATTTCGGACAGTTGGTTTATTGTGGAGATTCTTTTTCTCACATTTTTAACACGTACAGTCAGTATACGATATGGATTCGGTGTTTTTTCTCAAGGGGTGGTGTTAAGTGGATTGGCTGCAATTGTGCTTTGGCGTCTGTTGGGCACAGCAGGACTTCAGGATACAAGGTTTGGAGAGATGATTGCAGTCACTGCAGAAGAAATTTTGAAATTTGTTCCTGTTGCCCTTGCTCTCTTTTTTGTTTCCAGAAAAAAAGATTTTCGTTTTAATGCATCAGATGTGGTTTTTCTTTCGGTGATGGCTGGGGCAGGATTTGGATTTTTTGAAAAATCTTTTTGGGAAGGGGTTTCCTTTCCGTTTATTTATGGACCACACTTAAGTTCGTTGTATTTTTTCCCAGATGCATTGGGAATCTATGTAAGTGGAGAACCATTCGGATATATCGGACATGCGGCTGCAACCGGACTTATTGGGATGGGAGTTGCAATTGGTTGCATCCTCAAGGCACGTCGAAATCTTTTTTGGTGGGTCGTTCCGCTCTGTACATTTGTCTGGGTCACAGCGGAGCATATTCTTTCAAATCTTTACTATGTTGACGGAACAGAGACGTTGTTGAAATTAGGCGGTGGGATGCTTACACCTTGGATTTTTCTTATATTTTTTATTGGAATTCTTGGATGGGAAGTCTCTGTGTTAAAACAATTCTTGATAAAACATCCGGAAGAAAAAGCATCGCTTTATCGAGAGAAAAAAACGTTTATTCATGCATTGAAAATGAAACGATTTGATTCTCAGAGCGGATGTGCTTTTGTACGCAAACTTCGAGCAGTAAATTCATTAGCACAATCAGAACAATAATATTTTTTTATGATACACATTCCTGATTTATTGAATTTTCTTCATAATATCGGTTCCGCAGCAGAAGAGTCCGGAACGCAAGGATGGCTTCCGAGTGCCATTGGAGGTGCTTTTGGCGGATTGGGAAATATAATGAATTCTGCCGTTCATACCAAAATTCAGGAAAATGCACAAAAAGCCGGAACGAGCGGAGATCAAAATCTTGAAGATCGCGCAAACAAACTTTGGTGAGGCAATTTTCTAATTTTTTTGATATACGAGACCGATCATATTTATTTGTTTATTCCTATGTTTGATTTGAAATGGAAGAGAATACTCGCATGTGCTCTTTTCCTTCTTTTAGGTTTTTCTATAAGTTTTTCAGCGATGGCTGCCCGTGGAGGCGGTCGTGGATCCGGCGGCGGTTCAGGGTCCGGAGGAAGTTCAGGTTCTGGATCAGGTCTCGGGTCTTTGGGTTTGGGAAATGGGTTTACACTGCCTGAAGTCGGGTCATCCACGGAAGAAACAAGGGATGGAACTATTGCATCACGGCTTGATTATGAAACCTTGCAAACAAAACTGCTTGCACGCATCGATACTGTGATCACCAAACTGGAAAATGCAATCGCTGCTATTGATGATTCTTTGCTCGTACAAGGAACAAAGGATGTTTTGACCGCGGGTCTTGAGGATACAATCTCTTTGCTTGAGATATATCGAAGTCAAGCGGAAACTGCGACCACATTTGAGGCATTGCAACAGATTAATGAGGAAGCCGTTACATATCTTGCGTCTCAAAAGGACGTGATCAGGACGAGTGTTCAGGCAGGTATGGAAGAGATTGCAGCAAACACGATCGATCGGATGCAGGACGTGTCTGAGAAAACAACGGAATCATTGTGCAAATTATGGGTTTCTTGTCCAGAAAATCGCGAGGAGATCGAACGGCTTCTTTCGGATGTTTCTGTTGTAAGCGAGACGTTGAATACTGTCGAAGAGGAATCGTTGAGTGCGCTTGAAAGCCAACTGCTTGTTGATCTCAAAGCAAAGGATATGGAAGCGATTCAGGCGGATGTTGAGACGTATGCTGCGCTTGCAAAGCGGATCGTGGGCGATATCCAGGTCGTGTACAACACCTGCATGACGGACAATACGGAAGGAGAAACAGAAGATCAAGCGGAAAATAATCGTCTAACTTCCGCTGCATTCGGATCCTCTGTTCCGCGACCGGAAGAGAATCCTGTACCTGAACAATGTCAGGTGCTTTAAAACAAGAGGTTTTTCTTAAATGAATGGTCTATGTTTTTTTCAAAAAAGTTTTTTGTTCTTTTTTCGATTATGGTCGGTTTTCAGGCTGTCAGTGTTCTTCCAGTGCTTGCTGGAACGGCAGGAGTCGGAGACATCATCAAGTGTTCAGATTTTTCCTCGGTTTATTATCTTGCGGAAGATGGAAATCGCTATGCATTTCCAAATGAGAACATTTATCGAAGCTGGTACACAGATTTCAGCGAAGTAAAAACTGTTTCTTGTTCCGATCTCGCATCTTTGCGTCTGGTTGGTCTTGTACCATATCGCGAAGGATTGCGACTTATAAAAATAACGAGCGCGCCAACCGTGTATGCGGTTGAACCGGAAGGATATCTTCGTGCTCTCAAGGATGAGACACAAGCCGCTCTTCTTTACGGAGAGGATTGGAACGCATTGGTGGACGATCTTCCAGATGTTTTTTTTGGAACGTATGAAGTGGGCAAACCATTGTCAGATGGAGAAATTCCAGAAGGATTTCTCGTTTCCGATGCAGAGGAAAATATTTTTCGTATAGGAACGGATGGTAAAGCTCTTGAAATTGATTCCTTGTTTACGTTCGGACAAGGAGAAACACTGCAAGGTGCGGCACAGTCCCTTGATGTTTTGGAAGCGCGATTGGAAAAAACTTTGGAACTTATTCGAGTTGTAGGAATGCCTGATGGAGACACGCAAACTGAGCTTGATGCACTTATTGAAGTGATCCCTTTTGACGAAAAGGAGGGAGAAAATGTGGTACCCACATCTTTTGATGAAATAGAAACAGAAGAGGAAGAGAATGAACCGGCAGAGGAAGACACGCAAAATAAAGATGAGGAAAGCGTCACTTCATCTAATGATGAGGTAGAAGATCTTCTTTCCGATCTGGATGAACTTGTGAAAGAGGCCGAGGATTCCGTGAATGATCTGGAGCAGTTGTCAGAACAAAATCAAACACTGGAGGAGGAAGAAACCTCCGTATAAAAAAACTCCGTTTGTTTGACGGAGTCACGAATCGAGTTTTTTGAGGAGCTTTTCTATTTGCTCCCTTTTGTATTCGATGCGCGTTTTACCATGGGATGCATCCGGTGCTGGAACGGACGCAAGAGCCTTTACGAGTATTTTTTTAGCCTCTTCGATTTTTCCCATGTCAACGAGAATATTTGCTCGTTTGAGTGCCACGGAAAGCGTTTGGGCTCCGTAGGCTTTGGAGGCTGCTAGTTCTCCCCATGCCAGCGACTTTTGTTGAGATTCTTCCAAGCTCAGATCTACTGTTTTTGAGAACTCATGCCAGAGTTCCATAAGTTCGACGTAAAATGTGCATTCATTCGGAAATATGTTTACGAGTTTCCGCCATGTCATGTCCGCAGAGAAAAGATCACCTTGCACGAAATAAAGAGCGGCAAGGAGTTCGCATTCGGACCGCTGGTCCGCGCAGTGATCTGCCGATTCGGCAAGGATGTTGATTCCCTTGTCAAAAAGGAACGTTGCGTCTTTGTCGTGTTTCAATTCTTTTGCCTTCGAACCCATGGTGTAAAGAAACAGGGCTTTTCGGATGGGCGGCAAGGTTGAGAAGCGTGCTTCTGAATCGAGTTTCCGATAGCCTTTCGGATAAAGGGAAAGTGCGGTCCAAATCCAGTCGTCTGCTTCGGCATGACGTAGCATCCATTTGGCGCGGGAGCAGGCTTTTTTCGTTTTTCCTTTTTGATCGAACACAATCATCTTGGCCCATGTACGCGCCGCTCCTTTTTTCGCGCGCCGGAGATACGGTTCGATTTGGTCAGAGGAAGACCCGATACTTGCGAGCCAACGCGCGATTTCCGCGGATTGGGAAGGTGATGCCTGTTCAGGCGACAATAAGGTAGAGCTCAAGGTTTCAAACCAGATGAGTGCATCTTCCGGATCGCCATATCCCATCATGCGAGAAAGTTCTGTTCCGTTCGCATCGATTGCGATGAACATCGGGTAATTTTCGATCTGATACTTAGCCGCGATCAGCTGATTTTCTTCCTTGTCAACGTCGATATAGATCACTCGGAACGGCCGTAGATATGATTCATACTCCGGATTGTGCAGAACCTCGACTTTGAATCGTTCGCACGGACTGCACCAGACAGCTCCGAAATACAGAATTTTGTCCGGAATACCCGCGTACGCGCGAAAACTGCTCAGAAGACAAAAGAAAAGAAAGAACATCACGAAAAGGGGTTTGTTGAAAAAACGCATGTTTTTCCTCCTTCTTTTTGGTAAAACCCAAGTCGCCCGACCATGGAATCAGAAAAAATGGAAAAAAGCAATTTTTTTCTTTATACTGAAGACAGTATTTTGTATTATATGGGCATATTTGGCAGGGAAAAAGGACCGCTTTCCGAACCGTCTGAGCCGCGAGAATCCGAACCAAAGAAATACGAAAATCACACAACTGAGCGGAGCGGCGGGCATTCTCATGAACAACACACGGCAGAACCGGTTCTCGAAAAGGATCGCGCGCATTTTGATGCAGAAGAACAGCATCTGCGAAATTTGATTGACACATTGCAGGACCGGACGGAAAAATTGCAGGATGTCGAATTGGAAAAGAGAGTAGAATCTGTTCCTGTGCGCAGAACATTCGTGCAAACCATAGAGACCGTTAAAAAAAAGATTGCGGAATGGTTTGCCGCGCGCAAGGAAAGAGTGTTGGATAAAAAAATTAAAACCGTTTTAAAATTTTATTCCTTTGCGAAAGACGGAATTCGTCTTGATGCGAAAGAATTAGTCGAGCTTGTTCGTGGACTTTCAGAGACACAGGTGGAAAGACATCCTGATCTTATTGAATCCGCAAGAAAACAGTTTGTTGACTCTCTGGAAAGATTAACAAAATATCGTTTTTATTCCCCGTCAAACGACTATGACTTTCAGAGTATTCAACATGTCACGGACCTTTTTTATTCGCAGCCAGTTATTTTCGAATCTTTTTTTCAGGATGAGCACGTGCAGACGTTACAGGACAAAATTTTTACTTCCGCTCTTTACACGGGTCAGTTGCTCGCTTCTGATATAGGAAAGAGAATAAGGATGCGTCCGGAACGCATGAAGGAACTTGCTGCGCAGGCTTTGTGTGATACAGTCAAAAATTTATCCGTGCGCGATGCGGATCTCGTGTATGATGTGAAAATATTGATCAAGGATTTTCATGTCGATCAGGAAACCGTCGATGCGGTTGCCTTTCAATACGTCTTGGACAATCTTACATCCGATTATCCGTATAAATCCGCGGAAGATGTCCAGGAGTTTTTCGGTCTTTCGGAAGAATCCTTTCAAACGCTGATGCAACATCACAAGGAAACGTTGAAACCTCTCTGTTACAAAGCTGCGGCAAACGCCTTGATACATTCCGGGAATCCGATCCATTCGGTTGGAAAAATTCTCACTGCTTTTAAAATTCCGGAAGTCGACATAAACGGATTCAGAGAATTTTTGTCCGCTTGTCCGGAAAAGGTCGAGGAAACGGTTTTAACGCGGCTTACGCGCGCGGATTTTTCCGAAAAGATGGAATCCTTTTTTACAACGCTTATTCCTGTCCATGAACTCATCCGCGAAGAGAAAGGGCAAGCGGCCGTGCGCAAAGGACTCCATCACCTCATCAGTGAACATCCATCATTTCTTCACACGCTTCGCGCCTACATGGAACGATTTGGATTGAATCCCGAGACTCTTCGATCGGATCCGGAAACATTCCAGAGTGTGAGACACGGAGTCGCCAAGGAACTTGTCGCTGAAACTTTTGTCTGGCCTTCTCGGGAATTTTTTGATTTTTTTGGCATTTCCGAGGAGCAGTTGCGAATCTACATTGAGATTAGTCGAAAGATCACGGATTCGCCTTCCCAAGAGGTTCAAAAGCTACGTGATGCCCTGATTGTCCAATTGCTCGATTCGGAACGTCCGGTCGAGGACTACGAAAAGATCGAATCCATTTTTTTAAAAAACAACATTCCGACCGTGGGGAAATGTTACGGCGTTTTTGAGGTTCTTTATCCACCGAAACGGTTGATCGAGAAAATCGGAACTCACTCAAGTCCCGTGTTGCAACAGGCTGGTTCTCGGAAAAGATACGCGATCTTGTATCAGGATCTGCTGAGAATTCATATAGAGTCAGGAAACCGTTCCTTGAAGGAATATGCCGAAGTTTTGCAGGAAGGATCGGATCTCCTTGTCAAATATGAACGCGACGGGTTGACCGGGTTAGACACAAAGGAACGTGAACGACTGTGTGTATTTGTTGGAAAATTAGAAACATTGCTTGCGAAGTCCGCGTTGGATACGGCGCCGGAAGCGTTTCAGGTCGCACGTCTCGCCGATCTGGAAAAACGGATCGTGCACGTACGCAAAGGGCTCAAAGTGCGGGTGGAACAGAGTGTACTTGAGCGTATTTCCGAAATGTTCCTGCGTCCGGCCGGTGTCTCAAGCATGGAAGAATTGCTGGAACGTATGCGCTCGACCAGACAGGCGGCGGATGAACGGAATCGAAGATCTGTCGCGAACAAAAGAGAAAAACGAAACACAGAGGAACCTATTTTTGACTTGCAGGTCGGAGATTTTCTCAAAGGTGTTGATATCCAGTACATTTCCAACATTCTCCAAAACGGCTCGGTGGCAAAGGAATTCCTTGGTGCGAGTTCGGATTCTGACAGCACGCCTCTGGATACGGATGTAAGCATGGTTTCCGCGGAAGACGCGCAGGGTGGATTCGAGCATGCGGTTTACAAATCATTGGCAAAAGATTATGGAGATTTGTTATTTTGTCTGAGAGACCGCGGACAATACCAACATACGGAATCATCAACACCAGTCGAGAGAGATCGAGATAAATGGGAACTGTTTAAAACTGGTGTCGTTAGTGAATACCATTACGGTATCCGAACCGGATTTCCCTCGACGCAAATTGATTTCATGATTGTGAAGACTGGATTGAGCGTTGATACAAAAGCGCTTGAGCGTCTGTTTTTTGAAATCGCAAAAAATGGGTTTTACATTCCCGTGGTTGATTTCAGTGGAAAAATAATTTTGTCACCAGAAGCGTACGACGGTTACCGCGCTTGTTTTGCTGGGTTGGAATCGTTCGATGGTCCTCCGCTTGCATTCCAACCGGTCGTGTCGGGAGATCGTTCATATGAAAAGATCATGAAACTTATGGTTTCTGTTGCAGAAGATCGTGAAAGAGTTCAAGAAACAACTGTTGGGATTCATCGTGAATTGGAACAGATCTTGGCTGGATTAGGAGTAAGACTTAGGTCAGAATTCGACACAAGCATTCTTGGTGCGGAGTTATCTGATATTGGATCAACAGGACGACATACGAATATGCCTGGAGATTTTGATTTTGACTTCAGTTTAAAATTGGACGCGAAGGATTTTTCGCGTGCGCAGGAATTGGCTGAAACGATCAAAGGAGCCATGTTGATGAAAACGGATGATTCGCATAGGGAAGAAGAAGGATATTATCAACTTCGGGTAAAGGGAGTGACAAGGTTAGGTTCTCTTCATTTGAAACAACCGCTGGATATTGATATTGGTTTTTCTCGAAAAGCGGATATGAACGTTTATGGATCCCATGATGCCTTGCGTGACAAACTTCACATGATCGAAAAGACATACGGAGAGCAAGCTCGCGACCAAGTGCTTGCGAATATTGTGTTTACCAAACAAATCTTAAAACAGGGAAATGCATACAAAAAACAAGAACACGGCGGAATGGGCGGGGTGGGAGTGGAACATTGGATTCTGGCAAATGGAGGAAATATGGAAACAGCTTTTCGTCGTTTTCTTGAAGCAGCTTATGAAGAGAAAAAACGAATTCCATATGAAAAATTTAGAGAAAAATATCACGTGATGGATGCGGGGATAAATGTAAAATTTATGGTCCACGATGATTTTATTCGTGTGCTCAAACCATCTGGGTATGCGGCTATGTTGGATGTGATTGAAAAGTATTTTAAGTAGAGGGTAGAAAGTGTAGAAAACGAAATACACCCCTGTTCTGAGAACCAGAACAGGGGTGTACGGTTTTTTTGGGTTTGGATCAGAAGACCGCGAGCTCGGGTTCGGGGCGACACTGGATCCCGATCGATCCAGAGTGCCGAGCCCACTGGCGACCGCGGTATGACCGCTCAGCCCCTTGTTGCGTATCGTGCCAGACCTGCATTTTAGGTTCCGGCACGTCGAACTTCTCGACCAGGTCGAGGTGCTCGACCGCTTCCTGGGCGTGAACCTCGAACATATTCTCAATTCGGGCTTGACGCTGGCGAATACGAGAAAAGTACGAGTCATCGGCCGGAACCCCCCAATCGAGGTTTTCCTCGAAATGAGGACCCGACGATAAGTAACCATCTGAGTCCGAAGCCTGATAATCCTCACTCGGATCATAGGCCTCGTCCCATTCGTCCTCGATTTCTTCGCCATCAAAAGTGGCAAAGGTTTCGAACGAGTCCGCGTAGGTATCCTCTCCATCTTCGAGGTTCTCGAGGACATACCCATCCTGTTCGGCTTCGTCCCATTGCTCGTCCCACTCGTCTTCTTCGAGTGGACCCCAACCGAGAGGTCGAGCATTGAGATGATCCTCAGACACCTCAGAGATGTCGAACCAATCACGGTTCGAATCTTTCCGAGAGGCAGGGCTGTCCCAGCCCAGATTTTCGAAGGCAATATCCTCAAAATCCGGAGAGTTTGCGTCTCCGATGGCAATGGTGCCATCATCATTGAAACGCAATTCCTTGACCGCTGACTCAGTCGACTGACGTCGCGCCATGAAGACCTCCTTGAAATGTTGGATGGCCGGAAATCGGCCTAAAAACGAACTAAATCAAAAAATTATCGATATGTATAGATTATCAGAAAATATAGATTTTGTCAATGGTGTTTGACAATAATTTGGAGTTCCACCGCGTAATACAAATAAGACTTTCTCAGTTTCGACCAGTTTGTGTGCACGGGGTGCAAGTTTTATCGAGCTGTACTAAATAGTACAGCGAGAAAAACTTGGGTCCCCGTAAGCCATGCACCATCCGATGCATGGTAAACCCAAAATGGGCAAAATGAGAAAGTCCTAACAAAAAACAAAATCCCCGCGTTTGATGAAACAAACACGGGGAAGGGTTTTGGGTTTACGCCGCGACTTGGGTGTTTACCCGGGTCAGTAGGCGGCGGTTTCGGTTTCGACGAAGACGACGATTTCGATCGTCAAAGACATCCGTGAGGTCGAACACCTTCATTCCTTTTTGGAGTTCGTCTTCATGCTCGCCCCAGCCATCGTCGATCTGAACCTTTTGAACCGTTCGATACCACCAGAGGTTCCACTCATGGTAAATATCTTCCAATTCCAAGGTTCGAATGTCTTTCGGAATTGAGGCGTACTCGGGCCAGGCTTTTTTTATCCACTGATCCCAAAGTTCTTCCTCAATCCGTTCTTCTCGATACAACTCTATCTCAGTCATCCGAATGCGACGATCTTCCTCGTCGTTGGCTGAGTATTCGTCATCGTAGTACTCATCGTAGTACTCATCGTAGTAATCGTCGTAGTACTGGTTGTGATTCCAGTCCCAGTAATCCGACGGGCTCAAGTAATCTCTACGTGGTTCCCCCTCGGGAATATACCACCAATCATTCGTCGACTTGGTGGTTGACAGGTGCCGATATTCCGTCCACCAGGTCGGAGGAGGATAGAAACAGGCATCATTGCTGGTGGCATTCACCCACCAATCTGGAAGAGAATCGAGATAGTATGCCTCTTCCTCCTCGAAAATCCACGGATTGTCCCAATCGCCATCAGACAACCCGAACCACATGGTTCGAGCCTCTGTTACATGGTCGCGACCGATCCACTGTTCGATTTGATCGATTCGCGAAGGAGAAGGAAGAAAGCGTTTGGTCTCCTGGAGTTGAACCTCGCAGGACCAAGCCTCATACTCAGCCCGGAAGTCTTCCACGTCGCGCACATTCTCGCGCGCCCACTGCGGACCGCGATAATTGCGATGACCGACAATGTAATCGCGACCGTCGCGTTCTTTTCGCTCTCGACACCACGGAGCAGTAAAACGATGCTTGCCGTGTGTGCTATGCTCGGCGAACCGCTTTATGAATAGCGGTCGCGGTTTGTCAGCGATTCGGTCGAACTTCTCGACGAGATCGGTGTATTCAACCGCGTCCTGAGCACGAGCCAGAATGAGATCCTCATTGCGCTGTTGACGCCTGAGGGTTTTTTCATTTGGCTGTTGCGGATAAAACGCCCAATCGGAATATTCGTCATATTCCGGATCCTCATCATCCCGTCTATCGAAATCTTCCTCGATTCCAAATTCGGAATCTTCGAAAAAGCGATCGAAATCTGCAGATGCTGCCATTCGTTTCTCCTCGGTGTTTTTTTGTTAAAGAGAGCAGTAAGAGAGTATCTGAAAATGAAGGTTTTGTCAAGTTTATATAACAAAAATCCCTCCAGAAAGATCTGGAAGGGAAATAGATTCTTTAAAAAATCGCGGAAAGAAGTGCTGCAGTTACAAACACATCAACCGGATTCCACGGATCGTAGTAACCAATGGGTGAATAACCATAGTATTCATACCCATAGCCCCATACAGGTGTCTCGACCGCCTCGGTCACGGTTTTGTAGACTGTATTCTCTTGTACCGTTCCTTTAAACAGACCGAAGTTCAAGTATGCGCCGCAACCGCGACATTTCCGCTGATTGCGGGAAACGCCACTGCCACAGTTCGGACACTCGTATTCAGTCGACGGAACAGGCGGCGGTTCAAACGATGCCTCGCAGTTCGGGTTCGGACAATATGTGAGCTCTCCACCATTTTTTCTTGCTTCCTGTTCGAAAATAGCAAGGGTAATTCCACAGTGCGAACACTGTGTCCCGTCCCTCTTTTGCTGTTCGATCATGCCGGCTGTGTACAAGTCTTGCATGATGAGTGTCGCGGCGTCCTGGTTGAGATTCATTGGCGGATGCAGTAGATCCTCGATTCGGTACGCACTCTGGACGATCTCCTCGATCTGTTTGAAGAACGTTCCAACCCGGAGCTTGAACCAGAAGTCGTTTCCACGGAACTCGCGGTCCACGAGTTTTTGAATAAAGACCACCAGGTTCGGATCGATTTCAACTGCGCCGTCAGGATGCATCATCCCCATGAATTCAATCATGGCAATGCGCATATCCGTGGCGGTCGGATCGTTTTCTCCATGCTTCACGAATCTTGGGTCGTATATGTCGTCATACACGAAATTCGGATTGTCTCCGTGTTCGTGATTTTCGAGTCTTCTTTGCATGCGCACGCCGTTGAAGATCTCAAATGGCAAAAGCCTGTCTGTGAGCTCCACCATCTTTTTCAGGAACTCCCGGCCTTGCGTGGTGATTGTCCAGTGTAGGCCGTCTGAAGCGAGATCGAGGAGTGCATCCCGATTCATCTGCATGAGAATCGGTTCCACGAACTGGCCGTCCTCATGATTCAGATGGATGATCTCCATCTTTTCTCCGAATTCCGCAATTCGATAGAGAATGGCGAGGTACACGCACTTGCGCCACCATTCCGGTTTCTTCGAAAAGGTATCAGAAGTCATTGGTGATAAGGTCATATTTTTTTCCTTCCTTTTCTGAACCCTCAAGAAAATGACCCCGCGCAGGACAATTGCATACGGGGTCAAAGATCTGGTTCTTGTGCCACCTACCGTCGGCGACTCGATGAGCTTTTGGATTTGGATGAGCCGCTACTCTTCGAGGAACTCGAGGATGAGCTGCTGCCCCACCATGAGCTGCTGGATCCCGAGCTCGATGTCGGTTTGGACGTCGTGCTCGAGGAACTTCCCCACGAACTCGAGGTCGAGGTCGCGGGTTTGGTCGCTGCCGCCGTGGTCTTCGCCGCAGTCGAGGTCGTTGTGGTCGGAGTCGAGGAGAAGGCCGAGACGGTCTGGCTCTTCTTGGATGGATCTGTGACACTGTAGCTTGTCATGGATCCAGAATAGCCTGACATTGTCGTCGACGTTGTCTTGTTCGAACTCGACGAGCTCGACTTCGAGGCATACGTCGTGTTGTTCGACCCAACATTTACGGTCGTGGACCGCGAAACCGGCGACACGGTGGTCACTTTGTTCGTCGTAGTGTACGACGTCCGGGTCGTGGAGAGTGTGGTCGGCGGAACTACGTATCGCGGAGTGTAGTAGTACGGGTTGTAGTGATAGGCATAAACCGGATGCGGCCTGAGCAAGGAAGCGATGAGATATGCCTCACCAAAGCTCAAACCGGTATCGTGGTAGTAGTACCGATCATACCCGGACACGTACTCCGGATAGCCACCCGAGATGGTTACCTGGTTCGTGATTATATCCTTTTCAACCGTTACTGATGCAACCTTCACGGCCGCATTCACGTCGCCTGTCGAGCTTGGGACTGCAAGAAGATTCAACACCACCTTGCTGCCATCGCTCCCTTCTTGAACGCCGATGAAGTCGATCTTGCCGTCATTGTCGACGTCCACGTTATTGATTCCTGTGGACGGATCATTGACGGTTTTCTCGAGTGCGGCCGTGTCCGAGATCTGCCCGGACTTGACCAATCCGACCACGGTGTCGAGTGCAAACGCGCTGGCATCGAGGGTGTAGCTCGTTGCCGCAACGCTCGTCTGAGTTGTGGTCGGACCATCGACAACGCGAGGGTTGTGGTTGTTGCCACAGCCGATCAGACCTACGAGGAGGAGAGAAAAACCAACAAACATTGAACGGTTTGGTCGCATCATGGCGACTCCTTTCTTTTGTTGTCAATGGACATTCGCTACCAGCATTTACTGGCACGAAGCGGTCGTATAGTAGCAAGTTTTATTTATTTGTCAATAGTTTGACAAAATAGTTGATCTAAGATAGATTCTTTGGTCCGAATAGATCTTTTTCAATTGTGAGAAATTCAAAAAAGGAGACGTTCATGTACGGGTCAGCACTTGGTCGATTTGTCATGTTTGTTCTTTTTGCCATGCTTTTTTGTGTGCCTCTATTGGCACATGGTCAGACCTGTCCGGTCGGGGATGGAAAACCGCTCAAAGTAGGGGTTTCTATCTTCGAACCTATGGTTATAAAGGTAGCTGATGGAGCATTTTCAGGTTTCGAAATCGAACTTTTCGAAAAGGTAGCCAAGGAACTTGGTTGTACGTTCATATATCAGGAGTTCAAGTTTTCAGAGATGCTACAAGAACTCGAAGCGAATCGGATCGACGTCGCACTCGGCGGCATCAGTATCACTGCAAATCGTGAGCTCGGAGGCGTGGATTTTTCCCAGCCATTCTATGACTCCGGTATTGCCGTCATGGCAAGAAAGGAAATCAACGGATCAAATTTTCTTGAAACCATGATCCGACTGTGGCACTCGCCGCTTCCGAGACACTGTTCGTGGTTGCTTATCTACATTTTTCTCCTTTCGCATTTTGTGTGGTGGATGGACAAAGGTCATGAGAATATCAATGACAATTATTTGCCAGGGATATTCGAAGCGATCTTTTTCGTGTGCACGACTATCACGACCGTCGGATACGGGGATTTCACGGCCAAGAAGTGGGCCACGCGTGCCGCAACTATTCTCGTGATGTTCACAGGAATCGGTATCGCGGGCATCATTTTTTCGGACGTTGCCGCGCTTACGATGAGCGAGGCTGAACAACAATACAGTATTGGATCCGTGAAGGATTTAGAAGGGAAGACGGTCGCCACAGTCGCCGGAACGACAAGTGCTTATGCACTCCGTCGATATGCCACAACTGTTCAAACGGTTTCGGATGTCGCGAAGGCGTATGACATGCTCGTAAACGGTCAGGTGGATGGCGTGGTTTTTGATCTTCCACCACTCAAGTTCCATGAGGTTCGACAGGGTGCAGGAAGATTGGTGGTTCTTCCGGATTTTCTCGTAAAAGAGAAATATGGAATTGCGTTTCCATTCGGGAGTCCGTTGCGTGAATCTGTGAGCGGTCTCATTCTCACCTTTCAGGAGGACGGAAGGTATAGATACATCTGCCGCCGTTACTTTGATGGACAGTAGGAGGCAGTTCAATTTTTGCCCCGTGTCAGTGTTTGACGCGGGGTTTTATATTTTGGCGGGATGAAATCAAAAACAAAAAAAGACCTCCTGAATGGAAGTCCGTCTGCGAGTTTGTTCTACTTTTGTGCACCAGGCCCAGGCTGCATCCGTATGTTCAACGCGAGGTCCTGGGCCGTTTTTACCTTCAAGAAGTCCATGATGTCCGGACCTGTGTTTCCACTGCCCTGACCCATCTGCACTTCGGGAACCCAGCGCTGCTTGCCGAGCTCGGCCGCATATGCCTTGTTGACCTCGACCCATGCCGTCAGCTTTTTGTCGAGCGCACCATCCGCATCCATGACCGCACGTTTGCGGGCTGCCTCACCTTCGCCGAGAAGAATCTGTTCTTTCTTGGTGAACTCCGCGGCGTTCATATTGAGTTCGGCAACCGCCTTCTTCTGCTCGGCCTCGGTCACGGCTTTTGCCTTGAGAACTTCCTGTTCCCATTTGGCCTTGGCAGCCGCAGCTTGACCTTCCTTCTCCGCAGTGATGGCACTTTGTTCGGCTTTGCGCGCTTCGGCCATGGCGGTCTGGACCTGCATCAAAGCTTCCTGCTGTTGCGTGATTTGCTTTTCAACAACCTCATCATACGTCACTTCGTTGATGGTGAAGTTGCTGGCCTTGATGTTGAGTGCCTCGAGCGGTGAAGCTTCCTGACGCAAAACCGTTCCGTCCGCTCCTTTCATGAGTTTGACAATCGAGACCGTCTTCTCTTTCCCGGAAAGCGGATCGGTTTCTCGAACTTCTTCCGTTTCGGTTTTATAAACACCATGAGATACTTGATCCCCGATGTCCTGAATCATATCGCTACGTTTTTCCGCGTAGCTTTCCTTCGAACTCATGAGCGGACCGGTCATATAGACTGCCTTGCTGACCACGGTTCGAATCAAATCTTGTTCTATTGCCGCTTGCGAACCATACCGCGTGTGAATGGTTCGCAAATGAACATCATCCAGCGGAAGATCAAATCGAAGACTTCCCGAGACATTCGCGTGACCGCCATCATTGAATCGGACACGAATAGACTGATCTTTGGTTTCGCCTTCATCGGTTTTGGCAGAGAACCAGTATTGAGATGACTTTTTGTATTTTGTCACCCGACCGAAATTCTGGAAGTACGTACCTGGATCCTTCCAGAAATGCAGTTCTCCGTCGAATGGATCCTGCATGATGGCAATCTCGTCCGCGCCGACTGTTTCAACGACGCTCCCAAGCATGGTCGCGCCGACAAATGCCAAAATAATCGTAACGATGATGCCAAAAATTGCACGTGGACTCATGATAGTCCTTCCTCCTTTTTCAGGTTCGTTCCTTCCCAACCGTCAATCCATTTTGGCGACTGGATTCTGCCATTCCATCTTTTTTATGTTCGTCTGGAAACAGGGTAGAAAGAGAGGTTTCAAACGCCTTTTGTTCGAGGCGAGCTGTTTCTCCTTTCAGTTGAGCTATTTCCACCTTTTTTGCGGCTGCTGTTCTTTTTGCCTCAGCGGTTTTGAGTTGTTCCTCTGTTTCCCGAAGTTCTTCCTCTGCCGTCTTCTGTCCATTTTTTGATTTTTTTCCGAAGAAAAGAGGGAAGATTACTTTTCCTTTGACCAGCGGAACAAAGATTTGAGAGATCCAAAAGAGAAGGAACAACGCCATGATAGCGTATTCCATCACGCGTACGATGATCATAACGCCTCCTGTAAAAGAACGTGCCATAAAACAACCAATTTGTTTCGTGACAGACTGAAAAATCTATCATAATGAATTTTGTTTTGTCAAATATTTGTTCTTTGTTTAAAACAAAAATCCCAACCAAGAAATGGTCGGGAAATGTTTGTCAGAGAGTTTTTTCTATCCATGGAATGACTCCTATGACACACAACATACTCGTGATCAATCCGAAGCCCGCAAAGAGCATATTGAATGGGAAAATAGCTATTCCTTGTGGAATAGTCACTTTGATTCCATTTTCACTTGTATCAAGCAAAGTTTCCCGAAGCTTCATGAGTATGTTGGTTTTTTCCAACTGTGAGGCTTCCGGACTCACCTTTTCGAGTTCTGTGAATGACGCTTTGAGATTCTGATACCAGAATCCAATATCTTCATTCGGAGTGTTATAGATGATTGATGTATAACCTTTTGTGAGGTTATTTGCCTCAAGATATTTGAGACTGGTTTCAAGTTCGGTTTTGGCCATCTCGATTGTACTGGCATCTGCTGCTCGTTTCAGATGACCGCCACATTCCTGATTGAATTGGATCGAAACAATGACTCGTAAACCAATCCATACCAAGAAGGAGAGAACGAATAAAACTGTCATGCCTTTTGTTACACGCATGTTTTTCTCCAACCGATTGTTTTTGTCCGGTCTTTGAAAGAGATTTAAAAAGAACGGACAGAGATTTATAGCAGACAAAAGTGACTTTTGTCAAACCACAGCCTCTTTCCAACATGTTTTTATTTCTCGATTTGTTTTTAAAAGTTCTTGAAATCGTTCAGCACTGAGAACACTTGGAACAATGACATAAGTTGCACCTGTAGCATAACAAATGTCCGCATCCTCACTTTGTTTGACAGTAACAATCACAACGCCTTTGTATTTGTGTGTGTGAAGATAATCCAAAAGGGATGTGCTGATGGAAACATCTGGAATGGTCGAGATAATAAGTTTTGCATGTTCCACACGCAGGTCTTCAAGAAAATGTTCGTCTCCTGCATCTCCATACACGAACGGAATATCTTGTTCAGCAAGTGTTTGTACAGCCTGCGGATCAAAATCAACCACCAAAATTTTTTTATACAATTTTTGGAGTTGCGGAAGAAGAATGGTGCCCATACGATGATAACCGAAAAGGATTGCTTGCGGACCAGTTGCGTGTCTTCGTGCATGTTCTTCATGTTTGATACGTCCTTTTTCCAACCACCGCAAAAGAGGACGGAAGTGTTCGTACAGTTGTTCATTGTACTTGATGAGATAGGTGGAAACACCAATGGTTAAAAGTCCGACGAAGGTGGCCAAAGGAAGAATTGTGACGGGAATATATCCTGCGACAATGCCTGCTCCAAGCATAATAAAAGAAAATTCAGAAATTTGACCAACGGTTGTCCCGGCAAGAAATCCTGTTTGTGGATGGTATCCAAGTGCACGCATGACAAGAAGCATGATGATGGGATTTCCAAAGAGAATGAAAAAAGAAAAGATCATGGCTGGACGAAGAATGATTCCAATATCGGCAAGAGGAAGATGGGTTCCCAGCATGATGAAAAAAAGGACAAGAAAAAAATCACGCAATGGTCGGACACGTGCATGAATTTCGCGTTCAAATGGTGTACCGGAAAGCGAAATACCCGCGATGAGCGCGCCCATTTCTACGCCGAATCCAAAAAAGACAAGCAGACCTGCAACCGCAAAACACCATCCGAGAGCAAAGAGAAGGAGAAGTTCTTGAGAAGCGGCAGCCATACGGACCACGCTTGGCACAACATATTTGGAAAGAAACCAAATAGCGATAACAACAAGTGCTCCTTTTAAAAAAGAAGAACCAAGAACATCTCCAAGCTCACCGCCTTGTTTTAAAGAACCAACAACAAGCAAAATAATCATGGCAATGACGTCCTGAACAAGAAGAAAGCCAACAGAGATTTTTCCATACAACGTTTCAAGATCATCTTTATCCATAAGAAGTTTGATAATGATGATCGTACTGGAAAAGGAAAAGGCAATGGATAAAAAGATGCTTGTAATCAAATCAAATCCAAGAGCTCTCGCAACAAACCAGCCGATGAGAGAGGTAAAAAGAACTTGACCTGCACCGCTTGCGAGAGCCACTCCGCCAACTTCTTTGACGCGTTTCCAATTGAGTCCCATGCCAACGGTAAAAAGAAGAAAAGCAACGCCAATTTGAGAAAGGGTGTCAAAAACATCTGAAGCATGCGTGACAGCAAGCAGATTTGGACCAACAAAAAGTCCAGTGAGAATGTAGGCAATGATGAGCGGTTGACGCAGGAGATACGCGAGAAATGAAAAACCGGCTGCCGCAACAAGCACGCCTCCAATTTCAAAAAACAAACTTTCTAAGGACATAGATTACAGACAGTATAGCATATTTTTTTCTTTTTCTGCGTGATATACTTGGCACATATTTTTCTGTTTTTTATGTCTGAACGCACTTCCATTCGTGATACTATTCGAGTTTACATGAAACACATTCGTCCATATCGAAAGTGGTTTGTGTTGTTGTTGACAAGTATTGTTGTGGGAGAGGTGTGCGGATTGATTATTCCATGGTTTTACAAACGTTTTTTTGACACGCTCACACAGTCAGGTGTTCCGTCCATAGAAACTGGAAAAATATTAATCATAATTCTTCTTGTCATCTTTGGTCTTTCATTTGCCAAATGGTTTGGATATCGCGGAGTGAATTGGATCAACAATTATTTGCAGCCGCGTATCATGGCTGATTTAGAACAAACGTCTTTTGCGTATCTCCTTCATCATTCGTATCGTTTCTTCAGTAACAGTTTTGCCGGATCTCTCGTGCGTAAAGTTCGACGTCTCTCTCGGGCATTTGAAGATTTGATGGATTGTGTTGCATACAAATTTATTCCTATTGCGATCACACTCGTGGGATCGCTTGTTGCGTTGGGAATGCGCAGTTTGTTTGTGGCTATGGTTACGTGTGTATGGTTTGTTATTTTTATAAGCATCAATTACGCATTTGCCATGTGGAAATTATCATACGACCAACGTCGGGCAGCCAAGGATTCGGAAGTAACAGGTGTTTTATCAGATGCATTATCCAATAGTGTAAACATTGATGTATTTGCCGGACATACCTATGAGCAATCGCTCTATAAAAAAGTGACGGAAGAATTTAGACGCATGCAAATGTTCACATGGAATCTTGCGGAAATCAATGATGCGATTCAATGGGGTCTCATGATTGTGATTGAAACAGCTGTTATGTTTTTTGCTGTGCGTCTGTGGGTTCAAGGTCAGATCACGATCGGAGATTTTGCTTTGTTTCAAGGTTATCTGGTCACGTTGTTTGAACGGATGTGGGATTTAGGTCGTGTGATTCGACGGACCTATGAATCCTTTGCGGATGCAAAGGAAATGGTGGAGATTTTAGAAACGCCGCATGAGATTTGTGATGTGCGAAACGCAAAACCTCTTCATGTGACTCGTGGAGAAATTACGTTTCAAGATGTGGTATTCAGTCATCACAAAACACGTAAGGTGATGGATAAATTTACCATGACGATTCGTCCAAAAGAAAAGGTTGCTTTGGTTGGTCCTTCTGGAGCAGGGAAATCAACGATCACAAAACTTATTTTGCGTTTTTACGACATTGATAAAGGAAAAATTTGTATTGACGGACAAGATATTCGCCGTGTCACACAAGACAGTTTGCATCAGGCGATTGCTCTTGTTCCACAAGAACCTATTTTGTTCCATCGGACCATCATGGAAAATATTCGGTATGGACGTTTGGAAGCCACAGATGAAGAAGTGATAGAAGCGGCAAAGAAAGCTCAGTGTCACACGTTTATTGAAGAGATGCCTGAAGGATATCAAACATTTGTCGGAGAGCGTGGAGTAAAATTGTCCGGAGGTGAACGTCAACGCGTAGCGATTGCTCGGGCGATTTTAAAAGATGTACCTATTTTGATTTTAGATGAAGCCACATCGAGTCTTGATTCTGAATCCGAAACCTTGATCCAGGGAGCACTTGCAGAACTTATGAAAGGAAAGACAGCCATTGTCGTTGCTCATCGTTTATCAACGATTCTTAAAATGGATCGCATTATTGTGATCGATCATGGGAAGGTTGCGGCAGCCGGCACTCACACGGAACTCATTCAAACCGAAGGATTGTATAAAAAATTGTGGGAAATTCAGGCAGGCGGATTTCTTTCAGAACCAGAGGTTGAGGAAGAGGAGGAATAAAAAAAAGACTGCATTGATATGCAGTCTTTTTTTGCATGTTTTATGCTGAAATAATATGTTTTGCGTTTTCACGTCTGCGAATATTGCTGTCAAGAATCGCTTTGCGTACACGCAAGGATTTTGGTGTGACTTCGAGTAATTCATCATCTCCAATGTATTCAAGAGCCATTTCAAGGGTCATGTCTCGTGGTGGTTCAAGAGAAACAGATGATCCATCTCCTTTTGAACGCATATTGGAAAGTTTCTTTTCTTTGCATGGGTTCACTTCAATATCTTCCACACGACTGTATTGCCCTACAACCATACCCGCATACACTTCGACGGCTGGCCCCACAAACAATGCGCCGCGTTCCTGGAGGTTCGTGAGTGCATAGCCCATCGTTGTTCCGTTTTCCATGGAAATCATGGATCCGTGTTCATTGGCAGAAATTTCTCCAACAGACGGTCGGTATCCAAGAAGAAGAGTATTCAAAATTCCCAACCCTTTTGTATCTGTCATGAATTCTGTTCGATATCCGATAAGACCGCGTGTTGGAATTTCAAATTCCAAATAGGCTGTCCCGTTTTCAATGCGCATGTCTTTCATTTCTCCGCGGCGTTTTCCCATTTTTTCAATCACGACTCCCGCATTCCCCTCCGGACATTCAATGGAAACCGCTTCAAATGGTTCGGTGAGTTCACTTCCAACTTGTTTGAAAATGACTTGTGGTCTGGACACTTCGAGTTCATAGCCTTCGCGGCGCATTTTTTCAATCAAAATGGCAAGATGAAGTTCTCCACGTCCGGAAACAACAAACCGGCTGTCTCCTTCCCCTTTTTCTACACGTAAAGCAACGTCATTTAACAGTTCTCGTTCCAGACGTTCTTTCACATGTCTGGCTGTAGAAAATGTCCCTTCATTTCCCGCAAATGGAGAAGTATTTGTTCCAAAAGTCATCTTCACAGTCGGTTCTTCAATCGACATAACAGGAAGAGCTATTCCGTTTATTGGATCCACAATACTTTCCCCAATTTGAACATTTTCAATTCCAGCTATGGCAACAATTTCCCCTGCTTCGGCTTCAGAAATATCTTTGCGGCCAAGGGTATCAAAGACTTGCAAAGCAATAATTTTTCCGGATTTTTCCACGCCATCACGATCGATGTGTTTGATCGTTTGCCCTTGACGCACCACACCATTTTCCACACGACCGATCGCAATACGTCCTTTGTAGTTATCGTAAAAAATATTTGCAACGGAGATTTGCAGTGGAGCGGATGCATCACCTTCCGGACCTGGAATATGTTCAAGAACCGCATCAAGAATAGGAGAGATATCTGTCATCTTTTCCATGTCCGGTTCCATGCCAGCCACACCATTTACTGCTGAAGCATAGACGACAGGGAAGTTGGCTTGTTCTTCTGTGGCACCCAAATCAATAAAGAGATCGAAGGTTTTATTCAAAACCCAATCCGGACGCGCATCTTTTTTGTCCACTTTATTAATAATGACAATGAGTTTGTGACCGGCCTCAATGGCTTTTTTCAATACAAATTTTGTCTGAGGCATCGGACCTTCTTTTGCATCAACCAGAAGAAGACACCCATCAACAAGGGACATGATGCGTTCCACTTCACCGCCAAAATCTGCGTGTCCCGGAGTGTCTACAATATTGATCTTTTTTTCTTTCCATTGAATGGATGCATTTTTTGCAAAAATAGTGATTCCACGCTCGCGTTCAAGTTCATTTGAATCCATGATTGTTGTTCCCATCGCATCTGCATCACGAAATGCGTGCGACTGTTTTAAGAGGGCATCAACGAGTGTTGTTTTCCCATGGTCGACGTGGGCGATAATGGCAATATTGCGGATATCATCTCTCATAACTGACATAATAAACTCTAAAAAAGGACGTGTACGTCCTGTCATAAATAGCTCGCCGATGATACCGGAAAATGAATGGTTTTGTCAATGGATTTGATTTTGTTTGATATATACGTCATTTATCCTTGACAAAATGTATTATTCTGTTATTTTTCTATCAGTTTTTCTGGTCTGTGTTTTTGTGGAGGAAAAAAGAAATGAGTGAAAAAGAAAAATGGGATCCGAAGGCACGATGGATGTTGATATATGCCAAAGATCTGAAGATTCCGACCGGGACGGATCCGAAGAATGTAGAGATGAAAAATTCTCGATCGTATTTTGAGATGATGTGGTTTGTCGCGTGGAACAAAACCGCGCGCGAAGCCGTGCTTGCAGGTCGTGCTCGGATCTTTGAAATCACAGACGACAAACAACACCAGCATCAGAAAGGGTAAAAAATGTCCGTTCGACTGTCACGCGAAAAACGTCATCCCATTCTCGTCTTTGTTGGGGTTCCTCATTTCCACATCATTGTGGATGGAGAGAATCCTTTCCTTATCACAAATTTGGAAACCGGAAGGCGGCTCCTTAGACGAATTGTCACAGATGGATCAGTCTCGGTCGATCAAGCCCAGGCCATCGACGGGGAGATGATCCGTGAGGGTCTGGTTGAAAATCTTGAAAAGGTGTTCGAGATGCTGGCAAAATTTGGATCAGCACAAAAAAATGAACATCTTCCAATCACGTTTGGCACTTCTGATCGAAGGGGCTACAGATACGGAATTCTCCGTATTGTTGGACTCCATAACGAGCGAGTCGACTTCTGCCCAATCATGACGAAGATTGAATTTTTCAATGCTCTTTCAAAAGAAGTCACCAATGGGACCATCTCTGTACAAGACGGAGCAAGAGCATTCCAGATAGCCAAAGATCTTCCGCTCGACAGCGAAGATTTTGAAAAGAAAACAGGAGAGAATTATGGACATATTCCCTACACAAATAGGGAAGTTCGTAACAGGTGAGCGAATTTAGGATCGAGTACCATTCTGTGCTCGATTTTTTTATCACAAAATACAGACCAAAAAAATGATCTGTATTTTACATGATTCCTACACCAATTCCATTTGTGAATGTGGCGCAACCACAGCGTCTCTAAAGGTTTGCTTCATCGCTGGATCAATATCGGATTCATCAATCTCCTTCATCATTTTTTCTGATGTCATAGCATAATGACCAAGCAAAACTCTTGTATGTAAAGAGACTAATTTATCAGCTGTGACGGTTGGATCAGTAAGATATTGTTTGACAATACTATGTGACGAAGAAAAATATGCTTCTTGCAATTCTTCTTTAGGAGTTTCAACCATTTTTCTTAATTGTTTTGGCCATACGGTCTGTTGATCCTCGGTTATTCTTCCTTCTGCGACAAAATCCTGAAGAAGACGAATCGAAACATACAGACGAGTCGCATCTTCTTCAAAAAGAAGTCTTGCGTAAAAATCACGGAGTCCGGAACACACCGCCCGCTCGACTGCCTTAGGATTAACCTCAGCAACAATCGCTTGAATTGCTTTTGTTCCTTTTTCGAGTTCTCCTAATGTCAAGACATCTGCCAAATTTTTTTCAATAATCTGTTTATAATCTTCTGTATATATAGAGGTCTCTACTTCCGGCGCTGATGCTCCCCAGATGGTTGAAGTCCCATCATAGAACGTCAAAAAGTCCAACCCATTTTCTTGCTCTCCATTAAAATGGACAGGCATATTTCCTTTTCTCCGCTCGTCAATGAAATCATCAAATGTTTGAACATTTTTTGCCACCTGCTTTCTATCATGCAAATTTGTAAGCGCTGAAGCATCAAAGAGCTGGGTGTATTCAATAGTAAAAGTCAGACCATTTTCCAGTTCAACCTCTTTTTTATGCATCATTCCTTGTCTTGTTTCTTTTGAGGATTTAACGGACAACTGCGCTAACAATCCATCCACGGTCGTATCACCTTCCATGGTATGAAAAAGTAATTTCATTCTTGAACCACTCATGCCATTTTTGGAAAACCACTCAACAATATTTTTTACGTAATCAAAACTTCCGCTGTTTGAAAGACGAGAAAAATGACCTTCATCCAAACTTACTCGTACCGTTGTCGTGGAATGATGCGGATTTTCTTGTGTACTCTCACGGAGAGCATCTAATGTACGTTCTGCACCATTTTTCCCTTTTGCCCAATAGGCGCTTGTCACAACAACAAAGTCCTTCACTTTTACACTACGGGCTAAACTATTAATTTTGTCTTTACTCATCAAAGGTTCCCCACCACCAGAAACAACCATTTTCAATATTTTTCCTTCTTTGGTAAATTGAATAATTTTTTCAATTCCTTCTGGAGTAATTTCTGTTTCCACCGTTCTTTTATCCTTGGTTGGTGATCGGAAAAAACAAAACTCACAACTCACAGGACAAACCTTATTCATCCACATGTAAAAAATACTTCCTCCTTCAAATCTTTCTTTTGGCTCAACAGAAATGGTTTCCAAAATCAAATTTCTCCATCTTTCAGATGCATCAAAACATTCCCGTGCGACTTCTATCCGTGATTTACCCTCTATTCTTTCAGCTTCCGGAAGCTTATTCCACGTCTCTAATTCTCCGATACCATCTTTTTCTCTCCGTCTCTTTTTTCTTTCTCCCAGAGGATGTTGACCGAGTTCTATTGGCCACGGTGTTGTTGAAGTTGGTTTTTTTTCTGATATTTCCTCCCTTTCTTTATCCGATTCTATTGGTAAAAATTCTGTTGATCTCTCTTTCATATAAATTTTGTTGAAAATCAGTATTTAAAATCTTCCTCAAATTTTGCTTTAAATTTTTTATCTAACTTCGAAACTAAAAGATCTTTTTTAATTTCATCGGTAATATAAAAATTTTCACTTATGATTCGTAAAATATATTCTAATCCGGGTGTGTTGCTAAAACGTTTCACAATATAATGCAGTATTTCCGGAGAGGTTGAACGTACGGCAAATGGAACCAATTCATTCCAGCCCGGATTTTTTAATGCATCCAAGACATCTTCATCAAGACTCGTCTTTGCTTTCGCCATCTCCCATAAATCAACGGATTCTTGATGACGGGAGGCAACATTCTTATATAATTTTTCTACCAATTCATGAATGCTTGCCTTTGCATTGGCATACACATACATAAATTCATCCAAGGATTTTATTCCTTGTTTTTTTAATGTTCCTTCTATGACATGATAACAATGTTCTAGAGACGAGTCACTTAAATATAATAAATGTTCATCCTTTGTTTTTTCGTTTTCACGCCACAAAGTAATTTTTGTTAATAAAATCAATTCTATGGCATTTTGTACCCGTTTTTGTTCTTCGGGTGAAACGACACCATCCTGCAGAAGAGTATCCAAACACACAAAAGCAGCCGGTTTTTCTTGTGATATACTCGCCTTTTCTTTTTCTATTGCTAAAAACCAATCTAAAAAAATAATATCTCGAGTCGCTCCAAAATCATATTTTAAATCTTGTCCGAACTTCGTTTTTTTTGTTGGGTAATTATATTTATGAAATAGATTATATACCGTGATGAAACGTCTCTCCTTGTCCTGACGACTATCTTGTTTTTCAATCAAATCTCTATGTTTTTCAGCAATATCATTATTTCCTACAATAAACCTCGCCTCTATAGCGTTCGTATACTCAATCATGTGGGGACAATTTTCTTTTTTTACAGCATCAAGTGAATGCCATTTCGCAATATCAACTTCAAAAGGCAAAGCACGAATTTTCTGCTTCAATTCTTCTTTAATATATACCGGACAATCATCCTTAAAAATCAAACCAATATCAATATCAGATCCTGGTAACATCAAATCTCTTGCCGGAGAACCAAAAATAAAGAGAGAGAAAGGAAGTTCTGAAGGGTCAATATGTAAACGTGTAGCAAATTCATCAGCTATGTGTTTCAGGGAATCTCGAACCAACGCACCCATCCTCTCCGCAGATTCAAGGACACTGATTTTACCCATAATGACATCTTCACCCATTCCTTCGATGTTTTTTCTTGCTTGTTCAGTCGATTCTTTTTTCGGATCTTTCACTCCAAAAAATTCAAACTCTACAGATTTTGCTTTGTCTGACATAAATTTTTTTTAATGATAAACCTTCATAAATTTTATTACAAATTCAGGAAACAAAAAAGTCGCTCTGTTAAGCGATTCTTTTGATGGCTCCGCCATGCACCATACGGTGCAGAGTTCAACACAATTTATAAAAAACAAAAACCACCACAAAAGTGGAGGTTTGTTGGAGCACTCAGGTGCATGGCTCCGGGACTTGGATTCGAACCAAGATAAACAGATTCAGAGTCTGTTGTCCTGCCATTAGACGATCCCGGAATGCGTCGAGAGTGTAACAAAGAAAAAAGAGTCCTGTCAAAGGACTCAGTGAGTTTTTTTATTGACTACAATGAATGCAGATTGGTTGAGATTTTGGAAGCCATCCTGGAGAAACAATACGCAGATTACCTTCATAATAATTATTGATTTCGTGTTGTCTCATCCGTTCTTCTGCATCTTCTTGTGAAGAACAAATGGTAATTTCTTCAATTTCCGTGCCTGTTTCTAACACGATAGTGAATGTACGATTTGGTAAATGGTCTTGCCCAATCATGATAAGAATTTCTTTTTTTGTTCCATCAATGGCGATGTAATATGTTTTTCTTCCATCTGTTTGGATAACCATGACATTTCCTCCTTTTTTATTCGTTAAAGATTAGTCGTGGATAATAGCCGAAAATAGTGGTTGCCACCCAGGACGAATGATATAAACGAACCACTTATCACCATAAAGTTCTTGAGCTTTTTGGCATTGTTGTTTCCAGTCTTCGAATGCGGATATTTGTGAAAGATAGATGCCCATCTCTTCAATTTCCGTGTCGGTTTCGGAGACAATGACGAATTCGTTTTTGGACAAATGATCTTGTCCAATTTTGATACAAATTTCGTCTCTTGTTCCATCCTGACCAATTTGATACGTTTTTTTTCCGTCTTTTGAGATGATCATGTTTTTTTCTCCTGGCTGCATGTAAAGGAGGTTTTCATCTCTTCAAGAATTTTTTCAAAGTTTTCCATGGAGTCGACGGTGTGTAATTTTTGTCGAAAGTATGTTGCTCCAGGTAATCCTTTGAAATACCAAGTGAGGTGTTTGCGAAATGTTTTTATTCCATGTTCACCATATTGTGCACAATGAAGGTTTAGATGCAAGCGAATGACTCGGATACGTTCTTCCATGGAAAGAGTGGTTAAAGGTTTTCCAGTAAGAAGATCTTCAATCTGTTTAAAAATCCATGGATTGCCAAGAGCTCCTCTTCCAATAAGCACACCATCACAACCGGTGATTGTGAGAGCTTCTTGAACAAGAGAAGCAGAAGAAATATCTCCATTTGCAAGAACAGGAATGGAAACATGTTGTTTCACTTTTTGAATCATGTTCCAATCTGCTTTTCCTGTATACCCTTGCATTTTTGTTCTTCCGTGAACCGTGATGAGGTCTGCTCCAGCTTGTTCAAGTATTTTTGAAAAAGAAAGACAATCAGTTGGATCACTCCAACCAAGTCGAATTTTAACGGAAATAGGAACAGAAACAGCTGCTTTCATTTTTTGAACAATGGTTGCAGCACGTTCCGGTTCGCGCATGAGTGCGGCTCCATTAAATCCGTGAACGATTTTATAGACAGGGCATCCCATGTTGATATCGAATCCATCTGGATGATCTTTCGTTTCAATGATGCGAGCCGCTTCAGCCATGACATCCGGATTGCTTCCAAATAATTGTTGAATAAGCGGTCGTTCATCTGAATGAATAGTGGCCATGCGAATGGTTTTTTTATTTTCTCGAACCACTGCTTCAGAAGAGATCATTTCGCGAAATACAAAAGGCGAGGCCATGGATTTAACGACACAACAAAAAGCAGAGTCTGTCATGTCTGCCATGGGCGAAAGTCCGATGATTGGTTTTGAGACAGTATTCCAATTGAGTGTTTCCATTTGGCGAAGATAGCAAAAAAAGAAAAAAGAGCCAAGCGAGTTGACTCAAGAATCACATTTCTGTGCGGCTAGGCTAGATCAAGGACATGGAAAAACGGATAGGCTGTTCTGTCCTGGTAAGCGAGGAAATATCGATCCGTTCGGCATCGAGTTTCTCCGCCACCTGTTCGAGAATAGGATCCTCTTCTTCTGCAAACAAGATGACACGGACAATGCCGTGTTCGAGAAAATTCATCTCAAACTCGACCACTACATCTCCAGGAACCGATTTCCAGACGTATTTGTCTGTGTCTTTCGGATCCTGGTCAAGCCACGAACCCATAGCCGCGGCTTCTTTGATCGTGATGGCATCTTGATCCTTGACCGTATTCAGCTTGGACAAAAGGCGATCATCGACGATCATAGTGGTGGCAAAGATGGCTGCAAGAGAGACAGCCATGGATTCAGGTACAAAGAATTCTTTGTCCATCATCAACGTTCCTCATTTTGTTTGTTGTTTCCCGTCGAAATGGCAGGAAGGAGAGTTTTGACAAGATGCCGTATGTTTTGTTTTTCGTCAAGATGTTTATCACCTTTGTCCACCTTTTATTTTTTACGGAAAAAAATGGCAAGAAAAAAAAGAATCGTTCCAACAAGAATAACAGCCGCGCCAGAAGGGAGATCAAGAAAATAGGAACTGGTTAATCCAACAAGAATAGCTGTTTCCGCGAGCAGAATCGAAACAAAAAAGAAACTTTTGAATGATCGTGTGAGAAGACGACTGGTTGCAGATGGAAGAATGAGAAGAGCAGAAACAAGAATGATACCAAGAATCTTTACGCCAAGGACTGTTGCCAGAGCGAGAGCGATGTAGAGAAGAAGAGATTGAAGGGTTGTATTGACTCCGTTGACAGAAGCTTGTTCTTCAGACAAAGACATGGAGGTCAGGGAGCGGAAAGAAATCGCAATCCAGGCGAGAATACCTGCTGTGACAAGAAAAATAACAAAGAGGTCTACGGTTTGAATAGAAAGAATACTTCCAAAGAGATAAGAAACAAGATCCGGCTGATATCCTTGTGTGAACCGCATGAGAATCACCCCCAATGCCATACTTGCAGTAAAGAGAATGCCAATGAGCGAATCAGAAGAAATACGAACTTTTCGTTCTAACCAAAAAATAAAAATTGCAATAAAAAGTGCCCAAGCAAGAGCAGTTGGAAGCGGAGCAATTCCGGCAAGAAGAGCAATAGCAATTCCGGCAAGTGAAGCGTGGGCAATCCCATCTCCAAAAAATGCCATGCGGCGCAATGTCACATAGACGCCAAGACACGCTAAAAGGAGACCGAGAATCATTCCAGCTAAAAATGCGCGCTGCATGAATGGAAAACTGATCATTTCAACAAAGACGTTCATAGATGATGATGTTTGTGTTGATGAGCATGGTGTTCGTATACCTCAGCTCGTTTTCCAAATACCTCTGTGAGTTTTTTTGGCGTGAGAGCCGTTTTTGGCGGACCATGACACAGAAGATGTTTGTTAATGCAAATCACTCGATCGACAAGGTCAGAGATGACTGCAATGTCATGGGAAACAAGAATGATCGTGGTGCCGTGTTCTTTATTCAAGTGTTCAATCACATCGTAAAAGGCAGCTTCTCCGGAAATATCAATACCAGTTGATGGTTCATCAAGAAAGAGAATGCGTGGATTATTTAAAATAGCTTGAGCAATGAGTACACGTTGAAGTTGACCGCCAGAAAGCATACCAAGACGTTTTTTTAATATCTCTGTTCCAAGACCAACTTCATGAATTTTTTCCAACATGCGCGATTCCGGACAGGCATAATGTCGACTAAGATCAAGAAATTCTCGAATCGTAATGGGAAAATCACGATCAAACATGAATCGTTGCGGAACATAACCAATGAGTGGACGTACTTGATGCAGATGTTTTCCAAAAAGAAGAATTTCTCCCTGTTTTAAAGGAGTGAGTCCAAGAATGGTACGCATGAGCGTTGTTTTTCCTGAACCGTTCGGACCGATCATGGCGGCGATCTCTCCTTCTTCAACAGAAAAACTGACGTCATCGATAATCACGCTTTCTCCATAACAGACCGAGCAGTGCTCGACCATGAGGGCAGGAGTTTTTTTACTGGTTGTCGCGGATTGTCTTGGCATTTGAAAGCATAAGGTTGATATATGAGCTGCGTCCGGGGATTCCACCGATATCATCGAGTTCAGCCATGTGAAGACCGTAATCGTTTGCAAAACTTTGATATGCTTCTGTACTGAATTGAGGTTCGTAATAAATTGCGCGTGTTTTCGGATTATTTTTTAACACCTCAACCAGATTTGCAAGGTATTGAGGAGTTGGTTCACGTCCGGCTGTAGGTTCAAATGTTCCTGCAATGTGTAAATCGTAGGCATCTGCAAAATAATACCATGCATCATGAAAAGTGATGAGGTCGCGACTGGAAATATCTACAAGCATGGATCGAATTTCTTTGTCTGTTTGATCTAATTTTTTCACGTACTGTTCCAAGTTTCTATCAAAGAGAGGAGTAAATTCAGGGAAACGTCGGGCAAGATCAATAGCAATGGTCGAGGCAATGGCTTTTGCATTTGAAACGACAAGCCAGTAGTGCGGATCGGTTGTTCCATGTTCTTCTTCTGATTCTTCTCCATCACGAAATGTGACTTCTGTTATTTTTCGAATAGGAACACCATTATCCACAACGAGAGTTTTTACTTCAAGACTCTCTGAAATTTTCGTTGTCCATGTATCTAATCCGTGTCCGATGGCATAAATGACTTGCACATCCTGCAAAGATCGTAAAAGAGAAGGAGATGGTTCAAAACTGTGTGCTTCCGCTCCGGGAGGAAGAATAAGAGCGATATCTATCGTATCTCCCGCAATATTTTTTGTGATGTCATAGAGAGGAAAGATGGTTGTTGCGACTAGAGGTTTTTTTTCTGTTTGAACAGATTTTTTTGAATCACGGGAAAATATCCATGCTCCGCTGCTTACAACAAGGAGAATAAGAAGGAAGGTAATCAATATTTTTTTTTGCATAATTTATTGATGTTTGCAGGTCTCGCAAAGACCGAAAAGTTCTAAATGGTGTTCTGAAATTCGGCGAATGGGGCAGGGAATACAGTGAACAATATCGCATTGCCGACAAATGAGATGATCGTGGTGTGTGTCTTGTGTCTGTTCGTAATGGATTTCATCATCGTGCGAATGAACGGGACGAATCATGTTTTTTTGAACCAAAATTTCAATGTTGCGATAGACCGTGGAAAGATCCATATGCGGAAGCGCATGAAAAAGTTGTGATGCGCTCCATGTTCGATGTTCAGCAAATCGTTCCAGAATTTTGTGGCGATCGACGGTTTTTCGAAGTCCAATTTTTTTGAGATTTGTTTCAATGAAACAGTGATCCATAGGATTTCATTATTGCAAATAGATTTGCATCTTGTCAAATAAACCTCTTTACAGCTCTTTTTTTTCTTGCTACCGTATGCCCGTAATTGATAAAAGAACTTTCTTTTGAAAGCTCTATTGTATTTTTATGGGCATGCGAAAAAAAGGACGGACTCAGTGGAAACTGGATCGTAAGGTAGAAGAAGCAAAACGACGCAAGCAAAAAGCGATCCGTTTTGTCAAAGCAAAAGCATCTGTATAAATGGAAAAACAATGGGCAAAAGGAAAAAGTCCATAATAAAAATCGCCTTGAAAGGCGATTTTTATTATCTACTTCGGATTGTAATTAAAAGCTGCTTTTGCGCTTTCGGTTACAGTCTCGGCAATAGATGCGGCCATACGTTCCATCTTCTTTCAAAGAAGGCTGGAAAGGGAGTTGGGTGATGTCTGCACCACAATCAACACACTTAAGGTTGAGGGCGGAAACATCAAACAACTGGCGGGCCGGACGAGCATTCATGTCGTTCATATCGGCGACGTTTAGTGGTTTTCCTATTATCGCGATTGACGAACGACCTTTGGAGTTACGCCTACACGGATAATATCGACTCTATAATAGAGTATTCTTTCATTTTTGTCAACTGTTTTTACCAGCTTTAAATGATTCCTGTGTTGATTTATATGCTTCCATTGCTTTGTGAATTTCCATTTTTGCTGCTTCGACGTCATCAAATCCATTGATGACAACCTTGTCGTACTTTGTCTGTTCTAATTTTTTGATTTCTTTGAAATGAATTAGTAACTCCTGCTGTATATGTTTTGGTAAATCATTTACAGATTGAATCTCATCAAAGCGCGGATCTACTTTTGAAATAGGAACCGCAAGAATCTTATTATCTCCACCTTTTTCATCTGCGGTCTTGATCATACCGATGGTACGCGCTTTTATCACACACCCTGGGAAGGTTGGGTATGTCACCAGTAAACAAACATCGATTGCATCTCCATCATCAGAATGTGTTTGCGGAATAAATCCATAGTCAAATGGATAAAACATCTGAGAATGCAAAACACGATCCAGTTTGAAATATCCTCCTTCTTCGTCGTATTCAAATTTATTTGAAGAACCTTTTGGAAGGTCAACAACAACATGAAATGTGTCCGCATCTCCGGCAGAAAGTTCGTGATAAAGATTGATTCCTTTCATAGAAAAATACATGGATTAAGACAAAGACACTATAGAGCAAAAAAGATCTTCTGGTCAAAAAGAAAGAGTGATCATTTCTTTTGTCTTCATGGAATTTGATATATGATTATGTAAGATTCTCTTTTTGATTTGTATGTTGTATGAAAAAAAATGCATTTATTCTTCTTCTTGTTTTGTTTGTTGGAGTTGGCTGTGTTCCATCATCAACTCCGTTGCAAAAAACGACTGAAAACGAAGAACAAAAAAAGACAGAAGTTGTTTCTTCACAAACTTCTTCTTCGGCTTCATCTGAAACAGAGATATCAGATATCACAACTCGTCGCGGTCGTTTGCGCGACAAGTTAACGGGGATGATGAAAAACGGAAGTCCGCGACAAATTCTTTTGCTTGATAGTTCTTGTGAAAGTGCAACCTATACAAAAGAGGCAAAAGAAGGATATCGGGAAAAAGATCTGGGAACCTTTACCGTTATTATTGCTTCTTTTGATGAAGGGAAAGCACCAGTTGTTGATGGTTCGGACAGCTGTCTTAAAATGAGTTTTCCTGCACGCGATTTTGCTTCTTTGAAAAAGATGTTGAATCTTTTGAGTGAAGATTTGCAGAAAACGCTTGAGTCATCAAATGTGAGCGTCACTATTCAAGAAGATCTTCCAGGTGCATGTGACAAAGTGGCCGAGTACATTGCCCGCCGCAATCCTTCGCTTGCAGAAAAGGCCTATGCACGATGCAAAGTTCTTCAAGACAAACAAAAACAAGAACAGGATTCTCAAGAAGGAAATGATGACACATTGTATGATGGAAACAGTATTTCCTGTACAGTTGCACCGGATGCTGTCTGTTCCCCGGGAATGGATACGACCCAATATGTCAAATATGCCATGGGTTTCATTACTCCGATGGATGCGAGTGTGACATCTGAAGCAGCCCGTTATAGCGATATCGAAGCTGTCTATCAAGCCATGCAGGTGCGTCCGTGGCAGTCAGATACAAGTTTATTTGGATGTAGTGATAAATTTCAGTTACCAAAATATTATTTAAGCACATCTCCTTCCATTACAAGTAGTATGGAGTGTGGAATGGCTGTTGGCGACTGCGAAGATCAGGCTGATACATTTTCTTCACTCTTGATCGCATCTGGTTTATTTGACGCATCCGAAGTACGTACAGCTCTTGGAATGGTTCAGTTTGGAAATCGTCCATGGGATGTTGGAGGTCACGCGTTTACCGAAGTTTATGTAGGCGACCATTGGTTTCCGGTTGATGCCGTGTTTGGAAATACGTGCGATGAAAAAGGAAATTGCACAAATTATAATGCGGATGACTTGATTGATTGGGATTATTTTAACTATGTTGAATATCCTGTGATTGAGTACTGGGGTTGGGCAAACAATGAATGGTATTACATTCCGTCGACTGGGGAAGGAACAGCTGGTATTCCCGCTTGGTGGAAAGAAGAATCTAAAACCACATACGAGGTCGGAAGTTAATCTTGTATGTCTGAACGTTCATTTGGAAACGAAAGGAATTTTGAAATGTCAGAAACAGTTGAAGTTGTCTTGAAAGAAGCTTTTGGTCTTCGGAAAGAATACGAAGGAGAACAGGCGATTTGGAAAGCATTGGATACATTTCGTATCAAAGATCGTCGTGAACGCATTCGACTTTTTCGTTTGATAAAACCAGTTTTTGCAAGGCGGGTTATCGAGGAAAAAGAGAATGAGAGGCTTGAAAAAGAGGGTCGGTTTGCCATGATGCTTGAAGAAGCTGCAGAGGCTGAACGTCAGATGCCACAAGATGAATAACAAAAAACGCTCGGAATCAGTCTGGTTCCGAGCGAAGTTTTTTATGGAGAAATGTTTTGAAGTATTCTCTTTAGTGGAGGAATAAGAAAATCAACCCTGTGTACCTTTCCTCCGGAGAGGATGAAATGAAGATCCGTCGGATCTCCACCTCCGAACATCTTGACCGCGATTTCGCCGCTCGTTTTTTGGAACGAGTGTCGAAAAATTTCGAGCATGATTTCGGTGGGGACAGGGAGTGTGTCCGAGGTCTCCATCTCCTTTGTTCCATCCGGAAATATCAGAACGATGTGTGCCACGTCAAACCATTGAACGTGATGTTGATGTGTCTGCCACCAAACCTCATCATCCACATGTCCGTCTTTCGGTGCCAGACCATTTTCGATTCCAAGACCAAACGCGCCCGGGTGCACTTTTTGTGCTTCCCTGGCACGGTTGGTCGCGCCTTGAAGAATTTCCGTGTATCCGATCGGCATCGGGTTGACGCCTGATTTGGCTGACTCCGAAACAATTTCCAACAAGAAATTTTTTGGACAAGCCAGCTCAACCGCTTGGATCTTGTGAGCGCTTGTCGAACCCACAGCGATCGTGATCTGTTGCATGATTGACTCCTTTCTTTCTTAGAAAAACAAGTGAAAAAAGAGTGAAAAGAATATCATATTTTGGTTTTTTGTCAACATTACCTTGCTTTTTTATTCCTCTTTCTCTTATAATGCTCGCACTGATCGTTCGATTTTTTTTATTTTATGCAAACCTGGAAACGCAAAAAGGCTGCACCGACAAAAACAGCCAAACCGTGGAGAGCACCAGTTCTATCCGTTTTTTTTCTTTTATTAACCCTCGTCATGGCAGTCGCTGATTTTCCCTCGTTTTGGAACAAGGGGGTGACATCTGTTTCTGCAGCAACAGGTCAGAACATTTCTTGGCTCAAAGTTCCGGATATTGCGTTTCGTCTTGGATTGGATTTACAAGGAGGAGCACATCTTGTGTATGAGGCAGACATGAGCCAAATTCCTTCAGAGGAGCGTGATGTTGCCTTAAAAGGAGTTCGTGACGTGGTAGAACGTCGTGTTAATGCATTCGGTGTATCCGAACCTGTTGTTCAAACAACCATAACAGGGAATATCTATCGCATTATTGTTGAACTTGCCGGCATTCAGGATATTACGACCGCAATAAATGAGATAGGAGAAACGCCTATCTTGGAATTCAAAGAAGAAAACACAGAAGTTGATCGTGCAGCAACGGTTGATGAACAGACTATTTTGGATCAAAAAAATGCAGAGGCTAAATCAAAAGCAGATGAAATTCTTGCTCGTGCAAAAAAAGGAGAAGATTTTTCTGTGCTCATGAAGGAATTGAATGGTCAAGAATTGGGAGCAATTACGGTTGGACATCCGGCCTATGGTGTTTTAGCTCAAGCGGCTGCAAATGCAAAAGTTGCAAAGGGAAGTGTGCTTCCAACCGTTGTAGAAACAAGTAGTGGCTGGCATATTGTGCGTTTCTTGGAACAAGTTCAAACCAAACGCATGGAATTGTCCCATATTCTTATTTGTTTTGAAGGAAAAACAGGATGTCAAAATCCTGTGCCTGCGATTGATGCAAACACAACCATAACAAATTTAAAAAAAGATTTGACTCCTGAAAATTTTGCAGAAGTTGCTAAACAGAAATCAACAGATCAAGGAACAGCATCCTCTGGAGGATATCTAGGATGGATTGAACCAGGGACAACGGTTCCTGTATTTGAACTTGCCGCGCTTGCACTTCCAGTGAATGGCATTTCAGAAGCAGTGGAAACAGAATTCGGATTTCACATCATTTATAAAAAAGCAGAAGAACCAGTGACGGCGTATCGTCTTTCGGATATTTTTGTTCCGCGGGTAAATTTGAATGAGATCGCACGTCCGGATGAATCATGGAAAAATACAACTCTTTCTGGAAAAAATTTGAAACGGGCCGGGGTTGAGTTTGATCCAAACAGTGGTGCTCCTTATGTTTCTCTTCGTTTTGATGATGAAGGAGGAAAATTATTTGCAGACCTCACACAGCGAAATGTAGGAAAAGCCGTTGCTATTTTTTTGGATGGTCAACCGATTTCTGTTCCGGTTGTGAATGAAGCGATTTATGGTGGGGAAGCTATTATTACAGGTAAGTTTACCGTTCAAGAAGCAAAACTTCTTGCTCAACGTCTAAATGCGGGTGCTTTACCCGTTCCTATTCATCTTGTTTCTCAACAGACCGTTGGTCCTATTCTTGGAAAAATTTCTTTGGAACGAAGTATTCAGGCTGCGGTGTTTGGATTTATGCTTGTGTGTCTGTATATGATTTTGTTCTATCGGTTGCCTGGGGTTATGGCTGTCTGTGCTCTTATCCTTTATACATTTCTTAACCTGGTGGCATATAAATTATTCGGTGTCACCATGACTTTGTCTGGAATTGCCGGATTCGTTCTTTCGCTTGGAATGGCTGTGGATGCAAACGTACTCATTTTTGAACGTCTCAAAGATGAACTTCATTCTGGTCATGATTTGCGATTTGCAACAGAGGAAGGATTTAAACGTGCATGGTCTGCTATTCGAGATGGAAATCTCACAACCTTGATTTCAGCTGCTGTTCTTTATGGATTCAGTTCCAGCTTTATCAAAGGATTCGCTCTCACCCTGACAATTGGTGTTCTCCTTAGCATGTTTACGGCGATTGTTGTGACGCGTGTTTTTATGGAAACGATTCAGAGAATTCCCTTCCTTCGCAGCCATATTTTTTATGGAGTTGAAAAGAAATGATATGACCTTGTCCATTGTTCGTCATCGAAAAATTTGGTACACGTTCGGCGGGGCGCTTGTGGTCGCAAGTTTGATAAGCACCATTGTCTTTGGATTGAATTTTGGTATTGATTTTACAGGCGGAAGTTTATTGGAGGTGAAATTTTCGAAACCACCGGCTGTGGAAGATTTGCGCCAGCGTCTTGTTCAAATTGGTTATGATCACACCACGGTGCAACCGTCTGGAGATACGGAGTTTTTGCTCCGTTTTCGAGATCTGAATGAAACGGAACACCAGCAGATTCTCCAAACTCTCCGAGATGGATATGGTGACACACAGGAATTGCGTTTTGATTCCATTGGTCCTTCGGTTGGAAAAGATCTGCGTCAAAAAACATCTCTTGGTGTTGTCATCACTCTTGTTCTTATTGGGGTATATGTTGCCATTGCTTTTCGTAAAGTTTCCGATCCGGTTCCTTCTTGGAAATATAGTTTTTTAACGGTTTTGGTCGCGTTTCATGATGTGATTGTTCCGATCGGAGTTTTTGCCTGTCTTGGAAAATTTTTCGGGTGGCAAATTGATACGTCTTTTGTTGCTGCGGTGCTTACTATTTTGGGGTATTCTATTAACGATACGATTGTTGTATTTGACCGAACGCGTGAAAATTTGCTTCGTTCAGAAGAGAAACCGTTTGAACAAGTTGTGGAAGAGAGTATTCATCAGACACTTACTCGTTCGTTTAATACAGGATTAGCATCTTTGCTTACTCTTTTGGCTATTTCCATCTGGGGAGGAGATACCACAAGACCGTTTGCGGTTGCATTGATTCTTGGAATTGTTGTTGGAACGTACTCATCCATTTTTCTTGCAAGTCCATTACTTGTGACATGGGAAAAATGGGGAAAGAGACATTCATAAAAAGAGCGAAAAAAGCAGCTGTTAATTCGGCTGTTTTTTGTTTGATATGTTATAATAAGTCCGATATGTTTTCTGTGTTTGCATCCACATTTGAACCTTCGATGTTGGAAACATTTTTGGCGCAGCCTATTGACGTGGTCATGTACCAAATTCTTTTATATTTTGGATGGATTCCGATTGTTTCCGTCCTTATTTGGGGATTTGGGGAAGTGTATTTAACCTCAAAACAAGATGTATTTTCCAAAAATATAAAATATGTCCTTCTCGCGATTGATGTTCCCCGGATGACAGAACAGAGTCCAAAAGGAATGGAAAACATGTTTGCAACTCTGCATGGAGCTTTTTCAAATTTGACCTGGAGGGATAAATGGATGATTGGAAAAATTCAACCGCGGTTCAGTTTTGAAATTGTATCGATTGACGGATACATTCAGTTTTATGTGCGTACAGATATAAAATTTCGTGATGTGATTGAAGCCGGTATTTATGCCCAATATCCGGATGCACAAATTTCAGAAGTCGAGGATTATGCATCCATTGTCCCTTCTTCCTTTCCAAATGAGGAGTGGAATATGTGGGGTTCGGAATTAGCATTAAAGAAATCGGATTATCTTCCCATTCGAACATGGGATTTGTTTGAACATAGTTTAAGTCAGGAACTCAAAGATCCGCTTGCGGTTATATTGGAACAATTGGGATGTATGAAACCGGGAGAATGTTTTTGGTTTCAAATGATCGTATGTGTGAGTGATCAAGATTGGAAAGAAGATGGGGTTAAATTCATTAAAAAAATTTACGGTCTGAAGGAAGAAACAAAAAAATCAGGTTTAGAAAAAGGTTTAGAAAGTGCTTTGTCTATTCCAAGCGACGTTTTGGAACAAACCATTGGAGTGAGTTTGCTTGGCATGGCGGGAATGGGGGGAGCTGCTGCCGTAAAACCAAAAGATGAAGACATGTGGAAAGCGTTTAAAATTACCTTGCAAGAAAAGGCTCAAGTAGAGGGAGTCGCAAATAAAATTGCAAAAATTGGTTTTAAAACAAAAATTCGCATGTTGTATTTTGGAAGAAAGAATATCTACAACAAAGGGGCACGTACAGCCATGGTCAAGGGTATGTTGCAACAGTATACGCATCAGGACTTAAACGGGTTTAGCATGTATGGTCCACAAACACCAAAAGATGATTATTTTTGGCAGCGCTGGTCTTATACAGATCGTCAGTCACGTTTAACACGAGCTTATAAGGGTCGCAGTTTTAGTACAGGAGGACCTCCACATATTTTAAATACACAGGAACTTGCTACCCTTTTTCATTTTCCAAGCGTTGTGATTAAGGCACCTCTTGTGAAAAAGACAGAGTCTCGCCGTGCCGAGCCTCCGGTTGGCCTTCCGATTGCATTCGAAGATACCATGCCATCAAAACCAGTTCCTGCATCAACAGTTCCTCTTGTTGATACAAGGTCTTCTGTCATACCTTTGAAGAAGAAATCGGTTGTTTCTGTTTCTGAACCAGAATTGCAGGTTCATATTCCGGATCCGATTCGTGTTCTTCTTGAACCTGGAGTGGAGTTAGAGGATGTTCCTATGCCAATGTTGCCAAGTTCCGAGAAAGATGAACCGCCGTCAAATTTGCCTGTGTAACTTTAGTGTTTTGCTATGTCTGTTTACCCGGATCACGATCATGAAAACGATGTTATTTATTTTGCACGGACGAATTACCGCAATCAAATGCGGAAATTTGGCATTAAGACAGACGACCGCCGCCGTCATGTTTATGTGATCGGAAAAACAGGTATGGGCAAAAGTGTCCTTCTTGAAAACATGATTTTGGCTGATATTTATGCAGGTCATGGATGTGCTTATGTTGATCCACACGGAGACACCGCAGAAAAATTGATTAACTACATTCCTGAATCTCGATTAAAAGATGTGGTGTATTTTAACCCAGCGGATGTCGAACATCCCATGGGTTTTAATATTCTTGAATCATCGGATCCGAATACACGTCATGTGATTGCCTCTGGGCTCATGGGAGTGTTTAAAAAGATTTGGCCAGATGTATGGAGTGCACGCATGGAACATATCTTGAATAACTGTCTTTTAACCCTTTTGGAAAATGAAGGCAGTACATTGCTTGGAATCAATCGGATTCTTGTTGATCGAGATTTTCGTGTCAAGATGGTTGCAAATGTGAAAGATCCAGTTGTAAAAGCTTTTTGGATTACGGAATTTGAACAATGGGAACCAAAGTTTCGCACAGAGGCTATTGCACCCATTCAGAACAAAGTTGGACAGTTTCTTTCTACCAGTGTTGTGCGCAATATTGTGGCACAAACAAAATCCACGATTCGTCCTAGGCAATTCATGGATGAAAGTAAAATTTTTATTGTCAACCTTTCCAAGGGACGTATCGGGGAAGATGCGATGCGTTTACTCGGAGGAATGCTTATTACTAAAATGCAGCTTTCCGCCATGGAACGTGTGGATACTCCGGAAATAGAACGCGCAGACTTTTATTTGTATATTGACGAGTTTCAAAATTTTGCAACGGAAAGTTTCGCATCCATCCTTTCCGAAGCTCGTAAATATCGGTTGGCTCTTATCATGGCACATCAGTATATTGAACAGCTGACGGAAGAAGTGCGTGATGCGGTGTTTGGCAACGTTGGAACGATTTTAACATTTCGTGTTGGTTCGCCGGATGCCTTATTTTTGGAAAATGAATTCATGCCTCGGTTTACGCACGAAGATTTAGTGAACTTGGCAAAATACGAAATTTATCTTCGACTCATGATTGATGGAGTGGCATCTGAACCATTTTCCGCAAACACACTTCCTCCCATCGCGGTTCGCACAGATTCAACACAAACCGTTGTTGAATATTCCCGCAAAGAATTTTCGAAGACACGAAAAGAGGTGGAAGAAGGAGTTTTGAAATGGAGTGATATGGAAGAGGGGAAAACAGCACCTGAAGAAATTGAAAAAATTTTTGATCAGGCAGATGCGAAGCGCAAAGCCATGAAGAAATTCGGCGGAAAACCTGTCTTTGAGTATACGTGCAGTCGGTGCGGAAAAGACATGGTTCTTCCGGTTGAACTGGATCGTTCGCGTCCTATTTATTGTGAGGATTGTATTGAAATCGTTCGTGAAGAACGTAAACAACAAGGGGAAAAGAAAGAACCGGAAAAAAAGGAAATCATTAAAGTGACTCCCTCTTCGCCGCCTCCACTTAGATCTATGAAACCGCAATTACGGGGTTCCATTGTCGTAAAACCATCCGAAAAAGAAATCGGACTCTCTGCATTACGTAAAGATGTTTCAAAACCAAACACATCTTCGTCACCTGTAGAACAGAAAAAAGTATGACGTTGTTTCAAGCGGTCGTGCTTGGAACCGTTCAGGGCCTCACGGAATTTCTTCCAGTTTCCAGTTCTGGTCATTTGATTTTAGTTCCAAAATTATTTGGTTGGGAAACACAAAATCTTGCGTTTGATGCCATTATTCATCTTGCGACACTTGCCGCTATTGTCGTTGCTTTTTTTGGAGAGATTAAACACATCACAAAAGGAATATGGAAAAAACAAGATTCATGGGGTCGACTCGGACGTCTGATTATTTTTTCGTCTTTACCGGTTTTGGTGATCGGTTTCTTTTTGAGCGATGTGATTGAAACGATTTTCCGTTCTCCTGCGATTGTGGCAAGTTCGCTTGCATTCTGGGGTGTTTTCCTTTTTATTGCGGATCGATTCGTGCATCAGACAGCAGAATCAGATGTGACTCATGTTGGATGGAAACGTGCTTTTTTCATTGGAAGCGCACAGGCGATTGCTCTTGTTCCAGGAACCTCGCGTTCTGGTGTGACGATCACAACAGGTCTTTTTTTTGGACTTGATCGGAAAGCAGCTGCTCGGTTTTCTTTTCTTTTAAGTATTCCTGCAATCGCGGCTGCAGGTGCGAGTGCACTTTTGCACATGGCAGAAGGAACGGTCTCTTTGGATTTCCTTCCGCTTACGGTTGGATTCATAAGCGCTTTCATTTCGGGATTTTTTGCCATTCGTTTTTTGCTGAGGATGCTTGCATTTGGAACGTATAAATGGTTTGCTTTTTATCGCATCATTCTTGCCGTTGTTGTGAGTATTCTTTTTTTGCGCTGATGGATTGTTTTTCTCTCATTTTTCTATGAACCAGCCAAATGGAAAAGTTCTGGTCGGTATGTCAGGTGGAGTGGATTCGTCTGTTTCCGCTGCGTTGTTATTGGAACAAGGATATGAGGTGATGGGAGCATTTATGAAGAATTGGTCTGGAGATGTGTATGGTCCGGCTTGTGCGAATGCGGAAAAAATAGGGGAAGCATTTGAGGAATGCGGCTGGCGGGCAGAACGACGTGATGCCATGCGTGTCGCAGCACAACTTGGCATTCCTTTTTTTACATTTGATTTTGAAGAAGCATACAGACGCGACGTGGTTGAGTATATGTTTCGTGAATATGCAGCCGGTCGTACACCGAATCCGGATGTTATGTGTAATAAGTACATGAAATTTGATTTGTTTGTAAAAGAAGCTGATCGCCTTGGGTGTGCATTTGTTGCCACAGGTCATTATGCCCGCACAGAAAAAAACGAATCCGGTCGGATAAAAATTTTGGCTGGAATAGATCCGAACAAGGATCAAACGTATTTTTTATGGGCGATTCCTCCGTCTGTCTTGTCGCGTGTGTTATTTCCGATTGGTCATTTACGGAAACCAGAGGTCCGCAAAAAGGCCCGGGAACGCGGACTTATTGTTGCGGAAAAAAAAGACAGCATGGGTATTTGTTTTGTGGGAGAAGTGGAAATGCGTTCTTTTTTGAAAGCACGCATTCCGGAGAAAAGAGGAAATATTGTAACGACAAGCGGGGAAGTTGTTGGAACTCATGATGGCTTGGCTTTTTATACGATTGGTCAACGTGAAGGATTAGGTATTGGAGGGCGCGCTCTTCCTTCCTATGTCATTGAAAAACGTCTAGAAACGAATGAACTTGTTGTTTCCAGTAATTTTGATCAATCTCTTTTTCGACAAGAATTAATCGCAGAACAAACGAATTGGTTTTGTGTTCCAGAGGTTGGTATTCCTTATACGGCACGTATTCGTTATCGTCAGCTTCTTGCCGGTTGTGTGATCACTTCAATCAATCAAGATACGATTCATCTTCGATTTAACGAACCTCAACGGGCAGTGACCTCCGGCCAGTCAGTGGTGTTGTATGATGGAGAGGAAATGTTGGGAGGAGGAATTATTGTTTGACAAGAGAAAACATTTTTTATATCTTCATACAGCCTTTGTCAGCAATTTGTTGCTGACGGAAGGTCTTGCAAAAAAATGAGGGTAAAAAAATGCGAAAGATTTCATGGTTGTTTTTATTGGTTGCATTGTTTTCTTCAACGGCGTTTGCAGGTCAGGTTCAGGAGAGAAAATCTTCTGAAAAACCGACGATGAAACAGGAGCGGATCAAACCGCCGTCGAATGCCTGGTACTCGACCGGGCAGATCGAAATGCTTATCTGGCGCTATTGCGAGGCAACGACTCAATACGGTCCAGAACGGGAACAGCCATTCTGTAACTGGTGGATGGATCGTTAACGATTGACACAGGTCTCACCCCCTGTGTTTTTTTGATGAAAAAGTGTTTTTAGACAGGAAGGAATGTTTTTGATAAGGTGGCTTGACTGTCCAGGGAGAGCAAATCTTCGAGGAAAGTTGTATGTATGCCTTTTACGTTAAAATCTTCCTATCAACCAGCGGGTGACCAGCCAAAAGCAATTATAGAACTGACAAAAGGATTGCATGCGGGAAAGAAATTTCAGACGCTTCTTGGTGTGACAGGTTCAGGTAAGACATTTACCATGGCCAATGTGATTCAAAATATCCAGCGACCTACGCTTGTGATTGCCCACAACAAAACATTGGCCGCACAGCTTTGCAATGAGTTCCGTGAATTTTTTCCACAAAATGCGGTTGAATATTTTGTCAGTTATTACGATTATTATCAGCCGGAAGCCTATTTGCCTCGTACCGATACCTATATTGAAAAAGAAGCCATGATTAACGATGAGATTGATCGTTTACGTCATGCGGCAACCCAAGCGCTTTTGTCTCGAGAGGATGTGATTATTGTTTCCTCTGTTTCTTGTATTTATGGTTTGGGATCTCCGGACGAATATGAACGTACGGTTTTGCATATTCATCTTGGAGAAAATGACATGGGGCGAGGAGAACTTTTGCGACGTTTAGTGGACATGCAGTTTGAACGGACAAATACCGATTTGAAACGCGGTCATTTTCGGGTACATGGAAATGTCCTTGAAGTGATGCCGGTCAACCAGGAAGTCATTTATCGCGTTCTTTTTGATGGGGAATTTGTTTATCAAATCCAATTATTGGATCAGGTGACGCGCCGGGAAATGGAACAACCAACTGATATGTGGTTGTTTCCAGCAAAACATTACGTTGTGTCTTCCGAACGGAAGGATTCAGCTCTCCATCATATTCGTGAAGAATTAGAACTTCGGTTGGAAGCATTAGAACAAGAAGGAAAACTTTTGGAAGCGGAACGTCTGAAACGTCGAACGCGTTACGATTTGGAAATGATTGAACAAGTTGGTTTTTGTAATGGGATTGAAAATTATTCCCGTTATTTTGATGGTCGCAAACCTGGAGATCCTCCGTACACACTCGTGGATTATTTTCCAAAAGATTTTTTGCTCATGATTGATGAATCGCATGTGGCTGTTTCCCAGATTGGAGGCATGTATGAAGGGGATCGGGCACGTAAACAAACATTGATTGATCACGGATTTCGTCTTCCGTCTGCAAAAGATAATCGTCCGTTGAAGTTTCAAGAATTTGAAGAGCGGATTGGACTGTGTATTTTTACAAGTGCCACTCCGGGAAAATATGAACATGAAAAATGTTCGCAGGTAGTTGAACAAATTATTCGACCGACGGGTCTTGTTGATCCTCAAGTGACTGTGCGTCCTGTGACTCCAACAAATGGATCAAGAGGACAGGTTGATGATTTGATTCAAGAAATTCATGTACGTATTGAACGAGGTGAACGCACACTTGTCACAACTCTTACCAAAAAAATGGCAGAGGATTTAAGTGAATTTTTGACAGACCAAAACGTGAAAGTACAGTATCTTCATTCCGATGTTGATACATTGGATCGCATTACGATTTTGAGTGATTTTCGAAAAGGAACATATGACGTTTTGGTTGGAGTGAATCTTCTTCGTGAAGGATTAGATCTCCCGGAAGTGACTTTGGTTGCTATTTTGGATGCGGACAAGGAAGGATTTCTCCGTTCGGAAACATCACTGATTCAAACCATTGGTCGAGCAGCAAGAAATGTACGTGGAGAAGTGCTTTTGTATGCAGATGTGATGACGGGTTCTTTGAAACGAGCATTGGATGAAACAGAGCGTCGTCGAAATTTACAGATCGCTTATAATCTCGAACATGGAGTGACTCCAAAGAGTATTGAAAAGAAAATAAACGATATTCGCGGCATGTTGGGAGGAGAAGAAAAAATAGAGGAGCAAATAAAAAATGTGCTTCAAGTGGAACTGACGGCTGAACCGCATGAAATGGAAGAAGTGATCAAAGAAAAAGAAATCGAAATGAAACAAGCCGCACAAAAATTAGATTTTGAAACCGCAGCCATTTTGCGTGATGAAATTGCCTTGTTGAAAAAGGAATTGAAGAAGAAAAAAGCCGACCCTCGTGAAATTGAGAGCCGGCCGAAAAATTGAGATTAGAAATCTCTTCCACAACCACTGCATTCCCGAGCAAAATTAGTGGTCATTGTTTTGCATTCCATGCAGTAATAAGACCCGAAGGAATCCGTACCGCCACGAACTGTCCTTGAACAGTGAGCACATGTTGCACCAACACCTCCACCGTTCTCGTTATATTCTCCACAATGAGAACACTGCCAAACACTGATTTTTTTTACAAAATTAAAATCCTTATCTTGTGGAACTTGATGGACATTGTTCGGATCAAATTTCGTACTCATGAGTATCCTCCATTGGCGTCTTGAATGTGCAATTTCCTCCTACTTTCTACCAAGAAAGTATACATTTTTTCATTTCTTTGTCAATCCTCCGAGGCTTCTTAAGTCTGAGTATTGACATAAATTTCTTATTTTATGAAATCGGTGTAGCGTAGTGTAACCAGATATGCCATGTTAAGTGATGTTTTCAAAAAATAAAATAAAAATGTAATTTGGGCAATTTTAGTACGTATTACCAAAATCATCAGGAAATTTTTTGCGTAACCAAACTTCTGCTCGACTGATATAGTCTTGTTTTATAGCCCTATTTCCATCAAATTCTCTAAATACATCTCCAAATAAAGCGAGTGGCGCTGATGGTGAAAGATCATTATTAATCTTCCAATGTTGATAAAGCAAAATACATGCTGCAAAATATGGACCCTTCTCTTTTAACCATTGATTGGTTATTTTAGTTTCTTCCAATTCTTCATCCTTGGGTTTACGATCATTTGGAAAACTTAATCGTTCTTGCCCTCTATCAATTTTTGGTGTTTCAATTTCAGCCATAAAATAAAGTTTAATTTATTAATTTAATTTAAAATTTGCGATAACGTTCGCGCGTGATGCACAGTTGTCGAGCCAAACTGTGATAGTATCGCGTAAGCGATCATAGTTTGAGTGAGGCAATTGGTCTTCAATTGCCCACAAACTCATTCCATGCCCATCTTACCAAAAATGCAAAACCACCTTGGTTAGAGGTGGCTGTATACGCGCTGTTGTGCACTGTAAATTAACCAGCTATCTTAAAAGTTGATGTGAAAGAGGATTTTATGAATGGTTTTTTTGCTATTTTTTGTGCAAGCTCCTGGACTTCAGGATCTGAAATCAAATCACTATTTTCTAAATCATACTTACGAAATAATTCCCACAAAGATTGATGTACCTTGAAATCATCCATTTCTTCACTACCTTGCTCTCCCCCATAATAAACCATTAAATCTCTCAGTTTAGAGATCAATTCCTTTTTAATAGCAGAACGATTTGCTTCTGTAACTGATTCAATTCCCCCTTTCTCTTCTATTCGCGATTCTGGTTCCATATTTTTTAGTTAATAAAAATTTATATACTTTTTTATAGATGAAATTATTATAATACAACATCCGAAGTTGCGATAGTAATTTAGGTATAGCGAAGCGGAACCGGATATGTCGTGTTAAACGATGTTCAGAAACCCGCCGACTTTAATCCTTTTATAGAAAAAGCTGTCGTTAATGCTTTACTACCAAAGCAACCTTGTTTACCTCCATAACGAAACAAAGCATCAGCAGGCCAAGAGCCACCTTGTTCTTGTAGTCTTAACAATTTTTGTTTTTCAAAATCATTGTCAATACCGAGTGAATCAGCAAGGGCAGTTCTCATAGCTAAATCTAAAGGGTATTCTGTTTTTTTGATTCTTTGTTGTAGTTGTTCAGCAAGTTTGGTTTTCATTTTATCTGACAATTCAGGAAACTTTGTCAGTCTTCCCATAAAGTGTAGAAAAGAATCTGGTGATTGATAATAACGAGTGCCTGTCTGGTAAGCACCTGTATGCAAAGTTTCCATAAGCCACTGTTCTGTTTGTTGCATTTCTGAACCTCTGCCAAGTAAATGTGCAAGAATGGTGTCTAGTATGCGATTTGCGTCATCTTGAACTGATCGTCCAGATTCTAGCAAAACAGAATACCCCAATGCGTTAGTGTCAGTATCTGGTGGATATACTGTTCTGTCTTCAAAAAAAGTGAACTGCCCTTGCTGTCTTTGATTTTCAATATATTGCAAGGCAGCTCGCGCCGCTTCGCTATGAGGATGATCTTTTAGTGCAGTATCAGCAATGGCTATTGTTGAGAAAGTTTCACGAGGCGATATTAGCGGGGGTGCTGAAAAGTCTCTTGAGGCACTTATATAAGAAGGGAAATGACCATTTTGATGCTCAGATTCCAAATATTGCCGTCCTTGTTCGACAGCTTTTTGTATACTCGGTTCTTTTTCGTTAAATCTTTCAGGATGCATACTTTTTAACAAATTATACAAAGGCGGGCTCCTGAATTTCGTTTAACGTTTACGTGTAGAGGAAGTCGGCTGGCCGCACTGTGGTACGATCGCGTCGCCACAGGGCGGATAGCCAATTTGTGTTAAGTCGACAGGCTTAAATAGAGCTTCAAGTACATTAATATTAGCAGAAATGTTAGCAAAATTAAAGATTTCCTCTACGCGTTGTTAGCTGATGTTTCCTTTTTATTTTGTCCCGCCGCAGCGGGACGTGTACAAAAGATTTTTCAGATTTCTTGGAAATTTTTTGAAAACGAAAACCGGAGAACCCATGTGAGTTCTCCGGCCACCCTGATGTAGGAAAAGAGTGCCAGCTTACGAACCGTACTTGGCACGCCAAGATTTGAGCGTGCTCGTGCGGTGCGCGGTGTTGTAAACCTCGGACATGGCCGCGTAGAGCATGGCCTGTGCCGAAATCACCTGCTGTTCGGTGAAGGGTTGAACCTTGTTTTTGTCCGCCAGGCAAGGCTCCCAGACCCGGTCGCCGTTACCGGTGAAGAGAACCGAGTTGAAGCCACCACCAGCCGAGCAGATGAACACGCGGTCGAACTGGCCGTCGCCGTCGAGGTCGTGTCCGGTGATGGCCTGCGGATTGGGCAGATTCTTGTCCGAGAACAGGCCGCCCTGCGGCACGAGGTGGATCATCCGGAACTTGAACTCACCCTTGTACTGCGACTCGTCGATATTGACGTTGTACGCCGCGTACACCCCGTTGTAGAGGTTCCACTCGAGGAGTGGTGAGTTCTTTTCCCGCGCGCAGCCGAAGCTGCTGCCGAGGAATGTGATACCGAGAACGGCGGCCAGAAACAGTGAGCTCTTTCTCATCGTGATCTCTCCTGTGAAGGTGTGTTTCTTTGACCGCGGAATATTTCCACAGTCAGCTTACCAGAAACAGCCCAGTAAACGTGCCAGTATAGGGTATTTGCTAGATTTTGTCAAGCCCTAATACCGCCACATTGGATCAGGAAGAACTACGAGGTACAAAAAGATGTTAACGGAAACAGTTTGGCTGGGTGCAATTCACCTCTTTAATTCCCCTCTTGTGGCCCCTTCCAAGAAGGATAAAAATTTGTCATCAAATAATTGATAAAAATCAAAAAAGAAAATAATTTACATCCGATAACAACGTGTATGCGGTTCCGCTTATTGTTCCTCGTCGCTTCATCTATATTTGCCTTCATTTCACTTCGGCAAACTTCGGATATGCCGTGTTAAACGACGTTTTGTTCAAAATATATTCCTTATTGTAAGAGCCCTTTTTAAATTTTTTGGTCGTGGTATTGACAGGATTGCTATTTTCAACTATACAACTTTAAAGCTAAAATAGTGTATTTTTGCATCTTATACTAATAAAATATTGAAGGGAGGGCAGCATGATTTTAAAAATTTTTAAGTCTTGTTTGTTAATGTTTTCGGTAATCGTTGGGGTTTGGATGTTGTGCACCGCTAAAAGTTCAGGCGAACCTTTTATACAAATTGCAGGTATTTTAGTATCAGTGGTATTTCTCACTACATGCCTGTTTGCCTTTAAGCGTATCTGGACATGAAACATCTTCTCGGCTTGCTTAGTCACTCACCTGGTTTTTTCGTGAGTGATTTTTTTTCTTTTCCAAAAAAAATTTCAAAAAAGGGCTATTAAAAAATAAAATTT
>LCAH01000008.1 GCA_000996355.1 Candidatus Uhrbacteria bacterium GW2011_GWC2_41_11
ATTGGTTTTGTTCTTCTTGGGTATGCCCTTCTTGTTTTTCATATATTTGACAGTACAGATTGGCGTTATCATGCTCTGAATGTTCTAGGGTCAATTGGAATTGTGATTGATGCGTTTGCACAGAGAAATTGGCAACCTGCTGTATTGAATACGATTTGGTTTTTTCTTGCTTTTTTTGCGTTATTTTCAAGTTTTCTTTTTTAAAGTATTCAAGGATTGGCTTTTTCTTTTTGTCTCGTGTAGCATTTGTTCTTAGGAAGACTGCCTTTTTCCGGCAGGACTTCTTAGGGGTCGAGAATCAAATCTCGACGATAAACACCAACCGGGGAGATGGTCAGTATGCCAAGGGAAAAAGCGGCGCGGAACGGATGGGACAAAGTTTTCCCCCAAGAAGAAGGGAAAAAATCCTTCAGACCAGAGTTAAGAGTGGTATCAAATCCACCCAAAAAAGAACCCGTTTGTTTTCGGTGCGCCTGCTGGGATGGTTGCGAAGATCGAAAAGTGTGGAATCAACGCACTTTTTGTGGAAATTTTGTGGAGAAAAAAGACGAAACAATTTCGGAGGAATCAACTATTTCCGTTTAGTATCGTCTGATACAAACGGTCGGGTGTTGGAAAAAACCAACCCCCTTTTTTTATTGTGTCTGAAGCGGATGATAAATTTCGATAATGGTCGAAAATTCCACACGCATTTCGTAATCTGTAAATGGTTCTGAACCTTTTGGAGTATAGGTAATTCCTTTGAGATCAACACCAGTCAAATCAAGTGTATCAAGAGAATCTGGATAGGATGCATCTCCAAAAAAAGATGCCCATAAAAGTTGTTGGAGATATTTTGCATTTTGTTCGATCATCCCATCGTCTCCCGTATATTTTGAGAGGTTGTTATCTGTCATGGAATCAACCATATCCACCACTTCTTTTTCTTCAACGGATTTTGAAGATGCAGAAGATTGGCTTGGAGTGGATTCTCCGAGTGTATTCGAACGTTGTTGAAGAATTTCTTCTACGGTTGAAGAGCCGAATGTGTTGTTTTCTTTTGACGTTTGGTTGGAAGAAGCTGTTTCACCACTCGCGGAATTCACAGAGGAAGCAAGCGGTTCTGCTTTGAGAATACGAATATTGTAATTGAATAATGCTCCGAATAAATCAGCGTTTGGAAAATGTTCTGCTTTGCTTTCATTTTTTGCTCCATCAATCACAACTCCATCTATGTAGTATTTCTCTATAAGAGGCTCTTCTTCTTTTGCCGGACAGGAGGCTGGATCATCTGTGTGGTAATCGTAAGGAGTCACTTCCAGATTTTTTCCTGTGAGTGAATAAAGAAGATTGTGGTGATTGACCGGATTAACCATACTCAAACTTTGAAGAGGACCTGAACCGCATCCGGTAATTCCTTTTATTTCTTCGTATGGTTCTTGCATGATGGCAGGCGTTAAAAAGATTCGACCGCCTGTTTTTAAATCTTCCTTGAAGTTATAAAGGATTTCGGCACGATAATCGATTTTTCCGTTATGTGGTTCCCAAGTAAAGACATTGCACGTAAAATTCGGTTCAATATAGTCGTAAATAAAATCAGAGATGCCGGTTGTCGAAGCAATAAACCCGCGCGCAGCTTTCTCTTCTTTAAGAGTAAATCGATTATGGGCATCTATTTTTGGAGGAAAATAGGTTCCAACTGCAGTTGCATCCATATGAATATCTGTTTGAACATCCCATTCACACATGAGATTCAATGGTTCCAACATTTCTTTATAGTAACGCGGATAAACCTGAGTTCGGACTTTGTCTTTTCCATTACTCGGACTCATCACATTATCTGTGCATCCTTTTTGATCATGACTTACTCCCATAAGATGTCCGAACTCGTGGGTGACGACAGAATCAGACAGTGTGTTTGGAAAAGTTCCCCATGTAGCTTTCTTTTCCGCGTCCGCTCCGATCGCCGATGGATTCCATATAAATCCGCTGACTTTTCCTTTTCCTGAAGCACGTTGATCCTCGGTTGCATTTGACTCGTAATATTGTTGAGCCGATGTTGAGTCATATTCGCCGTATGCCACGTCATGGGAATCTTGTTCCGGCAAGTAGAGCCCGTATTGGTTGTAAGTATTTGCCATGTCCCCGGCAGAAACATCTGGAACCCAGATTTGGTGATAGTCAGGTGTTCCGCCTTCCGGACTTTGTCGTCCTTCTGGAGAAACGATCATTACAACATCCACTTCAACTTCATAACATTTATATTTGACAGGAGAACCGGATGCGTCATTATTCCAAACAGCTTCAATGGTCTGCTCCCAACGCGAAGCAAGTGTCGGATCTTTCCAAACTCCATCTCCCCATAATTCCATGCGAACAACAATAAAGATTTTATTTCCTCCGGTAATAATAACGGTTCCAATTCCACCTGCAGCATAGGGATAGGCAGCCAAAACAGGCTGTATAATCATGCTTGCCACGGCAAGACAGACGAAGAATCCAAAAAGATATTTTTTTGAAAAGGTATGCATAAAAATCAGCGATACGTTTTTGTTGCTTCATCCCACGAAAGTTTTCCCTCTACTATTTTCCACCATTGTTCCCATTCTTCTGGTGTAAAAAAAGTTTGTTTTGTATAAACAGAAAGTACATCGAAGCAAAATCCAGCAATTTCTTGTTCTGGATGCAGATAAGAAATGGTTCCTGTTGAACGTGTTCCAGAAATTAAAACAGGAAGTGCTTCTCTATATCCTTTGTTTGCCAATGTTCCAGCTGCAGAAATTCGTACAGCTTCTTCAGAATCTTGTAAAAGGGGAAGCAGAATATTTACTTGATCATGATTTGCGACACGACCAATAATATAGACAGCGACCCAACGTTGTTTTGGGTCTTTATTTGAAAGGTATGGTTTAACTTCTTCAATGGAAGAACTTCCTTTCATGACCAACATATCAAGATACTGCATGGTGCGACTGAATTGCGGATTGTAAGATTCCATGACGATTTTCGTATCTGGTAATGACACATTTTGTGTATTCGAACGATTGCAAGCAGAGCATCCCGGAAGAAGGAAAAACAGGGCGCATAAGCCAAGAATTTTTTTATTCACGCTGTCCATAAAGCGAAAAAAACGCTAAAATAAAAAAGCAATTTTATCTTACCACAAGAATGTTTATTTGTATGGGATTTTTTCATCGTATTTTCATGGTCGTTATTTTCGTGGTTTTATTGCCTCTTCTTGGGGCAGGATGTCCATCTCTGTCAAAAAAAACGAATGCAACAATAACACCTTCTTCAAAAAGTACACCTCAGACTGTTTCTTTTGTGCGTGGAAACGGGGATGTGACGCTTGTTGAGTATGGAGATATGGAATGTCCGTATTCCAAAGAATTTCACGAAACATTGGAACAGATTATGCCAAAATATGAGGAAAAAATTCGCTGGGAATACAAACATTTTCCTTTGAACCAACACATGAAAAAAGCCACATTGGAAGCGGAAGCGGCAGAGTGCGCGGGAGCACAAGGAAAATTTTGGGAGTATCTGAATCAGATTTATGAACGAACCCCTTCGAATAACGGATTAGAAGAACAAGTTTTATTTGATATAGCGAACGAACTCAAATTAGATCAAACTACATTCAATACATGCATTGCTGATGCAACTTATCATGACAAAGTAAAAAAAGATGCGACAGAAGCTCAAGAACGAGGAGCTCTTGGAACACCATTTTCTGTTTTAGTTGATAAGAATGGACAGGTAGTCGAAGTGATTGACGGATTATATTCTCAACAAGAATTACAAGATATTTTTTCGAATTATTAAATATGCACCAACATCTCTTTTTTTCTCGCATACAAAAAATAGGTCTATCTCTTATTTTTTCTTTTTTTATTGCATCAGGTGCATACGCAGCAGGTTGGGCATCTCTTTTATCGCCAGTTTCTTCTTCTCTTTATGCCATTGATTTTTCTGGGACAACTGGCTATGCGGTTGGAGCAGATGGTTCTTTGGTTTATACATCTGATAGGGGAAAAACATGGAAAGAAGGGTCGTTGTCTACTTCAAAAGATTTTTTTGATGTCGCAGCTGTGAGTAGTACGGTTGCCTATGCATCAGGAGAAAGTGGAGTGATTGCAAAAACAGAAGATGGGGGAAAAACATGGAAATTTTTGGATTCAAGCACAAGTGTTTCTCTGTATGAAATTGTGATGACTTCAACTTCAACTGGATATACAGTTGGTGCAAGTGGAGTGATTTTGAAAACAACGGATAGTGGAAAAACATGGAAAGAACAAACATCAGGGATCAGTGTTGCTTTGTACGGACTCAGTTTTGTTTCAAATAGCAGTTCAACGCTTTGGGCGGTTGGAGAAAATGGAGTGATCCTCAAAACAACTGATAGTGGTTCAACATGGAAACAAGAAACATCTGCGACCTCTGTTGATCTTACCGCGATTGATATGGTGAGTAGTTCGGCTGGATGGATTGGAGGAGAAAACGGTATGGTTCTTAAAACAACAGACGGGGGCAGTCATTGGTCTTTGGTTTCTGTTTCACAAATTGATGGGTACGATGTAAAAGATGTTGCTTTTTTGAGCTCGACAGGTGATGGATTTATTTCTGCTGAGGGAGATCGTGTTTATAAAACAACAGATGGCGGGGCAAATTGGAGCCATATTTCTTTTCCTGGATCTTCAGATGTTTTGTCTATTACCTATGAAGACGAGGAAAAAATATGGGCAAGCGGTTCAGATGGTGCATTATTTGGATATGATGTTGGAAATCCAGGAAAACCAACAAATTTTACCATTCGAAGTGGAAGTCCTACCCATGACAGTACACCGACATTTGATTGGTCTGCGGCAACAGATGGGGAATCATCTGTAGATCATTATGAGTTTCGTATGGATGCAGGTTCTTATACAGATATTGGATCATTTACAAGTTATACGGTTTTGCATGTGTTGACGTCTGGTGACCATACAGCCTATTTGCGTGCGGTTGATGATGCAGGAAACACGGGAAGTGTTGTGAGTCTATCTTTTATGATTACAGAAACAGATGTGCCAGAGGTCGGAAAAATTTCTCCCACTTCTGCTGTTGAAGATGTAACAGTTACTTTATCTGCCACAGTTTCTGATGACCATGGAGTAGATGAATGTCTTTTGTATGTAAATGGAGTGAAGAAAAAAACCATGTCTGTGAAAGGAGAACAAGCAAGTGTTTCCTATACATTTACCGATACAGATTCTTACAGTGTGGCAGCACAATGCAGTGATGATGAGGGGAATAGCACTACCGGGTCTTCGGTTACGATAATTGTTTCAAAAGCGATCACAGATGTTGAGTCTGGAGATCTTGTGAAAACAGCTTGTTCAGATACGGTCTATGTGAATGATCCATGTACAGCAGTGTATTTTTACGGACCAGATGGAAAACGCCATGCTTTTCCTAATGAACGTGTTTTCAAGACCTGGTATAAAAATTATGACAATATGGTGATTGTGACAGCTAAGGTTATGGCCTCCATTCCTCTTGGAAAAAATGTCACTTATCGTCCAGGTGTACGATTGATAAAATTCGACAGTTCAAATGCAGTGTATGCAATTACTCGTGGGGGAGTTTTGCGTCCCATTGCCAATGGAGCGATTGCTGCTGGAATTTATGGCAGTGATTGGGTGTCTGATATTGAGAGTGTTTCTGATGTCTTTTTTGGAAATTATGAAATGGGAGAGCTGATTGACAGTACTCTTGATTATAATCCAACAACGGAAAAAAATGCGGTGACAAGTATTTCAAAAGATTTGTAGTTAACTTTTCGTGTATTGTTTAGCTGACATTTGACCTAATGCAGCATATGCTCCTTGTGCATATGTTTTGAAACCAGCTTTGTCTATCATCGTTGCCGCAAGAGCTGCGGCGGCCATGCTGAGTGTCTCGTATTGTTCTTGTGTAATAAGTCGTCTTCCTATTTGTGGAAGATGATCAAAAGGTCCTCCTCCATGTGAACCGTTTGGATAAGCAAAATAATCTTCCACTCTTTGTTGAAATGCGTGGAGAATGCTTTCTTTTTGTTCTTCTGAACATGTAAGGTATTGATCAAGAATGTGACTGACTTGCGTACTAAAGTCAGATGTTCTTCCTCGAAAAAATTCAATTCTTTCTTGAGCATTCATTTTTTTGAGTTGTTCTAAAGGATTTTGTTCTGAAAATTCGGACATATTGAAAAAAGAGTCATGAGTTGAAACAGATATAGTTATATCTATTTTTGAGACAAGAAACAAGTTATTTATTTTTGTTTTGGAAAGAATGAGTTAGAATTTCGTCCGTATGAGACCTGTTTTAGAAGCAATTAATTTGGAAAAAATATACGGTCGTCAAACGGTTCTTGCTGGGCTTTCTTTTATCGTTCCTGAAGGAGCGCATATTGCGCTTCTTGGAAGAAATGGTTCAGGGAAAACAACTTTGTTGCGTTTGCTGGCTCAGGATGAAGAAACGGATAAAGGAAAAGTTCAATGTATGCCCTGGACAAGACTTGGAGTGTTAAGACAACACGAAGCATTTTTTGAAAATAAAACAACCATGGAATATCTTTCAGAAGATAGTGGAAAACCAGAATGGACTTGTGCGAAGCTTGCTGCGCGATTTGGATTGCATCCGAAAGATCTTGCGCTCACCCCAGCAACTTTATCTGGAGGATATCAGATGCGTGTGAAACTGATTCGCGTCTTGCTTGAAGATCCAACCCTTTTGCTTTTGGATGAACCAGTGAATTATCTTGATTTACCAACTCTTCTTTTGCTTGAGGTGTTTCTTCGAGATTATCCTGGTGCGTTTATCATGACGTCACACGATCGAGAAATCTTACAAAATGTTTGTACAACCACATGGGAATTATCCAAAGGAAAATTAGTCACATTCCCGGGTGATGTGGAAACATATTTAGATTGGAAAGAAGAACAAGCAGAGTATGTTCGTCGTACAAATAAACGGTTGCGTCGGGAAATGGCTGATGCTCAAGCGTTTGCAGATCGGTTTCGTGCAAAAGCGAGTCTTGCTACGCGAGCGCAAAGCAAATTAAAACATATTACAAAATTACGAGCTCGTTTGCGTGACCTGGATGATAATTTTTCAACGATTGCTTTTCGGATTCCGTGTTCACCTGTAGTGCCTGGAACAGCATTGCGATGTGAAAATCTTTCGATTGGGTATGAGAAAAAGGTGATCGCAGATCATATTTTTTTGGAAGTGCCGCGCGGAGCCAAGGTGGCGATTGTCGGAGAAAACGGACGAGGAAAATCAACCCTTCTTCGGACGCTTGCTGGAAGTCTTCCGGCTATTGATGGGTCTATGAAATGGTGGCATCGGGCTGATGTTGGATATTTTTCACAGCAGGATGGAGAAACTCTTGCGGAAAATCAAACCGTTCTCGAAGCCCTTACCAAAGCCGCTCCCGCAAATGTCTCGGCTGAACGTATTTTAGCTGCAGCCGGAGCTTTTTTATTTCACGGAGATGATTTAGAAAAATCATGTTCTGTGCTTTCTGGTGGAGAACGAGCACGTGTGCGTTTGGCGCGTTTGATTTTGCACGAACATACTGTTTTACTTCTTGATGAACCAACAAACCATTTGGATGCAGAAACCGTGGAAATTCTTGCAAAAGCATTGAATGAATATGCGGGAACTGTTTTTGTAGTTTCTCATGCTCGAACATTCATGAATGCATTTGCAGAACGAATATATGAGGTTCGTAACGGCACGGTTCGACATTATTTGGGAACGTATGAAGAATATGTTTCAGATTTGACGACGCGAATAGAAGAACTTGCGTCTGTTCCCGAATGTGTTCAACAAACAAGAACGGATACCAATCGGAAAGAACAGATGATGCGTGATCGTGAACATCGTCGTGCACAACAGCGTCTCGAAGAAGAAATAAAACGTTTAGAAAAAGAAAAGAGCAGTATTCTTGCCTATTTTTTTGAGAATCCAACGGATTATGCTCCAGAAAAATCCAGACGTCTTTCTGAAATCGAAGCACTTCTTGAACAAACAGAAAAAAAGTGGTTTGCCATTGAAAGTTCAGGTCAAACAGATTGACAGTTGTGGTATTACATGGTTAGTTTTTATAGGATTTAAATGTTCTTTTTAAGAAAGGAGAAAGCTTGTACTTTTTTTATTTTTTCACCATTTTTGTTTATCTTTCTCTTTGTGTTCTTTTTTACCTGTTTTACCTGTTCGGAAAGATTTTGGTGTTGCTCTTTGCTCTTGTGGTCGAAAAGACTCTGATTTTTTTGAATGCAATGCGTAAGAAAGTACAGGCTGCGAATTCCTCGAGAGAGGTGTGTAATCGCGTACCAGAGGTTTTTTACGAAAAGAACGGACGAGATTTTCCATATCCGATCACTTCCTTACATTTTCGACCACCTATAACAATTCCGTATCACAGAGCTTTTCAGTACAGATCAGCTCCGTATATGAGACGTGGGTTTCGAAATCATTAAATATCCCGGCTCTTTCAAAAGAGTCGGGTTTTTCATATTAAAATGAAAATGGTAATATATTTCTATCTTTTATTCTTATCTTTTCTTTTTTATGTCCGAAGAGAAATCCGTTTCCCATTTGAAAGTGGGTCTTTTAATTGGATCTGTTATTGGAATGACTGCTGGTTTGTTCCTTCAGAGTAAAAAAGGTGCGCAAATGACAAAAGAGCTACAAAAAAAAGGTCAAAAGCTTCAGACAAAACTTGTGAAAGAACTGCAAAGTCGTCAGGAACTCACAAAAGAAGCATACGAGACATTAGTAGACAAACTCGTTGATCATTATGTGAAAACGAAAGAAATTGCAAAAAAAGAACTTCCAGAAATTCGTAAAGTTCTTTTAAAAAAATGGGTTCAAATTGAAAAACAGTTGGCTGCCACTGTTCAAGAACAAAAAGAAGAAAAAGAATAAAATAACCTCGATATTTTTCGTGCTGTATGTCTTTGGAAGAGATACTTTCGTTTTTGTTTCAAACATATCAGGTTTGGACGTATGGCATTTTGTTCATCGTTCTTTTTGCCGAAACAGGATTTGTTTTTACTCCATTTTTACCAGGAGATTCTTTGCTGTTTGCTGCTGGAACATTGGCAGCAGCCGGATCGTTGGATATTCGGTTTCTTTTTTTTCTTTTGATGATCGCGGCTGTAGCTGGAGATTCTGTGAATTATTGGATTGGACGCCGGATCGGGCCAAAAGTTTTTTTTAAAGATCAAGGACGGTTATTCAACCGAAGACATTTGGAACGTAGTCAACAATTTTACGAGACCCATGGAGGTAAAACGATTTTTTTTGCTCGTTTTATTCCTGTAATTCGTACATTTGCTCCTTTTCTTGCTGGGATTGGACGCATGTCTTATCGTCGGTTTTTTGTCTACAATGTTATTGGTGGAATTGTGTGGGTTGGACTTTTTTTGTTTACCGGATTCTTTTTTGGTCAATGGGCATTTGTCAAAGAACATTTTTCTTTGATCATTTTTGCTATTATTTGTCTCTCATTTATTCCAGCTATTCTGGAATATCTGCGTGCCAAAAAAAGAGAGAAATAAAATTTGAATACAAAAATCCACCCGGATCATTCCGAGTGGATTTTTTTATTTTTAGAAATTTGGAGTGCGGCGGCGTCTTTCAGATGAGGAATGTGCTGGTCGTTGTCCATATCCTGCACGTCCTTTACTTTGACCTTGTCGTCGGTGGCGTGGATATGCTTCACGATCAACATCTGCTGTTTCACTCATAGTGCGAGCAGGAGGAAGTTCTGGGAGTGGGGTAATGCGCAAAGGTAAACGAATGAGTTTTTCAATGTCACGCACATCACGTCCTTGATCAGGCATAGCAAAGGAAATCGCTTTTCCTGCTTGTCCGGCACGTCCTGTTCGACCAATACGGTGTACGTAGTCTTCCGCTTGGTCCGGAAGGTCAAAATTTACAACAAGTTCAATTCCTTTGACGTCAATGCCGCGTGCAGCAATATCTGTGGCAACCAAGACGCGATATTTTCCATTTTTAAATCCTTCCAAAGCATCACGCCGTTGGGATAAGGAACGATCCGAATGAATTTCCGCAGCCGAATGTTCCATGTGTTTGAGAGAGCGACAAATTTTTCGTGCTCCATGTTTTGTACGACTAAACACAAGAACGGTTCCATGATATTCTCCAAGCAATTTTTCAAGCAAACGAACTTTGTCATTTTTTTGTACAACGAACAGTTCTTGTTCGACTCGTTCCGAAGCGGTTCCTGAAGGAGCAACTTCAATACGAACAGGGAGTTTCATGTATCCAGCAGCCAATCTTGCAATTTCGCCAGGCATAGTTGCGGAGAATAACATAGTTTGCCGTTCTTTTGGAATCGTTTCCAAAATACGTTTAATCTGTGGAGCAAATCCCATATCAAGCATGCGATCGGCTTCATCAAGTACAAGGATATTTACCCGGTTCAATTTGACGGTTCCTTGGTTTAAGTGGTCAATCAAACGTCCAGGAGTTGCCACAATCACATGCGGATCATTTTTGACTGCTCGAATTTGAGGTCCCATAGAAGCACCTCCAATCAAAACAGCAGATTGCAAATGAATACCGCGTCCGATTTTTTCAAAGGTTTCGCTTACTTGAATGGCTAATTCGCGAGTTGGAAGTAAAACAAGTCCGCGACCTTTTGTGGCAGCGAGTCGTTGAATCATAGGAATCGCAAACGCAAGCGTTTTTCCTGTTCCTGTTTGAGCAATTCCAACAAGATCATTGCCTTCTACACCAATCGGAATGGCTTTTGTTTGAATAGGGGTTGGAGTCTCGAAATGATTTTTTTCAAGGATTTCCAAGAGTTTTGGCGCAATGCCAAGCCCGAAAAAGCTTTCGGTTGATGGTTTTGGTTGTGGTGTCATAAAAAAATAATACGACCCGATTTCCACGGGTCGCATTATCCTACGACGCACACGAGGTTCGAGTCTCAAGACCTCTTTTTGTAAGGTCTCATTAGGGGGAAAGAGTACCAGAAAAACAAATAGTTGTCAAATGTTTTTAACAAATTATTCAAACAACTCTTGTACTTCCTGCCAAGAAAGTTCCGGTAATGTTTCCGCTTCTTCGGAAATAAGTGCATCAAATAAGCGTTTTTTACGTTCTTGAAGCGCAAGAATTTTTTCTTCCACTGTTCCTTTTGTTGCGAGTTTGTATACATTTACGGTTTTTGTTTGACCAATACGATGAGCACGATCCATGGCTTGACGTTCGGTCATCGGATTCCACCATGGATCAAAAAGAATCACGGTGTCTGCAGCTGTAAGGGTGAGTCCTGTTCCTCCGGCACGTAAACTTAAAAGAAAGACAGGAATCGTCGGATCTTCATGAAATCGACGAACCGCTCCGGCGCGATCGCGTGTCTTTCCTTCAATCGTGACATGTCCGATTTCTTCGCGATCCAGTGCTTCCCGTAAAATGTCCAACATGGAAGTAAATTGGCTGAACAAAAGCACTTTGTGTCCGCCAGAAACAGCTTCGCGTACGAGTTCAAGTGCATGTGCCATCTTTTCCGAGGTTTCTTCGACACGTCCGATGGAATGGTCTACTAATGCCGGGTGGTCACAAATGCGCCGTAAACGCATAAGAGCGGAAAGAATGTCCACACGAGACCGATTCCATCCTCTGGTTTTTACTTTTTCAAAAATATCTTCACGAACTTGGGTGAGGGTTCGTGTATAAAGTACGAGCTGTTCTGGAGCAAGATCGCACCAGCGAGTTTCTTCGATTTTCGGAGGAAGTTCTTTGACAACATTTTCTTTTGTGCGGCGCAAAACAAACGGGCGTACACGTTTTCGCAATAATTCCAGGGTGGAATGATCTTCATGATGTTGGATGGGGAGCAAATATTTTTGTCGAAATGATCGGAAACTTCCAAGAAAACCAGGCATGAGAAAATCAAACATACTCCAAAGTTCGTGTACACCATTTTCAAGTGGGGTTCCCGTGAGAGCCATGCGTTGTTTGGATGGAAGAAGTTTCACGGCTTTTGCGGTCGCTGTGTTTGCGTTTTTGATGTATTGAGCTTCATCAAGAATACAAACAGAAAATGGTTCTTGTTGTGAGAGATAGGTGGGAAGATCTCTCGCAATCAAAGAATAAGGAGTGATCACAAGATCAGATTTTTCAAAACAAGCAAAGTTTTTTTCTCGATCTTTTGCCGGTCCATCAATAAGACAAATTCGTAAATCCGGGGTAAATTTTTTTGCTTCCTGCGCCCAGGTATGAACTAGAGTTTTTGGACAGACCACAAGGGCAGGGGATGTGCGATTTTTGAGCGAGGCAATGAATGCGAGTGTCTGAGCTGTTTTTCCAAGTCCCATATCATCGGCGAGAATGCCCCCAAATCCGTAATGGCGTAAAAAAGAAAGCCACGCCACTCCATCTTTTTGATACGGACGGAGACGATGTTCAAGTTCAGGAGCTAAAAAGGGTTTTTTTGGCATGGATCCTGTTTTTGCATCCTGTAAAAAAGTGGAAAGTGCTTGATCAGTTTCCCGGACACGTGCAGACCTGGTCGCCTCAAGAATCGCCATCATGGCCGGTGCATCAAAGAGACGTGCGGCATATTTTCCATCCGGATGTTTTTCCGCTGTTTCAAGAATTTCAACAACAGGACGGGAATCTTTTGCATTTCGAACGCGGATAAACGATCCATCTGTTCCGCGAACAAATTCGGTTTCTCCAAGGGCAAGTGATTCAACCTGTTCAGGAGTGAGATGTGCACCTGCACAATGCCATTCTACGGAAAATGAAAACCAATCAAGTCCGGATGCAGAAGAAAGATTCCATTGTGAGGTGAGGTCTGCTTCCTCAACGACATTCAGCGGGGCAAAACTTTCATCCTCTTCTACATGATAGGCATCAGAAAGAAGAGGAAGTTCTTCTGTTAAGAAGGAATACAGATTTCCACCAGAAACTTCATATCGTCCTTCTTTTACTTGTTTAGCTCCGGCGCGTATGAGATGATGATGTGTTTCGATTTCTTCTTCCCAGTCTCGAACAGCAACATGTTGAAGACCTGTTTTGCGATCTGTGTGAATTTTTTCTTGTATTTGATTCAAGGGAATACTGATAGGACCATATTCCGCATTAGCATCAATAAAAAGAACATCTGTTTTTTGTTCATAGGAAAGCCGAAGGAGAATACGTGTGAGTGGGTGACGTTTAGGTTGTGGTTGTTTGGATTGCAGACCAGCCATTCCTTTTTGTAAACGAGGAATGGATTTTTTTTGTTCAAAAATTTCATTGAAATCATTATCTTCTTCTTCGAGATTCTGAATGCAAGAAAGTCCAAGAGCCACGACATGTTTGCATGCTCCTTGCCAGTTGTATGGACAACTGCATTCGTACGTCAAAATCGTATCTCCTTCCGGAGAAAGGATGAGTTCTGCCTCGTATGGTTTACCACCATAGACAAATCCATGAATACGGGATCGGTCATCAGATAAACGATGAATAGACACGTCTTCAACAGTTTCACGGCGGAAATACTCCCAACCGCGACGGTATGAGTCCGGATTTGCGATCCTTTTTAACAAGGAAACAGTGATCATAGATTCCGCGCAGTGTAACAGAAAGCTGTGGAAAAACAAGTTCTTGTCTCTTTTTATTCTTTGTCTATTCTGGTATTATTTCTGTAGTTTCATTTTTGTCCTCCTTATTTATGTCGTCCACAACTCCTTCCGTTGAAGAGGTAGAACGTGATTTGCGCCAATTTGGCGAACGTCTTGCTTTTTTGCTTGCGGCAGCCGATATCCCATCAGATGTGAAAGATGCCTGGGTTACTCTTGTTCCAAAAATGACGCTTGAACAAATCGATCGGTTAAGCGGAATTTTGGAACGATATGTGAAAGGGGCTGTAGCAACCGATGTGCGTTCTTTTCGGGAAGAGATTGAAAAGTTAAAGGAAAAGCAACGTACTTCTTTGGCAGCAGCAGCACAAACAGCTCTTGATGAGATGGATGCGGTTGAAAAACAAATTCAGGGTTGATATGCCATGGAATACTCTCGCGAACGCTCTTCAAACAAGTCGTCTTGATCCGGAAACAAAATTGGTTGCCATTGATCTTCTTTCGAGAATCAATGATCAAACGCTTGTTGAGGATTTGGTCGAATTACTTACTGGTTGGGCTGCGGAAGAAAAAAAAGAAGATGCCCTTTTTTTGGAACAAGTTATGGCTCTTGAAAAACGATTTCGTGAGCGTCAAAATCAAGTACAGCAACAGGCAGTGAAAGAAGAACAGCATCTTGAACAAGAAATGAAACGAGAGGAGGAAATCGAAAAGATTCGTAATCAAATTATAAATGTATGAGTCGGCAAGAAGGTTCAAAAAAGTTGCCAAGTTTCGAGGAACTGGCTTCCATTGCTCGTCGTACGGGTCAAGATAAAACAGCGAATCGTTTGGAAAAAGTGAAAGAATTTGCAAATGAAAAAGAGGAAAAAGTTTCTTCTTTAAGAATGCAGTTAGATGCTTGGCGTTTGAAAGATGGAGCGTTTCGGGATCAGACAGCTTATATAAATGTCTATGAACAATTGCGAAAGGTGTTAGATAAAAAACAGCCTGAACGGACAGAAGTCGCTCGAGTTTATGCAGATTTTTCGAATTGGGTTTCGACGCATGGGGGCGAGAAAGAATGGCGACAAAATATAAAAGAAGTAAAAGAGAAGTTTGCAGCTTTGAAAGAACAAGATTCCAAACAAGAAAAAGTAGAAAAAGAAAGAGTAGAGAAAGAAGCGGAAGAATTAGGAGAACTTGCTTCAAAACGTTTTCTTGAATTGACGGAAGGGGAAGAGGATTTGTTGCCGGTGGAAAAGGATGATCTTATCGGTCGTCTTAAAAAAGCAATGTATGAATGGAGTTTGAAGGATCAGATGTTTCGAGGAGTTGGAGGATATCAGGATGTTTATCAAAAATTGGCTGCAGCCGTAGATGCGGGCGAAGTCGATAAAGCAAAGGAAGCTTTTGCTGCGTTTCAAGAATGGATTTCTGCGCAAAAAGATATTTTGAAACATTTAGACAGATCAGATAAATTTTTACCAGGAGAAAAAACAGAGGATCTTCTTCCTGTTGAAAAAGATGACCAACTTCCGGTTGAAAAGGCTTTAGATAAGGGTCTTCCTGTAGAGAAAAAACAAGTAGATAAAGAGTCTTGGCCAGCTCCTTTTCGGGAACTGGATGATTTGCGTACAAAATCTGCACGATCTGGTCTTTCAGATGAGGAGAAGGTGCGTCTTACTGCTCTTGAACAGGAAGTGGCGCGTATTTCAGTTCCTGTTGTGATGGAAGAGGAACTGAATCGTCAGGAAAAATTTGCATCGGATATCATAGACCAATCATCCGTGGAAAAGGATTTTGTGGTTGATGTAAGAAAGAAATTGAATGATTGGGATTCAAAAGATGGTTCCATTCGGGATATTCCTGAATATGCTCAGTTGTATAGACGTTTGCGTCGTGCACTAGATGCAAAACGTCCTTTGCGTGGGGAAGTTGGTGAAGCATATCGAAATTTTATTGATTGGATTTTTAAGAATGGAATGGGAGATAAATGGACAGGAACGGAAGAGGAAAATAATGAAACTGAGACAGCAGAATTTGTTTTGCAATTAAATGAGGCCATGAATGCTTGGCAGCAGTTAAAAGACGGTCATTTTCGGGAACGTCCAGGATTTAAAGAAGTCTATGAAGTATTACGAAAAGCATTGGATCGAAAAAATGTTGTTTTAGCTGAGATAACAGCCGCTTACAACGCTTTTCTGAATTGGTTGGATGCACAAAAAGATGGAAGCCGAGAAAATTGGGAAGAAGTTCGAAAACAGACAGAAGAACTGTTAGCTCGTATGCGACAGGAACCAGGAGAAACCAAAACAGAGACATTTGCACCTGCTTCAGAAACAGAAAAATTAGAATCTCTTCCAAAAGAAAAAGAAACATCTGGAGTCGAGACACCATCGGAAAAGACAGGCTGGGGTCGTTTTTTGGATCGTTTTATCCGCAAACATGTGAAGGGGGAATATTTGGAAGAAGAGCAGACAGATAAATTGACAGCTGCAAGAGTAGCAAAAGGCATCGGAAGCGGACTTCTCGGCTTGGCTGCAACATTTGGCGGAGTAAAATCATTTGCTGATGTTCCTCGTTGGTGGCTTCAAAAGCGATATACAGGACAAGAAATTGAAAAGTTAAAAGGAATATTTGAGAAGAATGTAGAACCATCTCCTCATGTTGAAATGCCTCCTTCTCCTGTAGAGCTTCGTAAACAAACCCTGCTTGATGCAGTAGAAAAATCCCCGTATTTCAATGAAGAAAAACGCGCTGGATTCCGTAAACAATTGGATCGTATTTTTGAGAATTTTACCCAAGAAAAAGAAAAAACAGATGATACACAATTGAACGAAGCTGTTTTTAAACTCATTGATGAAACTATTGAGGCACGAGTAAAAGGTACTGTTGCTTTGAAAGAGACATTAAACACCTTGTTTTGGACAGTTGCTCCTCTAAGACTTGCTGCTTACGGCGGAGTCAGTCTTTTGGAAAGATGGCAGAAAGTGTCAAAGGAGATTGAAAGGGGTGAACGGACCGAAAGCAAAGCAAAAGAATTTGTTGTCAATGGGTTTGTTGAGACATGGAATAAGCTTCGATTCAAAGGAGAGGGAAAATTTGGTCGCAAGGCTATGAATGCTGGTCAAGCAGCATTAACAGTTTCTCGTTTTGTTATGTTGGGGTCTTTGGCAATTCCAGAAGGTCTTGAATTACTTGATTCAGATAGTGTGGGAGAAGCTGCAAATAAAGCAAAAGAACATTTGAGTCAATTTATTGATTCTGCGTTGAATGCTTGGGATGAAAAATCTATTCCAGAAATTTTGAGCGATGACATGGCTGAACGGTATACACATTTGATAGGTGCCTTTCATACAGCTACGGAAGCTGTGAGTCATCCAATGGATACCGCTTCTGGATTACTTGGAAAAGCGAAACATGCGGTGAAAAGAGTCTTTGGTAATGAAACAAAAGTACCGGCTGATATAGGGCGCGGAATAGGAGAACTAGAAGGAGAAGAAGGAGAACTTCCTACTCCGATATCGGAAGGAGATGAGGGGCTTGAAGGGGATAGTTCAACAGAAATAGGTAAAGATTCTGGATCAGGACATACAGAACTTGGAGGTTCAGATATCGCACCTGCTCATTCATGGGATTCTTCTTTGCACGGATATTCAGGTGAAAAAATGCAAGAACTTTATGATCGTGGTCTTGTTCATGCAGGAGAAGGTACGAACTCTATTACCGGATTACTTGCTCGACAGTTTCATGGAGATGCAAGTCTTGGGGTTCCTGCAGATCAAGCTAATCGTTTAGCTCAGGAAATGGCCGCGAAGGCGGGATTCCTAGACACAGACGGAGGAGAAACCTGGCTTACATCAGCTGCACGCGAACATCTTTCTGTGGTGCCGGTTCAGGAAGCTGGAGAATGGCATATTGCCTTTGTGGATGAACATGGCGTACGTCTTTCAGAAGAAGCTCTGAAAACACAAGGGTTGACTATGGATATGACTGCTGAAGAGCTTTTAGTTCGCCGAGGTGGAATGACAAAAGAACTCTCAAGTTCTGCTACACCACACGCGCCAGAACCAGTGCATTCAGAATCTGGAGAACTTGCATCTACAGATATGGGACGTCCAGAAATTCTGAAACCAGAGTTTGTGTATGATGCAGAAGGAAAAATTACGGATTTGCGTTATACGTATGGACTTCCGGAAAATGCAGAAGCGAAACAGGAAGTCTTACAAAAGATTTTTTTCCTTGCCCATCCGGAAGCATCTGTCATACCAGAAGGATATGAGCCATCTGCGTCTGAACTGGATTTGTATGCACACCATCGTGTCTTAGAAAATGCGATTCCTAATTCTGCAGAACAGACCTATCTTCGTGAATTGATCGATCAAGATACAAGTCATATCGAAGCGTCTTTTGTAGAAATTTCAAATTTGGGGACAGCCAGATTTGAGTATAATGATTCCGGAGACGTTGTGAGGCTTGTTTCAGATATGAGACTGACCGGTCAAGAGGCAACAGATGCGAGACAGTTTATGCTAAAAGGAGATTGGAGGCTGTCTTTAAAGGAAGGAGTGGATGTAAGTATGTCTCAAGACGTTCTTTCAGATAATGCGCGTAATTTGTTTATCGGGGAACGCGTGTTTCAAAATTTAGAATCGCGCGGATTGGAAGATTCTCCGGAAGCGAAATTTCTCTTGAAACAAATGCGCCATGTAGTAGATACAATTGAAAAAACACGTGGAGACGTGTTTGATCATGAGAATGGGTTGTATAAACTTTTGTTTCCTCCAAAAGAAAACTAATTTTGATGGTTCGTACAAGAAAACAGCTGTTTTATGCAGCTGTTTTTCTTAAAACAAAATCCCGAACGAATTTTCATCGTTCGGGAAAAGGTGGTTAGAGACGGGAATTGTGGAATCGTGCTTCCCATGTGCGCAGTTCCGGCAAGCGACTTTGATGAATCATAAGAACATATTTCGGTCCCCATTCGATTTTTTTGGAAATGGGTGGTTCGTATGGTTCGAATTGCTTCGTTTCCATGTTTACCCGGAGGAAAACAAACCCCATCTTTTGCGAGATGCCAATCACAGGTGTGATGTCCCACGGAGGTGCCGGGTGTATGGAGATGAGAGCTGCTCCTATCTCTCCTTTCCAAAGTCTGGCTATTCCGATTCCAAGGCTTCCTTCCGTGGTCCGCACCTTTTTGAACAAACCTCCACAATCTGTTTTGTGCGCGAAGGCCTGTACAAATGGCGGATAATTTCTCGGATCATCGTTCAGAATCACAGCCTGTTCGCTGAGAGGTCGCAAGGTGTCGATGGAGAGAATCTCACGATTGGTTAATGAATAGATGCGAACAACATCCGAATTCATTGCCGATTCGTATCCATAAATTTCGCCTGTTTTTACATCGCCCACATACGCGGCAATGATTTTTCCGTCGTGCACGAGGGCAATCATGGTTCCAATGCCATGAGATTGCCGACGAACCAGGGCTTTGGTGCCATCAATTGGATCAACGGTTACATAAACATCAGTTCCTCCCATTTGGCACGGAACCATCAATTCTTGTTCTTCGGCCACGACACCGAATTCAGGAAAATATTTGAAAAGCATTCGGATATAAGTTTCCTGAGCGGCTTTGTCGATTTCCGTGACCACATCATCCATCTGACCGCCATAACCTCTTTTTTGTGTGATTTCAAACGGTTGAGACAATCGTCCATTGGCTAAATGAATAACGTCACGCACGATGTGTTCGAGATCCATTTTTTCTCCTGATCTAGGTTTAATAATTCCTTGTCTTAAGATAAGACAAGGAATTTGATCAAAAAAAGAAAAAAATGTCAATTTTTGTTTGTTCTGGTATTTCCGTAAATGAATTGTTAAAATAATGTAGGTCTTTAGGGCTTAAACTTTATGAAACTCCAAATCCAAAAAAGAAATAGACAAATCACAAACGCAGACGTATTTATTGCTTCTTGTTTTGAAGACGAAATATTTTCTCATGAGACAACATATTTGAATGAGATGACGGGTGGTTTGTTAGCAAAACTTGTAAAGAAAGAAAATTTTACAGGGAAAGCAGATCAAACCGTGAGTCTTTTTTTTCAAAAGTCTCTCAAACAACACGTTCGCATTCTCTTGGTTGGTCTTGGAAAACAAGAAGAAGTGCAGGAAGAATCTGTGCGCCAAGTTGCAGCGACCGCTGTTCAAATGGTGCGAAGCTGGCAAGGGAAACATGTTGTTTCAGATTTTTTTGGCATGAGAAGTAAAAAATTTACTCTTGATGCTTGTGCAAAAGCAATGGCAGAAGGTCTGTGGCTCGGAACATATGATTTTGCTAAGTACAAATCGTCTTTAAAAGAAAAAAAATTCTTTCCTGAAACCTGGACATTCATGACTGAACATAAGACAGATATAAAATTGGCATCCAAAGGATTATCTCTTGGGGAAATGTATGCGGATGCAACCATATTTGCACGCAATCTGGTCAATGAACCTGCACAGCATATGCGTCCGGCAGATTTGGTTGCTGTGACAAAAGCGATCGTTGCCGCAAGTAGTAAAACAATCAGCATGCGTGTTTTTAATCGAGCTCAATTAGAGAAAAAAGGAGCGGGTGGTATTTTGGGTGTTGCGCGCGGTTCGGACCATGAACCATTTCTCGTTCATCTTGTTTATAAGCCTCTTCATGCAAAAAAACGAATGGTGTTGGTAGGAAAGGCAGTCACCTTTGATTCAGGCGGTATTTCTCTTAAACCATCTGATGCCATGACGACCATGAAAATTGATATGGCCGGAGCTGCAGCTGTTCTTGGGGTATTTTCTGTTCTTCCAGATTTAGAATTAAATGTCGAGATCCACGGTATTTTTGCTGCATGTGAAAATATGCCTTCGGGAAAAGCGATTGTTCCAGGAGATATCGTCCGCATCATGAATGGAAAAACCGTTGAGGTTTTGAATACAGATGCTGAAGGTCGTGTGACGCTTGCAGATGCACTGACCTATGCATTACAACAAAAACCGGATGTCATGATTGATTTGGCAACACTAACGGGTGCATGTGTGGTGGCTCTTGGGGAAGAAGTGGCTGGAATGATGTCGAATGATCGAACATTGTGCGATGAATTGAAGAAAGCTGCAGATCGTGCAGGCGAACGTGTTTGGGAACTTCCACTTGAACCGGGATACAAAAAATTATTGCATTCGGAAGTTGCAGATTTGAAAAATATTGCCGGACGTTACGGAGGGGCTGTGACTGCAGGACTTTTTCTTCAAGAATTCGTAGAGGAAGTTCCATGGGCACATCTGGATATTGCCGGTCCGGCGTTTGCAGAAAAACCATTGAATTCCTATACAAAATATGGTGCAAGCGGATTTGGCACGCGCACGATTCTTGAATATATTCGATCGATGTAAATTCTGGTCATCTTTCCTTTTTACTTGAAAATAAAAATCACCTCGTATCAAAGAGGTGATTTTTATCAATAAATTTTACAATTCATTTTATGACTTTCCCAATGTTTTTTCTCCAGGCTTCCATTCAACAGGGCAGAGTTCTCCGGTTTGAAGAGCGCTTAGGACACGGAGTAATTCACTAACAGAACGTCCGACTCCCATGTCATGGTAAATCGCAAGGCGCAGAATTCCATCTGGATCAATGATAAAGGTTCCTCGCAGAGTAACGCCCTGTTCTGCAAGAAGAACTCCATAGTCACGCGATGTAGAATGATTCATGTCTGAGAGAAGAGGAAAACGAAGTTCTCCCAAATCCTTTAACCATGCTTTGTGCGAATGGACAGAGTCTGTTGAACACCCAAACACAACGGCATTGAGTTTTTCAAATTCATCGTATCGTTTTGAAAATCCAGTGATTTCCGTCGGACAGATAAAGGTAAAATCAAGAGGATAGAAAAAAAGAACAACCCATTTGCCTTTATATTCAGAAAGACGGTATTGGATAAAGTCTCCTTTTTCGTTCACTCCTTCTATTTCAAAAAGCGGAGCTGGACGTCCGACTTGGGCCATTTGAGGAGCGCGATCTTCAATCATAGAGAAGAAGTTAATATATTACATTACCTTATTATTTTAGCTTTTTTTTTCTGTGAAGTCAAAGAAAATATATTGAAATTTACCGGCATATTTTCTAAAAATTGACCTTATTTTTCCATTCCTCTATACTATTGGCTGCTTTTCTTTTTTTCTTGTGGAAAACCAAGACCCTTCACATACTCCCGCACATCAAAATAATGATGCAAAATATTATCGTCTTGCTTTCAGAATTTTGGTTGATTTTGGGGCAACACTTGCGATCCCTGCTCTTGTATCCGCATTTCTTGGGATATGGCTTGACCGTCATCTTGGAACAAAACCATGGATATTGATTGTGTGTCTGTTTATCGGATTTACATTAACTTGGATGATGATCTTGAGAAAAGCTCGTTTATACGCAAAAGATTTTGAACGTATTGGAAAAGAACGTGTTGTATGATGATCTCTGTTGGAGCCGAGCCTATATTTTTTCTCGGTACATTTCCGGTTACAAATTCCATGTTAACAGCCTGGATTGTTGTCGCGTTATTTTTTATTTGTGGATGGTTCATACGTAAACAAGCCTCGCTTGCCCCAAAAGGAATGATGAATTTTGTTGATTGGGTGATTGAATTTTTATTAACAGAAGCAGAAAAAGTGACAGGCGATCGTGAACGTACACGAAAATTTTTTCCTCTTTGTGCGACGCTTTTTTTCTTTATCTTAATTTCAAACTGGATGGGGTTGTTGCCTGGTGTTGGTTCTATTGGTATTCATGAAACACATGCAGGAGAAAGTGTGTTGATTCCGTTATTCCGTCCAGCGACAAGTGATTTGAATTTTACGCTTGCTATTGCGATATTTTCGATTCTTGCCACACATATTTTTGGTATTTTTACATTCGGATTTCTGACACATGCGAGTAAATTTTTTAATGTGCGCGGAATTATTCGAGCCATTCGACGCGGACCCATGGATGTTGTCGTGGCTATTGTTGAATTTTTTGTTGGTCTTTTGGAAATTGTGAGTGAAGGAGCAAAAGCTGTTTCTCTTGCCCTGCGTCTTTTTGGAAATGTTTTTGCTGGAGAAGTCCTCCTGACTGTCATGTACAGTCTTGTTTCCTTTTTTATTCCTCTTCCATTTCTTTTTCTCGAACTTCTTGTTGGTCTGATTCAAGCAACTGTTTTTTCTATGCTGGTTCTTGTCTTTCTTAAATCCATGACAGACAATCTCCATGGAGAAGAGGAAAGCGAGCACACGACTCATTGAGAAGTGAAATGATGGAAAGAATATTTTTTCCATGATTCCACTCCTTAATAGTTAATTTTTAATTTATGACACCAGAAGTGGTAAAAATTCTTGCGAGTGCTCTTGCCATTGCTATCGGCGGCATGGCTCCGGCTTTAACGATTGGATTTATTGGTGCAAAAGCAATGGAAGGAATCGGACGCAATCCAGAAGCGGCTGGAAAACTTCTTGTTCCTATGCTTCTTGGTATGGCTTTTGCAGAAGCGATTGCTATTTATGCACTCGTTGTAGCACTTGTTATTCAGTTTGTTCTTTAGTCTGCGGACGTCCAGGTGAACGTGGTGTTCGCCTGTGGTCCTTGGATTAACCGTATCATTATTTTTTATGTCCGTTGAAGCAGGAACCACTCAAGAAGCCTCAATAGAAGCCAAAGAGACCGGAGGAATTGCTGCCCTTGGGATTAATGGGGGCATGTTTTTCGCTCAGCTTCTCAATTTTATTGTTGTCCTTCTTATTTTTTGGAAATGGGTCTATCGCCCTATTGTAACAATGCTTGATCGTCGAACAGAAACCATTGAAAAAAGTTTGAAGCAGGCAAAAGAAATTGACGAACGTCTATTGAAATTGGATACAGAACGCACAACGGTTCTTGCACAAGCACAACAGGAAGCCGTTGAACTGTTAAGTCGCACACATGCGGAAGCGGAATCTCAACACCAGGCAACCATGGCAAAAGCAAAAGAAGAAGTTCGCCGTTTGATTACAGAAGGAAAGGCACAGCTCATCAAAGAAAAAGAATTCATGATCAAAGAAACACGCGATGAAATTGCTGCCCTTGCCATCGAAGTTGCAAAAAAAGTGGTGCAGGAAAATATCGATAAAACCCGTTCGCAGGTTTTGGCAAAAGAAACCATTGAAACCATGTTGGATGTATGAGGCAGTATGAAATTCAACAATGGGCTCGTGTGCTTGTTGACATGGCTGAAACAGTGCCAGATGAACGGCTTGATGAGGCTGTGAGTGTATTTGTTTCTTTCCTTGCAGAAAAAGGAGGATTGCGTTATTGGCGTGAAATTTTGCGTGCGATGGATCATGTATGGAGTCATCAATATGGAGCTGCACATGTGACGGTCACATCCGCACATCCACTTTCTGCAAAACTTCGAACGACACTCGAACAAACATGGCCTGGAGCGGATATTCAAGAAAAGGTTGATTCAGAAATGATTGGAGGAGCAGTGTTGCGAGTTGATGATCGAATATTTGATGGTTCTGTTCTCGGTCGTCTTCAACAAATGAAAAAACATCTTGGGGTATTGAGTTAAAATATATATGGCAAAAAAACAAGACATTATCGAATCCCTTCGTCGGCAAGTTGCCGCGTTTCAAACAACAGCAAAACAAGAAAGTGTCGGGACCGTTATCTCGGTTGGAGACGGTGTGGCACGCATGAGCGGACTTTCTGATTGTCAAGCAGCAGAAATGTTGCAATTTCCCGGTGATGTCTATGGTGTTGCTTTGAACCTTGAGGAAGAAACCGTTGGGGCTATTATTTTAGGTGATGCCACGAAAATCAAAGAAGGCGACACTGTCGCATCAACCGGACGTATTCTTTCTATTCCTGTTTCAGATGAGGTTGTTGGTCGTGTGATCGATCCATTGGGAAATCCATTGGATGGAAAAGGCGCTATTCGCGCAGATACATATCAACCGATTGAAAAAGTGGCGCCGGGAGTCATGACAAGAAAATCTGTTGGTGTTCCGCTTCATACAGGGATCAAAGCTATTGACGCCATGATTCCGATTGGACGTGGACAGCGTGAATTGATTATTGGTGATCGTCAGGTGGGAAAAACAGCCGTGGCTATTGATACGATTTTGAACCAAAAAGGAGAAGGAGTGAAATGTATTTATGTTGCCATTGGTCAGAAAGAATCAAAAATTGCAAAAATAGTTGCTCGATTGGAAGAAGCGGGAGCCATGGAATATACAACGATTGTGATTGCTGGAGCGTCAGATCCTGCCTCACTCTCCTTTGTTGCTCCGTATGCCGGATGTGCCATTGGAGAATATTTTATGGCAAAAGGAGAGGATGCTCTCGTGATTTATGACGATTTGTCCAAGCATGCATGGGCGTATCGTGAAATTTCTCTTTTGCTTCGCCGTCCACCTGGACGTGAAGCATATCCTGGAGACGTTTTTTATCTTCACTCTCGCCTGCTTGAACGAGCCGCTCGTTTAAATGAAGAAAATGGAGGAGGTTCTTTAACCGCGCTTCCCATTATTGAAACCCAATCAGGAGATGTTTCCGCCTATATTCCAACAAACGTGATTTCCATTACCGATGGACAGATTTATTTGGAAACTGATTTGTTTTATCGCGGTATTCGTCCGGCATTAAATGTTGGTCTTTCTGTGTCTCGTGTCGGATCTGCCGCTCAGACAAAAGCCATGAAAAAAGTGGCATCCAAACTTCGTCTTGATCTTGCTCAGTTTCGTGAATTGGAAGCATTTGCTCAGTTTGCGACAGACTTAGATGAAACAACACGTCGTCAGATTGAACGCGGTCGCCGTGCTGTGGAAATGACCAAACAATTGCAGTATCAACCGCTTCCTTTTGAAAAACAGGTTGTGGTCTTATTTGCGATTGTTCATGGATATCTTGATACCATTCCTGTTGAGCGTATTTCTTCATGGGAAACAAATTTTCAGGCATTTTTAGAAAGTTCATTTCCAACGATTCTAGAACAGATTCGTTCAAAACGAGATTTGGATGATGAAATGGTCGGGTCTTTACGTCAATCAATTGAAAAGTTTCAAGAGCAATTTGCTCGTTCTGCAACATAATTTTTTATGGCCGTTAGTACTCGTGTTATTCGACGACGCATTAAGTCTGTTCGAAACACTCGCAAAATCACCAAAGCCATGGAATTGGTCGCGGCAAGTAAAATGCGTCGTGCGGTTCAAGCTGTGTTGCTTACGCGTCCATATGCACGCTTGGCAATGGAAACAGTGCGTTCTGTCAGTCGTTTGACGGACGTACATTTGCATCCTTTGCTTCGCCAAAATGGAGAAACAAAACGGACATTATTTATCCTTCTGACATCAGATCGCGGACTCGCAGGCGGATTTAATGCAAATATTTTTCGAAAATTTTTGGTAGCACTTAAAGAAATGCCAACAGATTCATCTATTGATATTGTGGCTGTGGGAAAACGTGGAGCAGATGCTGTGCGCCGTCTTCATAAAAATATGGTGGCGACTTTTGTAAACATGGCAAACCATCCCCGATTCGAAGATACACTTCCTATTTCACGGCTTGCCATGGAAGCTTTTTCAAAAGGGGAATATGACAAAGTTGTATTGGGATATACGGATTTTGTTTCCGCTGTTTCTCAACAACCAGTACTTGTTGATCTCCTTCCGTTTACTTTTTTGAAATCGGAACCAACACAAGGAAATCAGAGAGAGTTTGCGACAGAATATGTATTTGAACCATCCCCAGCTGATGTTCTTGGTCGATTGTTGCCGCATCTGGTACAAACAGCTGTGTACCAGGCCATTCTTGAATCTGCTGCTTCTGAACATTCTGCCCGTATGATGACTATGCGAAGTGCTTCTGATGCAGCAACGGAAATGATTGATAACCTGACATTTGTTTCCAATCAAATTCGACAGGCTGGTATTACGAATGAAATTGCGGAAATTAGCAGTGGAAAAGCCGCTCTTGAATCTTTATAAACTATTTATTTAAAACTCCTGCATAGACCAAAGACGGAAGTTTTTACCCTTATGAAAGGAACTATTGCTCAAATTATCGGTCCGGTTGTGGACGTACGTTTTGAAAACATGCTTCCTGCCATGCTCGAAGCGCTTCGTATTGAACGAACAGAAGGATCTCCTCTTATTCTTGAGGTTGCTCAACATTTGGGAAATCATCTTGTACGTGCGATTGCGATGAGTTCTACAGATGGGTTGCGTCGTGGGATGGATGTGGAAGCGCTTGGATCTCCTATTTCTGTTCCTGTTGGTCCAGAAACACTTGGTCGTATGTTTAACGTTATTGGAGAAGAAATCGACGGATTAAAACCAATCAAAGTGAAACGTCGAGATCCTATTCATGCTCCTGCACCAGCGTTTACTGAACAATCGACAAAATACGAAATTTTTGAAACAGGCATCAAAGTCATTGACCTTATTTGTCCATTTTTGAAAGGAGGAAAAACAGGATTGTTCGGTGGAGCAGGTGTGGGAAAAACCGTGCTTATTCAGGAACTTATTCACAACATTGCTACAGAACATGGAGGATATTCCGTGTTTGCTGGGGTTGGAGAACGTACCCGTGAAGGAAACGATTTGTACATGGAAATGAAAGAATCTGGTGTGCTTTCAAAAACCGCTCTTGTGTTCGGTCAAATGAACGAACCACCAGGCGCTCGATCGCGTGTTGCATTGACTGGTTTGACCCTTGCGGAATATTTTCGTGAAGATGAAGGGCGCGATGTGTTGCTTTTTATTGATAATATTTTTCGTTTTACCCAGGCTGGTTCTGAAGTATCTTCCCTTTTAGGGCGTATTCCATCTGCGGTAGGATATCAGCCAAATTTGGCAACAGAAATGGGTACACTTCAGGAACGTATTACGTCTACAAAAAAAGGTTCCATTACTTCCATTCAAGCTGTGTACGTTCCAGCTGATGATTTGACAGATCCGGCTCCAGCCACGACTTTCGGTCACTTGGATTCAACGGTTGTGCTTGCTCGATCACTTACAGAACTTGGTATTTATCCAGCTGTGGATCCACTTGACTCAACTTCAACGGTTCTTGATCCGCAAATTGTCGGAGAAGAGCATTATCAAGTGGCTCGCGGTATTCAAAAAGTGTTGCAGCGATACAAAGATCTTCAAGATATTATTGCGATTCTTGGTATGGATGAACTGTCTGAAGAAGATAAACAAACCGTTTCTCGTGCGCGTAAAATCCAAAAATTCCTATCTCAACCATGTCACGTCGCAGAAATTTTCACAGGAACACCTGGAAAATATGTGAAATTGGCAGATACAGTTCGTGGATTTAAGGAAATTTTGGAAGGAAAGCATGATGATAAGCCTGAACAGGCATTTTACATGAAGGGATCCATTGACGAAGTCGTTGGTTAAACTCTATGAAACTTTCTTTGAAAGTCGTTACTCCTGAACGTGTGGTGTTTGAGGATGAAGCTGATGCTCTTACTCTTATGACAGAACTCGGAGAAATCACGGTTCTTCCAGGGCACATCCCGCTTGTTGCTACACTTCGACCAGGAGAAATGCGTTTGAAAAAAAAGGATAGGGAAGAAATTCTAGCTGTTTCAACTGGATTTTTAGAGGTACGTCCTGGAAATCAAATCATCATTCTCGCAGATACGGCAGAATACATGGAGGAATTGGAATTAGAAAAAATCGAAGAAGCAAAAGAACGTGCAAAACAACTCCTCAAACAACAGCGATTTGCCGACGATGTCGCATTTGCAGATGCATCTGCTGCGCTTGAACGTGAACTCGCACGTCACCGTGTGGTACTCAAAAAGAAATATCGCGCGACCCCGCACCATATTCCAGGAGGAACAGCACAAGAAAACGAATCTTAATTTTGAACCATAAAATGTATGTCACACACATGTTCAGCTGCTTTTGTTCGCTGCATGGATTTTCGTCTGACTCCAGCTGTAGAAGATTTTTTTCGCACACACGAGCTTTCCGAAGATGCGGATGTTATTTCTCTTGCAGGTGCAGCAAAAGGATTAGCTGATGGGAAGGGAAGTTTTTTGGAAAGCCAAATTGATCTGTCCAAACGTTTGCATGAAATAAAAAAAGTGATTCTTGTGAATCATACGGATTGTGGTGCATATGGCGGCCACGCAGCATTTGCTTCTTCAGAGGAAGAGCAAGTAAAACATGTCTCTGATTTACACACAGCAAAAGAACAAATTCAATCATCGCACCCAGAATTGGAAGTCGAACTCTGGCTTGCTTATATTGAAGAAAATGGAAATGTTCATATTGAAGAAGTAGCTTAACTTCAAAAAAGAAAAAATACTCCGTCTTAACGGAGTGTTTTTTGTTAAACTGAGAAAATTCTATAGATATTAAAATATTTGATTTCCAACACCTTGGGATAGAATTCCAAGCATGCTAAAATCAGACTATTATGTCTCAACTGCTTGAAGGATTAAATACGGAACAAACAGAGGCTGTTACCCACGTCTCCGGGCCTCTTATGATTATTGCTGGAGCTGGAACAGGAAAAACAACGGTGATTACTAGACGTATTGCTTGGCTTATTGAGCAAGGGTATGCAAAACCGGAAAATATTCTGGCCTTAACGTTTACAGAAAAGGCTGCAGCAGAAATGGAAGAACGTGTGGATCTCCTTCTTCCGTATGGATACGTAGATCTTTGTGTATCAACATTTCATGCATTTTGCGAACGATTGTTGCGTGATTACGGGACAGATATTGGGTTGTCTCGCGATTTTACAGTTTTGGATGAATTGGATGCTTGGTTGCTTGCACGTCAAGAATTTGATCGATTTGAATTGAATTATTATCGACCACTTGGCAATCCGACAAAATATTTAAAAACACTGCTTCAACATTTTTCCAGAGCAAAAGATGAAATGATTACTCCGGAAGCGTATCTTGCTCATGTAGAATCATGTCGAGCTGATTTAGATACCCTTCAAGCAGGAGAAGAGGCAACAGTGGAAATAGCACGCACAGAAGAACTCGCTCGTGCGTATCACACCTATCAGCAAATTTTACTCGAACATGATGCGCTTGATTTTGGCGATCTTGTTGCCTATGCTCTTCGTCTTCTTTCTGCACGCCCCAGTGTTCTTTCTGTGGTACGTAAACGTTTTTCACATATTCTTGTGGATGAATTTCAAGATACAAATGGAGCGCAATATGAACTTGTAAAACGCCTCGCTTTTCCTGTGAATCAATTAACGATTGTGGGCGATGATGATCAATCGATTTATAAATTTCGTGGGGCATCACTTGCGAATATTTTGCGATTTGAAGAGGATTTTCCTGATTGCAAACGCGTGGTACTTTCAAAAAATTATCGTTCAGGTCAATTGATTCTTGACCATGCCTATCGATTCATTCAAAAAAATAACCCAAATCGTCTTGAAGGAAAAATAAGACCTGACGGTTTGCAACTCACCAAACAGCTCGTTTCTGAACGTTCGGATGCCGGACATGTTGAACATATCCATTTTGACACATTTGAACAAGAAGCGCGTGGGGTTGCGGATAAAATTTGTGCATTGCGAGAAGAATATCCAGATGCGAACTGGAACGATTTTGGTGTTCTTGTGCGTGCAAACAGTGCGGCCTCTGATTTTATCCAAGTTTTTGATCGTGTAGGAATCCCGTATCAATTCATGGCTCTGCGCGGGCTTTATGCGAAAGGTATTATCTTGGATCTCCAGGCTTTCTTGCAGGTTGTAGACAATCCCTATCATAGCCCGAGTTTTTATCGAGTCCTTTCTCATCCCATGCTTGGAATTTCATCGCACGCGTTTGTGACTCTTGTACATGAAGCAAACAAAAAAGGGAAGACATTGTATGAGATTTGTCGAACGGTTCGTCTTGTACCTGGAGTGGAAGAATCCGTTGCACAGACCATTGAATCTCTTTTGAGTTTATTTGATCGCCTTGCACAAAAAGCAAAAACAGCAACCGCATCCGAAATAATGGTTTATGTGGCAAAAGAATCCGGTCTTGTTACGTATGTGAATACGCTCCCAGAAGGAAAAAAACGTGATGATTTTCGTTTTCTTCATCAATTTTATGAGCGTGTAAAACGTTTTGATGCACGAAGTGATCAGCATGACCTCCATCATTTTTTGACTGAATTTCAACATGAACGTGATGCAGGAGAAGAAGGGTCTCTTGCGATGGATGTTGAAGCAGGACCGGATGTAGTTCGTATCATGACCGTTCATGGATCAAAAGGGTTGGAATTTCGTTTTGTGTTTGTGGTGAATGTGGTTGATCGTCGTTTCCCAGCATCTGAACGGCAGGAAGCCATTGAACTTCCAAACACATTAATCAGTCAGCAAGTTCCAGAAGGAGATATACATCTTGAAGAAGAACGCCGTCTTTTTTATGTGGCCATGACACGGGCCAAAGATGCACTCTTTTTTACGTCTGCAGATGATTACGGTGGAGCGCGTAAGAAAAAACCATCTCGATTTTTGTTTGAACTTGATCTATTGCAAAACACGTCTTCAGAAAAAATAGATGGAGCAGAAACACTTTTTTCTTCATCATCCTCTCCAAACACACCTTCAAATGAAGAAAGGTATGCTCTTCCTAAACAAATCAGTTTTACCCAGATCAAAGCATTTCAAACCTGTCCGCTTCAGTATAAATTTGCTCACTTGCTTCGAATACCTGTTTTTCAAACATGGACGCAATCGTACGGAAAAACCATGCACCAAACATTGCAACAATGGTTTCAACTTTGGATAGAACACCAAACAAAAACACAACAAGATCTTTTTGGCTCATCTACAGAAAGATCTTCTGTTTCAAAATTGCCTGCAACTCTGGAGGAGCTTCTTCAGGCATTTGAAGAAAATTGGATTGATGATTGGTATCCGAATGATCGAGAGCGTGAAACGTACCGCATTAAAGGCGTGCAATGTTTGAAGGATTATTTTGCTGTACTTTCGATCCAGCCGCCAAAACCATTTCTCTTGGAACAATCCTTCACATTAAAAATAGGAAGTATCACCATTAAAGGACGTATTGACCGCATGGATCGAATAGAGGGTGGAATTGAGATTGTTGATTATAAAACAGGAACACCAAAACAAAAATTAGAAACCGAAGACAAACAACAATTGTTGCTTTACCAAATGGCTGTGCAAGATGTGTTTGGGCTCATTCCAAAAAAATTAACGTATCATTATTTAGAAGATCATTCAGAAGTAAGCTTTCTTGGAAAAGAAAAAGAATTGGAAAAATTAAGAGAACAGATTATGGAACAAGCAGAGCAGATGAAAACAAGTTTATTTACCGCCACACCAGGATTCCATTGTCGTTTTTGCGATTTTCGAGATATTTGTGAATTTCGTGAAGAATTGTAAATATGTCTCCCAACTCTCTTGATAATCCCTTTCATCATACTGAAACAAACAAAGGAACTTCTTCTGAATTAACACGCCGTCTTTTATCTTCAGCTGATGCCCAAGCACTCACAGAAGCCTTAGGAGAAGAAAACCAATCTCCTAAAATAGAACCACAACAAGACCTTCCTCCCACTTCAGATATCTCCATGAGTGGAGAAGAAAAAAAGGAAGTGGAAAAAGAATCGTATTGGACTCGAGAACAATACATTGAATGGGCACAAGAATTTGGAAAAAACGAACAGTGGATGAATGAGACTTTTGAGTTTCAAAAAGACGGGACGACGGTTGTGTGGGGAAGTTTGAATTTACGAAATACAGAAATCAAACAACTTCCTATCGGTCTTATGGAGGTAAAAGGAAGTTTGAATATTTCTCGAAATCCATCGATCAACTTAAATGGGTATCCGAAAAAAGTTGGAGGAAGCTTTTTGTGTCGATCTAATAATATTTTCTCTCCTCAAGGAATGCCGAAGGAGGTTGGGGGAGGTATCTATTTGGAGTCTAACAAAATTAGTTCTCTTTATGGATTGCCGGATAAAGTGACGGGTAAACTTATTTTGTATACTAATGAATTAAAAAATCTTGATGGAATTTCAAAAGAAATTTCCGGGAATTTAGAGTTAAGTGGTAATAACCAACTTACCTCACTCGAAGCTTTGAGAGGAGTGAAAATAGGTGGAAATTTGTGGCTTTGTGATATTCCCGCAACAACGATTCCTGAAGGAATTCAAATTGAAGGAGATATTTATATACGTGAATATCAAACCACCCTTAGCATTGATGTAAAGAGAAAAGGGTATCAAGTAAAAATTTTTTAAGATTCTAGTCATTTCTCTTTAT
>LCAH01000009.1 GCA_000996355.1 Candidatus Uhrbacteria bacterium GW2011_GWC2_41_11
AGTTTTGGTGCACGGGGTGCAAGTTTTATCGAGCTGTACTCAATCAAGTACAGCGAGAAAAACTGGGGTCCCCGTAAGCCATGCACCAGATGGTGCATGGTAAGACCAAAATGGGCAAAACGAGAAAGGTCCTAATCGTATTATATCCACCTGAATGAGTATATCATATCTTTACTTTTCCTTTTTCTACTTTGACAGTCATGGAACACTCCATTCGTTTCATAAATTCCTTATCATGACTGATCACCAGAAATGTCACATGCGGACGAGCCCGCTTTTCTCGTTTTAAAATGTCGGCAATTTCGTTGCGAGTTTTTTCATCGACAGATGCGGTTGGTTCATCCAAAAATACCATTCTCGAATCCGTATTTCTGATTTTAAGCAAAATGCGCGCAAGACCAAGTCGAGCCGATTCCCCACCCGACGTCGTCCCTGTATCTCCACGACCACCTTTGAGTTGTTCGTTTAAATTTGAAAATCGTTCTCCCAATCCCACTTCGCGCAAAACTTCACGAACCGCTTCATCTGAAATCTTTTCCTGCAATCCAAACACCGTATTTGCACGAACCGTATCCTCCAACACATATGGAAATTGCGGAAGATACCCAATGGCAGAATACAGAGATTCTTTTCCGCTTTTTTTGATTTGTTCAAGTGAGGTTTCTCCAAATCGTACTTCACCTGAAGTTGGACGATAATACCCGGAAACAACTTTCATGAACGTTGTTTTTCCACTTCCGCTCATCCCGCTTAAATGTACCATTTCTCCTTCAGGAATACGAAGATTCGATACATCAAGAATGATCTTTCCATCCGCTTCGAATCTCACATCTTTCAAAAGAATATCTCCACGTGGAACTTGTGTGATTTCCACACGTGTTTTTTCCTGTTCTTCTTCCTCTTCTGCGTGCCCATTAAACATAAGCTCCATTTGTTGGATATCACGCAAATTCGCAAGCATGCGGCGTTTAGAGCCGAGTAAATTAGCTACCCCTTGCTGAAAGTTTTGAGAATACACAAGAGCTGCAACAAATTTTTCTGCATTTCCTCCAACCGCAATCGTTACTCCAGCGGCAACAATCATATTCAAAGATCGATATAAACTCGAAATCTGATCGCGAATCATTTCTGCATATTGCCTATCAGACTTTGCTACCCGCTCCTTTGCAAGAAGTGTTTCTGTGCGTTCAATCAAATCATCCTTCATTCCCGAAAGAACAATTTCCATGTGTGCATTAAATTGTTCTTCTATTTGTCTCCCTGCGACTTCTCCTTCCTGTTCTGCTTTACGGCGCTTCCCCCACCATCCTGTTGCCCGTTCCATATATTTATCCAACATCATCATGAACCCAGTTCCGGCTATGGTTGCAGCTGCAAGATAGGGTTGTTCTCGATACAACATCGCTGCACTTGTCGCGAGCGTCACAGCGGTTGGGAGAACATCTCCACTCACCATACGATAGACACTTTCATAACTGTCTTTTGCACAGGCAATGCGTGCTTTCACGATTGAACGTCCAAATTCATTGATTTTTTCCGGAGGAAATGTGCCAATATTTTTGGAAATCGTTTGTCCAATTCCTCCTTTTTTGGAAAAATTTTGATCAAGAAATATATTAAATTTTTTATGAAGCCACGTGGACATTCCTGATGCCGCCCCTGTGAGCAACGCATACAAACCGACTTGAACAACATCGATATGATCCTTTTGAAAGGCTTTCGCAAGTGTCATTGGAGCATACCCTTCGAGAAAAGCAGGGACAAGTAAGCCGGCAGATAATATGACATATTTTGTTTTATCTCCATCCATGAATTTCCGAAAAATATCCGAGATTTTTGCCAAAATTTTCAGATCCTGCAATTCAATCTCATTCAACTTTTTGACATCACATGTACGCACGAGTTCTTGAATTTCCTTTTCTGAAAATCCAACACGTGCATATTTTTCTTGCACACGCACAACCATCTCTTCCGTTTTTTCTTCCTCTGAATAAAAATTCAATTTCCCCGTACGATTCTCTTGCGTCATTGCGCGTTGCACCTCTCGAACGGTTTCACGAAATCGTCCTGCGTTCTGTGCAATACGAAACGATTCAAAATATCGTTCCAATTCTTCTTGAAGTACCTGCTCTTGTTCTGAACTCGTAGAACCTTGTGTTTCTGTTCCTTTCCGATAGGCAAGAATCGAGACAGCAAGATCGTGTATACGTTTTCGTACTGATTTGGAATATATATCAAGGTATACAGTCTCAACAGCTTGAATTTTTATTTCCTGACGAATAGCAACAAGCTCTTGAAGAATCTCTTCTGGAACTTCCTGCTCTCCAAATAATTCCATCATGGATTTTTTCACCTGATTCCAATATTCCTGCTTAGCACCAAGTACTTCTTTTCGTTCTTTTTTCAATAATGCTGTTCGTTCACCTTCTCCTCCCATGGAAGTCTGTTCACCCAATGATCTACGCATAGAAAAATATCATTTTAGAACTTTCTCATTCGGCGCATACCTGTGTCGAAATCTACGTTTTTTGTTCACTGTATCTGTGAGTACAGCTCACAAAAAGCCTCGATTTCTCCTTGGTCTGCATCCAAATGTGAAAGTCCTACATTTAAAGATTCACTAAAAGTATACCAACTATCTTAGTTCTTTAAAAATGATGACAAATATTGACAAAAGATATTATGTATACTATAAACAAGTCGCTATTTCTACATAAATGTATGTAATTCTAGTAAACAGCAAATTCAGGAGAAATTTCAATGGAAACACGACGAATCCAGTTTTTTTCTGACGAAATGAAGGAACAACTCGCCGCAGGGGAAGCTCGTGGAGCCGAACTGAAGAGGCGAAACGAAGAGATTCTCATGGCTCTGCGAGGATATGGCCGGATCGGTGACACCGAGCGTGCAGCGTTAGACGAAGAAAAAGCAAAAATTGAAGCCAGCTTCATGGCACTGAAAACGGAGATAGAAAAACTGCAGTTTGCGAAAGAACTGCAGAAAACACTCGATGAGAAGGTACGACCCGTTCAGACCATCATCCAGATGGTTGCAACAGGAGTGCCAGACGAGATGGTTGAATTTCTTCGACCGATTGTCGGGGCAGTCCTGGAGACTTTCGAGCAAATGGAACCGGAGCAAAAACGCTGGGCAATGTTCGAAGCCAAGAGTCGCTTCAACAAGTTCCAGGCCCTCAAAGAGGTGGGGTTCACAGCAGAACAGGCCATGCAGATCCTGCTTGTGGACGTAGGCAAGCCAACCATTTTTAAAGATGTCGCAACCACGGCAAACAATCGCGTCGCCAAAAGGTAGCGACAAAATCGAACCGTTCGGATTTCTCCGAATGGTTTTTTTATTACGCCGCCATTCTTTGAGGTTTTTGAATGTCCGGAGAAAATGTCTGACAAAAATTTGAAAGCGTTTCTACTTGTTCTTGTTCTTCATGAGAAAGGGATGCAAATGGTCGCGAGACAAGAATTTCTTCCATCATCCGCCAAGTATATTTCGCAAACATGCGTTGATTTCTAAATTCACCGGCCTGACATTTTTTATACATACGAGACAACGCTTCGATGGGGGCATAGCCGCTGTGATAAGAACGGCGCTGAGTGAGTGCACCATACACATCGGAAATTTGTAAAATTTCTGCAAGAGTTTCCGCATGAGCCACAGGAATATGCAATGCTTCTACTTGATCCTGATGTTCGGCTGGAGGACGTTTTTCTGGATGATGATGACCAGCAAGAAAAGCAACCATATCTTTTTCCTCCACGTTTAATGGCAAAGGCATTTGTCTAATCATTTCTTCGGAAACACGCGCATGCTGATCAACGACTTCCATAAGAGTCGTTCCAGAAAGATTGTCTATCTCAAATGGAACAAGAGTCTTTTTGACATCTGATTCAGAAAGAAAAAATGACCCGGTCTCACGTGTCCGTTTAAAAAATAACCAATCAAGTGGCACGAGATAAAAAAAAAGACTGTCGTATGCTGAAGTTAAATATTCCTCAACTTGATTCCATGTCATTCCTTCTTTCCAACGACCAAATCGCCGTAGCTGGCGCTCCACAAGCAAGCGATATTCTTCACAGGTCTTTTCATCTCTTTCCGTTTCTCCTCGCAAAATCGGAAGCATTTCTTCAAAAAAAATCTCTCGATACCCTTTGCGTATACGACCACCGGCATCTGGCGTTGTTCGCCAAGGTGTCGAATCGCGTCTGATCCAATCTGGAATGAGAAGTTTCCCCACATCGTGCAATACGGCCGCATATAAAAATGCACGAACACCAACATGAATTTCCTGAAGTTCTTCTTCAAAACATTCATAGGCTCTTGCCGCAAGATGGGTCACATCAGCCGAATGTTCCAAGGTTTCCACATCTCCTTTTTTCTCAAATTGTCGAAGAATTTTTTCTACCGATGGATCAAGCTCAATCTGACGAGAGAAAAAACTCTGTTCTATTTTTGCAAAAGCACGAGCCACGCGTTCTTTATTTTCTTCCTGCTGTTCAAATATATGATCTAAAACCGTTAACATTGGCTCTTTCAAAATAGATCGCATCCATTCACGAATAAATCCGGATGAATTCTCGTTTATTTCTGATCCGTCTCGACTATATTCAACATGCATCATAAAAAATGATATACGTATAGAAAATCCAAACTCACATAAAAATTATACCTGGTTCATGAACACTCAGCCAATTACTCTTGACTTTCCCTCTCTTTCTGTTATGTTTTCTCGTCGGTCTTTTACAACTCTCAACCTAAAAAGGAGATGGATATGTCAACTGAGGTGGCAAAAAAGTTTATCAGACTTGAGGAAAGACTTCCTCCTGTTTTAAAACAAGCAAGAGAAGAAATTCAAAAAACCGAAAAAGAACAGGAAATCTGGCAAAAAAATCTGCGCAACTGGCGCCGATTCAAATACCTGTTACCGGTCTGGATTCTTCTCTGGGTCGGAATCAATTTTGCATTTTGTTTTGGAGGATATCTTCTTAGTATTCTCCCAGTAATAATCTCCTTCCTTCTTGTCGTACAAGTTTTTGGATTAATATTGGCTTGGAGCAAGTCACCCGGACCAAGTGAAATATACAGACCATTTAAACCTATGTCTGGATGGACAGACGATGGTCCTGTCATTATTTTTATCTGGCGAACCATAGCAACATTTCACTCCCTATGGGCCATGGGAAGATATTTACAATTTGCATCAAAAGAAAAAGATTTGTCTGTTCTCCGAGACGATCGTTTCTGGGATCTCAAACAAATTCTTCTTGATGTCGATGCTTGGGATGCGGATGTCAAACTCGTGAATCGTCTCATTGACGAGGTCGAACTCGAACCTGAAGGTCGTAACAATCTTTCCGCGGTCGAAAGGTTACTCACAGACCTCCGGGCGGATGAAGCTTATGTTCTGAACCGGATCGAACGCGGAAAAAGACTCATGGCAGAAGGACCGCTTGGTACATCTCTTTCAAGTCATCCTTCTTCTGCAACTGCGTTTGTTGATCAAATCGACACGCACCACACTCGATTGCACGAACACGGCAAAGAGCTACATGACCTCGTGCAGCAAATTGCGGCGCGCATGGAAGTGAATCGCATCTAACCAGGTCTCCGTCAAACAGACGGAGATTTTTTTGTACAAAAAAGCACGGGGTGAAATCCGTGCAAACGTAGTGTATTTCTATGTTTCATCCAGAGGTGGAACAAAACATCGGATGCATTGAGGTTCGTAATTAAATCCAACCTCAACAGTCTCTTTGTTTAGAGTCGTTCGCCGACTTCTATTCGCATGAAGAGATCCACAGGTCATACAAACAGCCTGTCGAAAATCAATTTCTTCGGTTGCCATGGCCATAAGTCCAGCCGAGGTCGAAAAAGGTCTTCCTCTCCAGTCAAGATTCAATCCGGCGACAATGACATATTTGCCTGCCAGGATCAATTTTTCAACCACAGAAAGAAGACACTCGTCAAAAAATTGCACCTCATCGATTGCAATGATCTTGTGCCGTTTTTTCACGAGTTTAAAAATTTCATCAGGTGAAGTAACAATCACCGCTTCAACAGCCGTGCCATTTCTTGACCAAAATTCCGCACCTGATCGCGTATCCTGGACAGGTTTTACCTTCAGAATATCCAAACCAGCAATCTCGTATAAACGAACAAGAGAGATAATTGCCTCTGTCTTGCCAGCTCGGACACATCCAATAATCACATGAAGACCAGGACCTGGTTTGACTCGCTTCATTTTTCTTCCTCCAAAAAGAGCTTGTGAGAGTATAATATGACCTGAAACTTTTAACAATCAATTTTTCTATGAAAAAATCTCTCGTTCTTATTACGATTATTCTTGTTGCTGTTATTCTTCTCTCCTGTCTTCTTCTTTTCTCTTTATTCCAAAAAATACCTGAAAAAAAAGAAAACAATCTCCCTCCAATTTCAACAGAAATAAAAACCGAAATTCCAACAGAAATACAACCAAAGACAGATTCGACTTTCCGTGTTTCCTCTCCTCTTTCCAATCAAACCATCTCAAGCCCAATAACCATTTCTGGCGAAGCGCGCGGAACGTGGTTTTTTGAAGGAACCTTCCCGATTCGTCTTGTGGATGCAAACGGAGTTTTTATTGCATCAACGATTGCACAAGCACAAGGATCATGGACGACCGATGCCTTTGTTCCGTTCAAAGCTGAGCTTATTTTTTCTTCTCCTTCTACATCTGTTGGAACGCTCATTTTTGAAAAAGACAATCCATCAGACTTGCCGGAAAATGCAGATGCACGACGCATTCCCATCACCTTTCAAACACAACAACGAACCGTTTCTCTTTTCTTTTATCGCTCGGAAAAAGATTTAGATGCAAATGGAAACATTCAGTGTTCGGATAAAGGACTTGAAGTGGTCACACGAACGATACCAATGACCGTAACCCCTATTCAAGATGTGATTCGTCTTGTTTTGCAAGGTGAATTAACCGAAGAGGAACGCATGCGTGGTCTTGGAACAGAATATCCTCTCCCAGGAGTAACCCTCAAAGGGACTAATCTCTCCAATGGAATACTCACTCTTGAACTCACAGAGCCAGAAAACAAAACAAGTGGTGGTTCCTGTCGTGTCAATATCCTCCGCTTGCAAATCGAAACCACGGCAAAACAGTTTCCAGAAGTCACGGAAGTTCGATTTCTTCCCGATTCACTCTTTCAACCATAAACAAAAAAACAAAGCCGCCCGCAATAAAGCGGACGGTTTTATTTTTCTGTCTTCACATTACATTTCCATGGCAGGCATCATCTCCGCATGGAATGCCGATCCTGTCCCAGACATCATTTTAGCTCCATGACCACGCCCCATCATCATGGATCCACGTCCAAAGAAAACAAAAGATTTTGGAATATTATTTTCTTTTACCCAGGCATCCAGAGCTTCTTTTTGCTCCTTCAAAGCTATCCGAATTTCTTCAGGTGTTTTTCCTTGAAGACTCATGCGAAATTCTTTCATTTCTACATGCTTGGCATTCACCAGGTCTGCCTGATCTTGAGTCAAAATACCGTCTGTGACAGCCTGAAAAAGTTTTGATTGAAATCGCTTTTCCCCACGCATTTCCATTTGCGTATAACGGGTTTCACGTTGCTCATCAAACACAGCTTGGACAGCACTTGCATCAAGATTAAATTTTGTTGCAATCGCCCGCACAAGTTCAGATACACCGTTTGAACTTGTAGACGGATCATCAGCTGCAAATACCGCATGTGTTCCAAGAACTCCCGCACCAAGAGCTGCAGCAACTCCGATCACGGCAAGAATTTTTTCGATTTTCTTCATAAAAATGTTTAGGTGAATAAAGACATGTCCAGTTTCAACATATCAAAAGGCATATGAAGAAATTATGAAGTCTTGTGGATAGGAAACAAAAGAGTAACGGTTGTTCCCTTTCCAAACACACTCTCCACATGTATCGATCCACCAAATCGCTCAACAATGGACTGAACAATCGAAAGCCCAAGACCACTTCCACCTGTCTGACGTGAACGACTTTTTTCTACACGATAAAAACGAGAAAAAATCTTTTTCAAATCTTCTTTCGCAATTCCAACCCCTGTATCAACTACTTTTATTTCAACTTGATGATCCCTCTGCTCAATAGTTACAAAAATACTTCCCTGTTTTTTGTTATACATAATCGCATTCTTCACGATATTACTCACTGCTTGAAATAATAATTCTCTATCCGCCACAACAAATACAGATAATTCTTTTGATGATTGCATTTGTAAAGATACCGTATAAGAGAAAGCAAACGACTGAAGACGTTCAATCACATCACAAACCACATCTGGCACAGAAATTATTTCTCGATATTCATCGAGATCTATCGACTCATCTGAACGAGATAAAACAAGAAGATTCTCTACAAGCGTTCCCATACGAGCCACTTCTTCTAAATGACTTTCTGTACGGATACGCTGTTCTTTTTTTGTTTTTGCATCCATCAACTCATTTTCTAAATCAATACGAAGAATCGCAAGTGGTGTTCGTAATTCGTGTGAAGCATCACTTAAAAATCGACGTTGTTCATCATACATTTTTTGAATAGGTCTGAGTGTTCTGCCCGCAAGCCAATAACTCCAAAAACCTGCAAGCACAAGCAAAACGCTATTCACAAAAAAGAGAGACCAAATAAGATCTGTTCGTAATTCCTGTGGAGCAACATGAATATCTGGTTGTCTCATGAGTATTTGTGAAGGAGGTGGAACAAATCGATTGATACGACGTTCAAGACGTTGAGAAAATGCAGAATGTGTTACACCTCCTGATAAACATAAAATCACTGCAAGAATAATCACATAAATTCCTGTAAGCCACCACCGTGCACGTTGAAATTGAGGACTAAGTGATGCGGTATCCTTTTCCCCAGACAGTTTGAATCCGTTTTGCATATATTTTTGGAAGTTTTTTGCGAAGATTCTTCAAATGAACATCAACCACGTTGCTGAATGAATCAAAAAAACGATCCCAGACGTGGGTCAATATGTCTTCGCGCGTTACCACAATTTCCTTGTTTCGCAGAAAATATTCCAGAAGACCATATTCCCGTAAAGTGAGATAAATCTCTTTTCCATCGATCATAACCTTTTGCGAACGGGTATCCAAACGAAGTCCACCAAGTTCCAAAACATCACTTGCACTCAGAGGTGGCCGGCGCAAAAGGGTGCGCATGCGTGCCACAAGTTCGTCAAAGGAGAATGGTTTGACAAGATAGTCATCTCCTCCCATGTCAAGCCCTCTTATTTTATCTTCAACCGCATCCCTGGCTGTAAGAAAAAGGATGGGAGTCTGAACACCGTGTGCACGCAAAGTTCGACAGACTTCCAAACCGTCCTTTTTTGGAATCATGACGTCAAGCAAAATAAGATCGTAGTGATTCACACGTGCCAATCGTTCTCCCTCTTCCCCATCAAAAGCAAAATCAACTGCGTATCCACGGCTTTGAAGACCTTGAACCAATCCTTTGTTCAATTTTGGTTCATCTTCGACAACAAGAAGTTTCATAGTTCATCATCTCACATTATCACATAAAATATGAAAAAAGAATGAAGATAAGACAAGATAAAAAATAAAAGAGTCTGTACAAATCACAGACTCCCTTTTGAATCGGTTAGATACATCCTCCTCCGGAACGGAGAAAAAATTCCGGATCTACGATCCTTCCGCTTACTCGCACTTCAAAATGCAGGTGTGGGCCGGTTGAAATTCCAGCACCATACGTTCCGGGTTCCCCACCGGAAAAACCCAATAAATCCCCTGTATAAACTATCTGTCCGATATGAACGTCTATACGAGATAAATGTCCATAAACAGATTCTACAGAACCTCCGTGGTCTACAACCACAAAAGATCCCCCATTTCGATCAATGCCAACCTTCTTTATTTTTCCATCCAGAAAAACGAGAATCTGGGTTCCTACTCTCACATAAATATCTAGTCCGTGGTGAGTCTCGGAAAACCCCTGAGTCAATCGTCCAAACACGACAGGACGCATCCACGCCGAACAAGTCTGAATCGAACTTTGGCGTGGAACTTCACTTGTCCTGATGCCTCCCCCGACCCGTTCCACTTTCAAACATTCCTGGTTTGTGTTGGATGGATCTGTTTGAACACACCCAATTCCCAGAACCTGAGCGGACAGGATCGATGGAACACAACAGGCAAAAAGAGCAATGGGAACCAACCACAACTTCATGCAACCTCCTTTTTTGTTGAATTTTAAAACAAAGACCAACATGAGACCCTACTCCAATTTAGAAAAAAGTCAAGGAGTGATAACTTTCATAGTTATAAAAAACACCCTTATGGGTGTTATGAGGATTCTCGATCGTCCACGAGATCTATGAACGGACAAACACGTTCCTTTCGAGCCTTGACGAACGCCTTGAGAAAAACCCAAGTATCTGCACGCCACCGAGAAAAATCGACTCTCCACCATTTTACGAAAGCAAGAAAGCCTCTATAAAACGGCGGAATATATCTCTTGACAAGGAGAATGCACATTCTGGCAAAATCTTGGAGAAATTTCCACATTCCCTCACCTTGCTCAGTTAAAAAATCGAGTCCGAGACCAAGAAGAGCTGCTCCCAAAAGAAACAGAAAAAAACCGAGCAAATACATCACAAATATTCCTAACCCGACAAAAATATCCTTAGTGTCTCTCCAGAACATCTTCCACCGGAATTCCTTCTCATTTTGTTCGCGTTCAGCCGCCCATCTCTCCTTATCCTGTTGTGCAAGCAGTATTTCCTTTGCCTTTTCCGGATTTTTTCTTTCCCACTGCTGACGTTCACGAAGCTGTTGCAGTTCGTAGGCCTTTTGCCGCGCCTCATCCTGCTTTTCCTCCTCCGCTTTCATTTTCCAGGAATGATAGTTATTTCTCACTTCCCGAGGCAACTCTTTTACGTCGTACATCAGCTCCCGCGAGGATTCCATAATCCTCTCGGAATGCCGATCTGAAGCAAGATATGTCCCATAGACGATAAGAGACAGGAAAGAGGCGACTAATAGTTGGAAGATGATCTTCCAACATCTCTGTCCATACATGGAAAAAAATCTGACCAACCATCTAATGAAAAAGGTGAATGGCCAAAATATCCATGTCAAAAGTGTCACAAAAGGACGCCAAATAAAATGAACAAATGTTCGAATGATCCACGAAAAAATTGCACGGCGCCATTTGAACAATGGCAGATAGACAAGGACAGCGATCACTGTTTGCCAGAAAAACGGGCATAGACTCTTTTGACCTTTCTCAAGGCGTGCGCGAACTTCAGAACCTTTCGCCTTCGATGCTTCGAGATTCGCCGCGCGATATGCTTTTCTTGAAGCGATTTTAGCATTCCGACACTCATTTGAGAACGGATCTTTACAAATTTCCCTCAACTTTTTGTATTCAGAAAGTTTTGTCTCATTGACCAATCTTTGATCAAGCCATACAGATCTCTGGTCTACGTAGGCTTCGATATGAAGCCTGACGTACCATGCATCTTTTCTCATCTTCATCCTTTTCCTCCTTTTTTAGAGAGTTCCTTCAATATTATCGCTGTTGGCTATTCATTAACCAACAACGACCATCCAACATAGAAAAAACAAAAAAGTCAATGGGAATTAGAAATTTTGACAAAATACTCTTTTTTGATATGATTCTTCTTCCATCTTTGAAAATAAGGCAAACAAAGAAATGGAGGAAACATGTTCATTAAAATTCTTACGATTTTGAAGGGAATTCGAAAAAAAACAAAAAAAATCGAAGCAGTGACGGTTTCACTTCTTACGAATGATGCAAGAGGTGCTCTCCAAGAGGCAGGAGGTACCATTAAAGCTAATTGGGTGGAAGATGTGGACGTTGTTTCCTTTCCTAAAGGAACGACCGATGAACTTGATCGGGTGAATTATCTGATTAACTACATCCTTCCAACAGGAAAAATACTCATCTTTGACGGACGAAGAGGCGGAACACTCTTTGTAAGAGGTGAGGTTATTTCCAGAAAAAAACGTTAATATTACAGGTTATGTCAACAGACGACACAACCTGTTTTTTATACAATTGCTTCACCAAACTCCTCATCAGCCATATCTGCAACTGCATCTGCCTTTGTTTTATGAATCCTTCCATCTATATGGTTTGGTGGAACGTAAATTGTTGCAATAATAAGCGGCTCGATTCCGGTATTGATAAAGTTATGTTTTGTCCCTGGAGAGACAATAATCAAATTGCCTGCTTTCACAGGAGATTCTTGTCCATCAAGAATTGCTTTTCCATTTCCTGATTGAAAGAAAAGGATCTGTTCGACGTGTGCATGGGTTTCCTCTCCCACATTCTCTCCAGGAGGAATATTCATAACGACAAGCTGACTTTTTGTGGCTGTATAGAGAACGGTTCGAAAATTCGTATTTTTTGCAACCACCTCAACGATATTTGTAATATAGGACATAAAAAATTCTTCACATTCTTTTCTTTATTATACATGATTTTCCCTCTTTGTTCGAAATAATCGACTGGAATTCAATAATGGAAGAAAATCCATGACAAAATTATAAAACGCGGCAAATGCAGGTCCTGCCACTCCAGTGAAAACAAGAATAAATCCAACAACGTTTGTACATCCCCAAATCATTGTATCTCCACGAACCACAGAAAAGGTGCGACGTCCGAGCTCAATCATTTCTGGTATGCGAGCGATCTTATCGGTCATAAGGACAATATCAGCAGCTTCAATAGAAACAGCTGCGCCTCCTGTTCCCATGGCAATACTCACATCTGCTCGGGCAAGCGCCAAGGAATCATTAATTCCATCTCCAATCATTCCAACTGGACCTTCAGGTAATAATGCTTCAAGGGCACGTAATTTTTCTTCTGGTGTCATTCCCGCTTCATATTCTTTGATATCAAGCGTGCGAGCAATATCCGCAGCAACCCGCTCATGGTCGCCGGTAAACATAATGATTCGTTCCACTCCGAGTTCACGAAGTTGCCGAAGACTTTCTGCTGCTTCTGGTCGTGGCGTATCAGCTACTTCGACAAAGCCAATATATTTTCCATCAATGGCAACCAAAAAAATTGATCCGGTTATTTCATCCTTCATAAGCGGTCTTGCTATACCAAGTTCCTCAAAAAATCGTTCTGTTCCAACCATAATTTCTTCCTGACCTACTTTTGCACGAACCCCTTTTCCTTTTACGACATCAAACACGTCAGGATCAGGAACATCTCCAACACGATGAACAGCTTCATGGTATGCAGCTCGACCAGCTGGATGTTCCGAATACTTTTCTGCGATCGCAAGTGTGCGCCAAAAATGATTTTCTTCGATTCCTTTTGCCACACGAACTGCTCGCACGTTTAAATTTCCAAATGTCAACGTTCCTGTTTTATCAAGGACAAGAATACGCATACGAGCAAGAACATCGAGCGATTGTCCGCCCTTCACAATCACCCCGCGTTTTGCGGCTTGCCCAAGAGATGCAGTCATCGCAAGAGGAATTGCTACAGCCATGTCGTCCGCGCATGCCACAAGAAAAAAGGCAGCCGTCATCAAAATATTATGAGTAAACACATAGACAAGAATACCAACCAAAGCGACAAACGGCATAAACAAGCCAGCGAAACGATCCGCAAGTTTTTCCGAATGAGATTTACGAAGACTTGCTTCACGCATAAGTGAAGCCATACGCTCAATAGTCGAATCTCTTCCAACTTGTGTGGCACGAATTTTTATGGCTCCTGTTTCTACGAATGTTGAACTCATCACGGGATCACCTGCGATTTTTTTCAATGGTTGTGATTCCCCTGTCACTGCTGCTTCATTGATATAAGCACTACCGTACACAATTATTCCATCAACAGGAATGTGTGCTCCACTTTTTATCACAACCACATCTCCAAACTGAACTAAGTCCGCAGAAATTTTTTCCAAAGCTTCTGAACGTTCAACAAAAGCTGTGAGTGGTTTCAAACGCATGAGTTCTTCTACCGCATGATGTGTTCGTCTCTCTGTATGCCAATCAAGAAGTCTGGCAAAGGTCAACATAAGCGCAATAAATCCAGCTGAGTAGGCATCCCCGATCATAAAAGAAACAAAAACGGCAAAAAGGTTGAATGTATCAATATTGATCCGAAATGCACGCACACCTTCTATGGCATGAAAAAAGGTGGGGATCACCGTTAAAGCCGCCACTCCCAAAAGAATCATCTGGCTCTGAAAAAAGAAAGCGATAGCAAATGCAGCCATCAAGAGACTGATAAAAATATATTCTCTTGTTGGTTGGGATAAAAATCTCTGCTGAAAAAATTTCATATACCAACTATTATACTTGGACACTGTTTCTAAAACAAAAACATCAATTCTATTTAAACTGATGTTTTCCTCTATCTAAACACTAAATTTATTTATTTCTAGTTGTTATCAGAAAAAATTTCTGGACGAACCTGAATCACTTTTGCTGAAACACTTCCATCATCATTTGTGGTACCCATCACGGTGACTTGATCACCAATAATCAAATCATTAAAAAATCCACTTGTTGATTTCACAACCTCTGTCGTATCCGAAAAATAAATAATTTTTGACCCACCATCAGGTAGTTCGATCGTAATACTTTTTTCATCTAAGGAAAGAATTTTTCCACTATTTCCTCCTCCACCTATGCGACCTTGGCCGCCTATACGTTGTTCCCCCTGACCTTTTGACATGTTTGTATCAAACCTGGAAGCAAAATTTTTTCGTGTTAATCCTTGTCGTTTCCCAAATATCATTCCTCCAAAAAAACTCACTCCAGCAATAGCTATTCCACCAAAAATGATCGGAATTACATTTTTTTTCATAAAAAAAGAAAAAATTATTCATATCGCAACGCAACAATTGGATTCAAACTTGCAGCTCGTCGTGCTGGATAATATCCAAAAATAATACCAATCCCAGTAGAAACCCCAAAGGCAAGTAACACAGAAGAGAGAGAAACACTTGTTTGGGTCACCCCAAGAACAGAAACCACGAAAGATACTCCAACACCAAGCAAAATTCCTATAATACCACCAATAAGGGTCATACAAACTGCTTCTATTAAAAATTGCCTGTTAATATCTATCCGTTTCGCTCCAATTGCTTTTCGTAATCCAATTTCCTTCGTTCGTTCTGTCACGGTTGTTAACATCATATTCATAATGCCAATACCACCAACAAGTAAAGAAATGCCTGCAACGGCAGCCAGAAGAGTTGTTAATGTTTTGGTCATACTCGAAGCTGTTTCAACAATATCTGCTTGGTTTAAAATATTAAAATCAGCAGAAGTAGGATCAGCGATATGATGCTCATTCAGCAGAACATTTGTGATCTGTGTTTCTAAATCACTCAACGAGCTTGCATCTATTCCTTGAATACTTATTGTGCTTACATACTTATTTCCTGAAAGATATTTTTGCATGGTTGTCAGTGGAATAAAAATCATATCATCTTGACTTCCAAATCCCGTTCCTCCTTTTTTTTGTGTGACCCCCATAATCACAAACTGAATACCATTGATACGAATGGTTTGACCAATCGCTTCACCTCCCTCTCCAAACAAATCATCACGTACCGTCGAACCAATCATCGCAACCTTTGCCCCACTCTGAACTTGTTGTTCAGACAAAAATGATCCGATCTCCATTTTTAAATTTCTCACACTTGCATAGGCATCTGTGGTACCAACAATAGACGTGTTTGTATTTGTTCCTTTTGTTGTGACTTGATATCGGGAAGAAATTTCTGGCGCAATTGCTTTCATGGATAAAATTTGTTTCTTTAGTGCAGAGACATCCTCTATAGTAAGGGTCTGTGCAGACCCACGTCCAGAACTAACTCCTCCCCCAAAAGAACGTTGTGCACCTGGTCGTACCTGAAGCAGATTCGAACCAAGAGCCTCAATACTTGATTGAACAGAATTTTGTGCCCCTTGCCCAATCGCGACCATCGCAATCACAGATGCGATTCCAATCACAATACCAAGCATTGTTAAACCAGAACGAGCTTTATTCGTAGAAAGGGCGAAAAATGTTTCTTCAAAAAGATCTCTTATTTTCATACATCATATCCTTATTTTCTGTGCATTTTTGTATCACTCACCATCAAACCATCTTTAATAAAAATAATCCGATCTGCGTGTTCAGCAACATCAGGTTCATGCGTAATAAGAATAATAGTACGTTTTTGTTCTTGATTTAGTTGTTGAAAAGTTCCAAGCACAATCTCTCCTGTTTTTGAATCAAGATTTCCTGTTGGTTCATCCGCAAGAATCAAAGACGGATCGTTCACTAATGCTCGTGCGATAGCGACCCGTTGAATTTGTCCCCCAGAAAGTTGATTGGATAAATGATCAAAATATGTCTCGTGAAGTCCTGCAGATTTGAGTGCTCCTTTTGCACGCTCTTCACGTTTTTCTTTTTCTATTTCTTTATACACAAGTGGAAGCATCACATTTCGCAAAACAGTTGTTCGTGGTAACAAATTGAATGATTGAAAAACAAATCCAATTTGTCCAAGACGAATATCTGCAAGTGCATCTTCGGTCAAAACAGAAACATCTTTTCCATTTAAGAAATATGTCCCTGTTGTTGGAGTATCAAGCGCTCCAAGAATATGCATCAGTGTTGATTTTCCTGATCCAGACGGTCCCATAATTGCCACAAATTCTCCATCCTGAATAGTAAATGTTACTCCACGTAATACTTGAAATGATTCCCCTCCAACTTCATATGTTTTTGTAATATTTTCTATCTGAATCATATTAACGAGGTATATCTCCTGGAAAACCACCTCCGGTTCGTGTTCCACCAAACAAACTAGAAGAAGATGAGGTTGTTGATTCAGATGCATTTGTTTGTGTGATTGTTCGTGTCACTATCAAATCACCTTCCTTCAATCCAGAAACAATTTCTGAATTCGTATCATTAGACAACCCCACCTCAACAACAACTTCACGTGGAGAAGTTTGAGAAACAATTCCTTGTGACGAACGTATTTCACTCGCTCCATCAAGAACTTCAACAAACAAAACACTCCCTTGAGTTTTAATAGCCGTACTTGGAACAACAAGAACATCTTGTTTTACATTTGTTGTAATCGTTGTACTTACCGTCATCCCCGATCGTACACGTTCATCTTGTGTATCTAATCCAATAAGAACTCCGTAACTAACCACGTTGGATGAAACGATCCCTATTGCATCAATCTCTTTTATTCTTCCTGTTACAACAAGATCATCGATTGCATCAAAGGTAAGATTTACTCTATTTTCTTTTTGTACGCGAGCAATATCAACTTCATTCAAAGATATAGATGCCATAAAATTGTCAGCCACAATGGTAGCAAAAGACGTTCCAGAAGAAGCGATTTGACCTTGATAAATCGTCCAATTCGCAATCGTCCCAGAAATAGGCGCTCGAACCGTATTTTTTTCATACGCTTCAAGCGCATCATTCAACGTATTCTGACGTTCTTGGACAATTAATTGCTGAGACTGTACATCCAAAACACTTGTTCCAGCTTGTATATCTATTAATTGTTGTTCTTTTTCTGTCACATCTTCCTGCGCAGCTATCACTTCATCCGGATCTGCGCCATCTTCAAGATCTGCAAGTGTTGATTGTGCAGAAATGAGTGTTGCTTCTGCTTCTGTAACCACATCCTCTGCATCTGCAATATTATATGGAGCATTTAAATTCGTGCGTTCAATTGTATCTGACGCCGATTGTAAAGAAGAAATATGACCGTTAACTGTAACAATATCTCCAGGAATAACCGCAATCACGTCATCAATATGACCAGCAATGGCTGATGTCTCATATCCTTGTTCTTGAATCGTATTCAAAAGTGTCTGTATATCGTTTAAGGTATTCGAAATGTTTTTACAGGCCGTAAGAGTAGCATCAATTAAATATTCTTTTGTTTCCGTATCACTATTTTGATCAGAAATACGGTAAGCATTCCACGCCGTATTATATGTATTCTGTGCTATTTTATAATCCGTAACCATTTTTTCTGTATAAGAAGACCCCGCCAATAAATTATAATATCCAATATATTCATATTCATCTGTTGTCGTTCCCATCACATCAGCCAAATCATTCATCACATCAGACAATGCTGTAAATGATTCAGCAACAGTGTTATATCCTTCTTCAGACGCAGAAATTAACTCTTGTGCAGAGGTTGTTTGAACTTCATCTAAATTTCTTTTTGCTTGGTCAAGATCATGCTCAGCTCTTGCAACCGCATCTTTTGCATTTTCAATGTCCTGAGTATCAGAACCGTTTTGAAGATCTGTTAGTGTTCGTTTTGCTTGTGCAAGAGCATTCTCTGCCTGAAGTAAAGAAAGCGTATCTGTTGAAGCGAATAATTTTTGAAGAGAAAGTTTAGCACTTGCCAAACTTAAACGCGCATCACGAACAGATTTTGTGGCATCTGTTGAATCAAGAACTGCAAGAACCTCTCCCTCTTGAACATATTGACCATTTTGTACAGCAACTTGAATAACTTTTCCTGATGTTTCAGGAACAACACTTATTTCAGATTCCCCCTGAATTTGTCCTGTTCCTGTTACAGAAGTAACAAGAGTTCCTTTCTCTACTGCTTCAACAATATATCGAGTTTCTATCGTATTACTCTGTATTATCTTTCCCATCCAAACACCACTTCCCGCAAGAAAAAGTATGCCAAACATGAATGTTTTCTTATGATTTCGCATCGTATTCACTATTTTTTTCATAGAAAAACTATATATAAAAATAGCATACAAAAAAATCCATGAAGAAATCATGAAGACAAAAAAAGTACACTCAAGAAAGAGTATACTTTATGTAAATTATCGAGAAATTCTTTCTGCAATCTTACTCGCAGCCCATGCATATGCATCTGGCTTATTGGAAAACGTTCGAACAACGAAATGGATCGTTCTCACCTCATCATCTTCATCATCAACCAAATCAAAAGCTATCTGACCACCAACCTCAAGATACAAAATAACAGATCCTTCATTGAAATATTTCTGAATATTTACGATCATTCCATCTGTTGTTATGCGCAAATGAAACGCTTTTGAGATGCATTCACGCGAAGCACCAAAAACTCCTATCACAGATCCGTTATCAACGGTCACAAAAAAATCTGCCGTTGCAAGAGCCAGAGCATTTCTGACCTCTTGAAGTTCTTTATACAATGTACGACTTTCATTCATCCGTTCATCCAATCTTTTCACCTCTTGCCGCAATTCCTCGACTGTCTTCATGTTTTTCTCTCCTGTATTTGAACGATCTTCGGTTTAACCAAAACCGAAAAGGGTCACAAAGACTGGCTATTGTACTCTTTTTTTATTTTTCGTCAACGAGCCAATATCTCTGTTGACTTTCTGACTTAATTTCTGGCAATCTAAGAAAAGTTCCTTTCTAAAAGAACAAAAAGGAGAAAAACATGCTGTATCTAGGATGTTCGCTTCAAGTCACAATCACCATCAGTCTTCAGGCTGTCGGAGGAGCAACATCTTCTATTTTTCCAAGAGTCGAAGCGCTCCTCCTAAATAACACAGATTATCAAGAAGCTTTAGAATTCGTCGCAGCTCGAAAAAAAATGGAAAAATATCATTCAATGATCGATTTCCTGTTCTGTGAAATCTTCACAGAATATCAACTCGCTTGTTTTCACTTTTACAACGGTCGTGGTCACCAACTCCACGAAATGATCTCTCCTGTTCAGAAATTTCACTTTGAGCAAGCTCTGCTCAAAGCGCTTGAAATTGCCCATGCAACCTGGAGGAGAAAAAAGATCATGAGTTGGAAAAAAATTCAAACGACTGTCCAAGAAATGTACGAAGCCGCCTAACCACGGTTCTCCCATACCGTCTCTTTTCATCTCTCGAGGCGGTTTTTATTTTAAAACAAAAAACACCCAGCAAACAAAAGCTGAGTGTAAAAGATTTCATAGATAAACCTTAAAAAAGGTTTTGAAAAAATTGCCAAAGATCCCAAATACCCCACACAAGAAAACCGATTCCAAAAAGAATCACAAATCCATAAATATCTTCCTCGATCGTATTTGGTTCTTGTGCAGGGTACACTTTTTCCCTTTCGGGAATATGACTCTGGTTTTCCATGAATTTTCTGACACGATAATTCCGAAAACTGGAATCAGATGTGATACCGGGAGTCATCCAATATCCAATAACAAAACAAATGACAAACAAAATCCAAGGAATAAAATGTTCCATGTTTTCCTCAAAATTGAGAGAGAATGAAAGATCTAACCTAGATAAATCTCATTCTTTTTTTGTATTTTTGTCAATCAACATCTTATTTTTCCAAGTTTACGAAGAGTCTCTAATAATGCTTTTGGATTTTTTATTCCGACCGCTGAAAAGATATCCTCAGTTAACACCTCGGCTCGTTCCATTCCTTCCTCTAATTTTCTCTTTCCCCCTGAAACGAGCATGACCTGACTCACACGTGCATCTTCCGCATAGGCTTCTCTTTTTATGAGTCCCACTTTTTCCATCGGAGCCAAAAGACGCGTCACCCCAGAAGGAGTAAGTCCCACTTTTTCCGCCAAATCAATGCGGCGCATGCGTTCATTTTCTGCGGTGCTCAAATGATACAAAATCATGAATTCGGTTAATCCAAGTCCGCCAAGTCCGCTATCAAAACGGCGAGCCATGATCGCTTGAGTTCTTCCAAGTTCTAAAAAAAATGCAACGGAAGGTTGTATGTTTGACATATATTTGTATAGTATTTGATATGTCAAACGATGTCAAGATTATCCAATCTTTTTTTGTCTCAACTCCCTTCTCAACGCACGATAATCAGGAAAAACATTCGCAACTAGACACCAAAATTTTTCTGAATGATTAAATTGTTCTAAATGACACAATTCATGCACGACAATATAATCGGTTAATCTTGGAGGAAGAAAAACAATGCGATAATTGAAATTCAAATTTCCTTTTCGCGAACAGCTCCCCCAACGTGTTTTTTGATTTTTAATACAAATATGTTCAAACCTAAACCCATAAATTTTATTAAAAAAATCTATTCGTCCTTTTACGAGAGCATGTGCGTCTTCTTTGTGTTCAGCAAATTCCTTTTGAATTCCTCGTGTAACGGTCTGACCTGAAAATATTTTTCTCCGTGCCAGTTTATCGATCATCCATCCTGCCTTCTCAAGAATTTTGATATATCTTTTCACAAATACGTATCAATATTGACATTTGCATTATACCCCCATAGGGTGTAACCTCTCAACAAGCACATATGCACAAACAAGGAAATAAAAATCTTGATCGACGTCTTCGTATTATCGAAGGACAAGTTCGGGGTCTTCGCGAACTCATTGCAAGCGGCGCCTATTGTATTGACATTATCACTCAAACATCGGCTGTAAAACAAGCTCTTTCTGGTGTCGAAGATGTTCTTCTTGAAAACCACCTGAGTACGTGTGCCATCAATCAAATGAAAAAAGGCTACGAAGAAAAGGCTGTCAATGAAATCATCAAGGTCTATAAACTAAAACGACGATAGATTGCCGTATGAAATCAACGTTCAAAACGTTCATAGGACCATACCTTGTTATTCCCGTCGCTCTCAGCGGTGTTTGTTTGAGTTTGCTTGTTGGTATTCCGATGGTTCATGCAGCAAAAATAGATCAACAAATTTTGCCTACCCATAAGATGAGTGAACAGACAATGAGTATGACAAAAACCCAGGACCATGAAAAACAACCTGGGTGCTGTTCTTCCGTACAAATGGAACACGATACAGCAGCAATGACATCGAAACAGGAAGAAACAGTCATCAATCTTTTTCTTGTAGACTTCCCATGTACAACACATCCATGTGAAAGGGTTCAGAAAAAATCATTAAAAACTCCATCAGATCATCCACCTTCTTTCCAACCATTTTCTCTCACGGGAACCATCTTCAAACGTGAATAACAAACGACAAAGAGGAAGAATTTAACACGTTATTATTCTTGTCGTTTATTTTTATGTATCAAAAAATGATTCCCATTCGTGGCATGCACTGTCATTCATGTGAATTACTCTTGGAAGAGGTCATAGGACACATTCAAGGTGTCACAAAAGTGAAAGTGAATTTCCGCAAAGGTTGTGCAACAATTGAACACGGAGCGGATATTCCAAGTCAAAATGAAATCATTCATGCGGTGAAACAAGCTGGATATGAGGTCGGGGAGCCCAAAAAACTTCTGTGGATCACCAAGAATGCCACGGATTGGCAGTACATTATTTTCGGAATCATTTTGCTTGCTGTTTTTTTCTACACCTTGCGCGGGACAGGTATCTTGGATTTCTCCTTAGACGAAAAAAATGTCACAACAGGTTTTGCTTTGCTTCTTGGTCTCATCGCTGGCGTCTCCACTTGTATGGCACTTGTCGGCGGTCTTATTCTCGGTGTTGCAGCGCGACATGCCGAGCTTCACCCAGAAGCTACTGCCTGGGAAAAATTCCGCCCACATCTCTTTTTCAACAGCGGACGTGTCCTTGGGTACACACTCCTGGGCGGTCTGCTCGGACTTCTCGGTGGGTTCTTGCAAATCTCTGGCAATATTCTTACATTCCTTACCCTTATCGTTGGTGCAGTGATGATCGTACTCGGAATCAAGCTTACCAATCTCTCTCCGCGCATTTCAGCAATGTCCATAACTCTTCCTTCTTCCATTGCCCGTTTTTTTGGTCTTTCTGAACATCAAAAAGAATATAGTCATACAGCATCGATGCTTACTGGAGCACTGACATTCTTTCTTCCTTGTGGATTCACCCAGGCTATGCAGTTATACGCGATAAGTACTGGCAACTTCCAAAGCGGCGCGATCATTATGGGTGCATTCGCGCTTGGCACTGTTCCAGCCCTTCTTGGTATAGGCGGTCTCTCTTCCATTATGAAAGGGACGATGGCACGTATCTTTTACGCGGTTGTTGGAATTCTTGTCATTGCCTTTGGTATTTATAACATTCAAAGTGCCATGGCAGTCTTCCCTATTGTCTCTCAAAACGAAGAAATCAATTACACACCTGTTGACCAAGAAATCCAACAACAGGATGTTCAAGTAATCAAGATGACTCAGTCAGCCTCCGGATATTCACCAAAAACCTTACGAGTCAAGGCAGGTGTGCCTGTCCGATGGATCATTACATCTGAATCGTCATTCACCTGCGCCTCAAGTATTGTTGTTCCTTCACTTGGGATTCGTACAAACTTACAAAAAGGCGAAAATGTTATTGAATTTACTCCAACAGAAAAAGGTTCGATCCCATATTCCTGTTCAATGGGTATGTATCGCGGCACAATTCTTGTCGAATAACCATATGCATGACCTTATATTCAACATCAAAAATTTAACATGTGACGCTTGTGTCAAAGTGTCGATGATCACTCTTCGCAAGTTACCAGGAGTCACGGATGTATCCGTAGACATCTCAACAGGTGCAGCTCGACTGACTTCGGAAAAACTCATACATCCAAACGATGTGACAGAAGCATTAAAAAACAAAGGCTATGATGTCGCATTTTAACCTGTTTATATGGATAAAATATTTCGCGTTTCCGGAATGCATTGTGCATCCTGCGAAACACTTATCAACGAAGAAGTTAAAAATCTTCCAAACGTCATAAATGTCGTGACAAACGCACGTGAAGGTATTTGTCGAGTGTCAACGAATGACACTGTTCCAGATGATACGATCATCACCGCAATAAAAGTTGCCGGATATGATGCCGTAGCAGAGATATCGCATTCCGACCAAGATCGAATGACCTCAACCGAGAAACCGGTAACCCTTATCGAACAGGAAAGTAATCGCTTTCATTTTCAATATCTCACTGAAACACAAGGAGAAGGAACGATTGATCTGGACTCGACAGGTCGTCCAGCTTTCCATGGTACGGTGACGAGGCAAAAGAGCGGGACATTGGCATTCCCAGCAAGTCTGAAAAATAGTGTGCAGGATATTGCTCATTCTTTTGAGACACTTATGCAGGAAAAAATCATGACACCGTTTGTAACAGATCGGTCAACAGATACATCCATCATATCTAAACACCTGACAACCAAACCAGAAAACGAAAAAAAAACGACCTTACGTCTCTTTGGTATGCACTGCACATCATGTGCAGGTGTTGTCACAAAAAGTATAAAAAAAATGCCTGGCATTGTAGATGCACAAGTGAGTTTTGCTACGGAAAAAGCTCATGTAACCTTTGATCCACGTCAGATAGACGAAGAAGCAATCATCGCTCAGATAAAAAAGACTGGTTATGAAGCTAAAATTGCTGAAAAAGCAAATCCAGATGAAGATCGTCTACGACGACATCAAGAAATTCAATCTTATTGGCGCAAATTTCTCATAGGTGCCGTGCTGTCCTTGCCAATGCTCTTTTTCATGTTCCTCGATTTCTTGTTGTTCTTGCCTGGTCGGACATCCTTGTTGCCGTGGGTCGGTATTGTGTCATTTGTGCTCGCAACTCCGGTGCAAATTTTCCTCGGTACAGGATTCTACAAAGGAATGTGGTCGAGCCTGCGCATGAGAACATTTAACATGGACAGTTTGATCGCGATCGGTACGAGTGCAGCATTTATCTATAGCGTCGTCAACTTCATCATGTATGCGGTAACGAACAATTCACTTCTTGGCGTAGCCGGAGAAAAAATTCCAGAACTCTACTTTGAGACAGCAGCTTTTCTTATCACATTCGTGCTTCTTGGCAAGTGGCTTGAGAGCAAAGCAAAAGGACAAACATCAGATGCGGTTCGTAAACTCATGGATTTACAAGCGAAAACTGCTCGCGTGTTCCGCGACGGCAAACCATTCGATATTCCGATTGGCGACGTTGTTGAAGGAGACGTCGTCCTCGTACGTCCAGGAGAAAAAATCCCGGTAGATGGAGTGATTACGAGTGGAAATTCGGCTGTTGACGAGTCCATGCTCACTGGCGAAAGCATTCCGGTTGAAAAACATACAGACGACAAAGTCATCGGTGCAACCGTCAATAAGAATGGAAGCTTTGAATTCCGGGCCACGAATATTGGTTCGGAAACAGTCCTTGCACAGATCATCCGCCTTGTTGAGGAGGCACAAGGTTCACGCGCACCGATTCAAGCATTTGCTGACCGTATCTCCGCCAAATTCGTTCCAGTAGTTATTCTCGTTGCGATCGCCACGTTCGCTGTCTGGTTCTTTGTACTGGGTTCCACGCTCAGTTTTGCACTCATGACCTTCACAGCGGTCATCGTAATCGCATGTCCTTGTGCTCTTGGATTAGCAACTCCGACCGCCATCATGGTGGCAACAGGTAAAGGTGCCCAAAATGGCATTCTCATTAAAGGCGGTGAACCGCTCGAAGCTGCATGTAAAATCAAGGCAATCATCTTTGATAAAACAGGTACACTCACCAAAGGCAAACCGGAAGTGATGGATGTCCTCGCATTCGGATCACATCATGAAGATGATGTCATGGAAATTGCAGCTGGACTGGAAGCAAAATCCGAACATCCACTTGCCGAAGCAATCTGTCGTTATGCGGAAGAAGAATCCCTCGCTTCATCAAATGTAACAAACTTTGAGGCTATTCCCGGTCACGGCGTACGTGGAGTTGTTGATAGCACGACCTACTCCTTCGGTAATCGAAAGTTGATTAGTACGCTCGGGATCGACATGAATCGCTTGGAACGAAAAATGCGACGTTTCGAAGAGGAAGGTAAAACAGCCATGTTGCTTGCTGATAATAAGGAAGTCATTGGAATTATTGCTGTCGCAGATTCAATCAAAGCATCAACTCCGACAGCGATCGCATCACTTAAACGTATGGGTCTTACTGTCTATATGATTACAGGTGACAACATGCGCACTGCTTTAGCGATCGCACATCAAGCAGGTATTGAAGAACAATATGTTCGTGCGGAAATCTTGCCTGAAGATAAGGCAAATGAAATCAAAAAAATTCAAGCAACAGGAATAAAGGTCGCTATGGTAGGCGATGGATTGAATGATGCTCCAGCACTCGCCCAGGCGGATGTCGGTATTGCCATGGGGAGCGGAACAGACGTTGCTATGGAAGCAGGAAGTATTGTCCTCATGAAAAGCGATATCCAAGACGTTGTTTCATCCATTCAGTTGAGCCGTGAGACATTAGGAAAAATCAAACAAAATCTTTTTTTCTCTCTCTTTTATAATATCATCGGTATTCCCATTGCGGCACGGGTATTTATTGGACTAGGTATTATATTGCGTCCAGAACTTGCAGGACTCGCGATGGCACTCAGTTCCGTCTCAGTTGTCTCTAATTCACTTCTTTTGCGTCGGTTCCGTCCAAGCCACCGCAACTGGATCTCCACCTTTGCACCTGTAGTGATGACTGGTCTGTTTACAGCTGCATTCATCCTGCTTGCACAGGTAAGCGTGATGGCCACAGGATAAAAAACAGTCATGCATTGATTCAGAAAAGCAGTCTTCATGACTGCTTTTCTCGTTCATTTCATTTTTGTCTTTGTCTCAGAAATTTCACGCGGATATATAAGTGAACGAATAAGAACAACAAGGGCAAGGATACCAACAATCCAGAAGAGTCCCATTGTCATCACGAAAAAAATATTCCATGGTGAAACACCAAAACGATTCATCATACCATTTCCCCATGAGCCACCAGAAATACTATTCATCATGCTCATCATGGGAAACCAAGATGAACTCCATACAGTATTTGTATCACCAGCAGTCGGATCACATCCTGAAAACCGTTCTCCCATAAGAACATGCATCTGTTTTTCACCTGATTCGCCAAGTTGGCGTGTCATCATCGCATTCATGGAAACGTGAGCATCACCAACCATTAGACCCATATAGTATTCTCCGATACGCTTAAAATCTTCCGTTGTGAGAGTGGTGCATGTCACGCTGCCATTCGCAAGATTCCCTACAATAATTTTTCCTTCGGCTTCTTCTCGAGCGGTATACCCATCATCCGTCACCGTATACCTCCCCATCATTTGAGCGTGTACAAAAGAAGGAAAAGTAACAAGTGAAATCATCACGAATATAAAAACAAAATATCTACGCATAAAAAAAGAATAGATGAACCTATCATTTATTTCCCTCGACAGCAATTTTTATGGAATACATGAAACAGGAATGAACCAATAAAACCATATATGAAACTCAATATACCACCCCAAAAAATGCTTCCTATGGCATACCCTTGAAAACCAGGAAATAAAAGTTTTAAAGAAAGGAGATGATGAATAAGTACATCGGTCCCATATGGATACATTCTTGGCCAGATGAGACAAAGTGCATACAAAAAAATAAAAAATACTCCAACCCGGAATGCGTGAGGTGTAAATAGTGCTGTCATACAAATGAGTTATCGTGTCCATAAATTGGGCGATAAGTTTATCATAACATTGATAAGAAAACCCTTCTATACATCGTGCACTGGAAAAAAAATCTCGCTTATACGAGATCATTTGTGGCAGAGGCTAGCGTGGGAGATTAGAACTTTCGCGATAGCGCATTGAGCTTCTGTTCAAAATCTTTTCCTGTATCGACAACTGTAAAACCGTTTTTCTCTGCTTGGTCGGCGATGTAAACACTTTTTGTCTGTACCATGCGAGCCGTCTTATCGACCAAATCCTTGTCTTTCAACGCAGATGATAGCCAATCATGTCTTGATTCGCTTCGGGAGAACCCATCTTTAATTTCATCCAAGTCAGTCTTCACGAGGTAAACGGATCGAATCTGTTTCCAATAACGAGTTCCTTTGAGTTGATTGACAAGCACAGGCATCAGGTGCACTCCGTCGATGATATAGTCCTGCTGACAATCAATGAGATGTTCGATCATCCTTCGCGTACTTAGCCAAAGTGTTTTTGATTCTGTGATTTCTGCACGCAATAAAATACGCGGGGAGTTATAAATCATGTCTTGATACGGAGTTGCGTCTTTTTCGAGTTGCAACTTCTCGTAAGGGAATTTTTTGTTTATTTGAGACTTCGGCGTACAAGCCAAAACCATCGGCCGAATTGTATCAGTCGATATACAAGATATATTTTTCTGTGACGCGATTCGCTGCGAGAGAATTGTTTTTCCGCACCTAGGCGCCCCGCCAATGAGATAGATCATACGCACACGGATATTAACATTTTGTGTTCAAGAGTTCTATTTCCCCCCGTGCCCCATACAAAAATCTCCGCTGTTTAAGCGGAGATTTTTGTGGCAGGGGCGATAGGAATCGAACCTATGTCAGAGGTTTTGGAGACCTCCGTCCTACCATTGAACGACGCCCCTATATTTTCGGCTCAAAAATCATAC
>LCAH01000010.1 GCA_000996355.1 Candidatus Uhrbacteria bacterium GW2011_GWC2_41_11
GGGTTGTCCGATAAGACGTTCTCGTGGCGGAGAGGGAGGGATTCGAACCCTCGATACCTTGCGGCATACGCGCTTTCCAAGCGCGCGCAATCGACCACTATGCGACCTCTCCACAACGAGCCGCATTATATCCAAGGATCAAAAAATTGCCAATAGAGCCAGAAATAAGTAAAATTCTCTTATCTTAACAAAAAAGTTTTATGGAACATCAAAAATCTCATTCATCTCTCGAATCTACAAACAAAAGTGAACAAGAAAAAAAAGAACAAGAAATAAGAGATGTTATGCAAGACATCTTGGCCAATGCAAATTCTAAAAAAGAAGCTGAAAATCAAATTCAAGTAGAACTTCGAAAAAAAGGTTATTCTGTCTTAGGTCCAATGCTGATATGGGACGAAACAACAAAATTTCGAAGTGCACTTGTCACAGTTCGCTCGCACCCAGGCAATGGATTTCAAATCGAGGCTACATATCAAGCTTACAAATAGATCGATTTGTCTTATGAAACACTTCATTCCTGGTCATCTCCCGGACAATGCACGCAATCTCTTACGTCGCCTAGGTTATGGCGAACATATTGGCCATGGTGGGCAAACCAGTTTTTCCAAACGTTTAAGTGGAGCAGACTTCCCTCGTTTTCACGTTTATGTGGAAGAAAATGCGCAAGGTCTTCAAATCAATCTGCATTTAGACCAGAAACCTGTAAACTTGGGAGGTGGATCAGTTCACGGAGGAGAATATGAGGGGACACTCGTTGAGCGTGAAATGAATGCAATCATATCCGGCATAAAATCCATGGAAATTCCGGAACAGGAAAATGATTCAAAATCGTCTTCCAGACCAAAAAAAGGGTTTTGGGGTTCGTTTTTCGGCACGTAATTTTCCTCCCTTTCAAAAATCGTCTACAAATGACGATTTTTTGTTATATTCTATTGACAATAATGTATTTTATTGCTACTTTAACAAGTCAAATTTTGTCAAAACAAAATTTGTGATCTTTTTCAAAACCCAAACGCAGGAGAAGTGTACATGGAAATGGAATACGTCAGACAATCTGCACGCGACACGACCTATACCATGTTTCAAGGGAAGGACGTGGAAACATTTGATCCTGAAAAACTTCACGTGATTCAACGAGCGAACATGGAGATTCGATCGTTAGGAGTCCACATTGATGCGGCGATTATTGGCGAAAGCCACTTTGTCCGCATTGAAAAAAATGGACAATTGATTTTGGTCGAAATGCTCGCCTGTGTAAATTTGGATGAGCTTGGATTCAAGACGGAGAGATCCTGGCAACTCAGCCGAATCAATGATCACCTCATCTCCATGTATTTCTGCCGAGATTACACAATCACAACGAATGTGCACATTCTCGAACCGAGAACATGGCATACTACGATCTAGAAAAGAGCAAAACGAATGCTCTTTTTGAAAGAAGTATTTCCCGGACATGAAAGTCCGGCAACCGAGATCGGTATTATGGCATACGGATTGGAAATTTCCATTGCCACCGTCCATGAATACGCCTTGGGTGATGGTCGAATAGAGCCGATCATCACACATACTTCCATTGTGTTTTAAAGGAGAAAAAAATGAAACGATGGATTCTATGTTTGATCGTGTTTGGTCTGTCATTTCTGACAGGTTGTAGTATGGACAAGTTCATACTACTCGAGGCGGAACAGCTTCCAAATAAAGTGGCAGAGACCGAGAAATTTCTCTCCATTGTGCGAGTGGATTATGACACCGCGATTTCCGCGTCAAAAATTCCGAATCTTGCTGGTATTACCACGCGCGAAAAACTTGCGGAAAATTTCAACAAAGCAGATGCAAGTATGAAGCGTGGCAAACGCATTGCTTCCGAAGTCGCGGAACTCGCGAAACAGAATCGGCATGCGGATGAAGCCGTAACAAAAGCAAAGATCGCGAATTGCAAACGCACATTGACTGAGGTCAAACAGCTTGCGTCGATCCCTGGAGAACGACTGTGGGAATGGGAGGGCATCTTCGCAAACGCGAAACCACGAAGCGCAGTGGCTACAAAACGCGTCGAGGAGATGAATCATGAAATCGATGCCAACCTGGTTGGAAAAGGCCCGGTGAAGTTACGCGTTCAGGTGCAGTCGAAATCCTATCCGAATAAGGAGAAAGATCTCACCGCACGAGTGGACGACATCTTCAAGACAAAAGAGGAATTGAATGGATTCCTGAAAACCGTCCAGACGCAGTCCGCGCTCATTGAGCACGGCTCCGCTGAAACGGACATCGTTGTCCTTCTCAATGCTCTGGACAACGTAGACGAAACCGTCGAAGTTATTACCATGGCTCTCGAGGATCTCAAAGAAAAACTTGAGGAACTCGACGAGACATACGAAACAGTTCTCATCCGACTCCAAAAAATCCCCACATTCAAAATTCACCTGAGTAAATGGAATTGGGGGAGTGAAGAATATGGAGATGGAACAGAGACAGCTCTAGGCTGGCAAGATGTTTCAGAAGATGAATGGTTCTCTGAGCAATATGCGGAAGATGTGGTCGTAGAATCATCTGGATCAGAATTCTACAGTGGAAGTTCCACCGAAGTTTCGGATAAGGACATCATCTATCGCTACCTTGCCACAACCTTCGAACGGAAGAATGGGCAAGAAGGAGAACCTATTGAAAGTGAAATCGAGGAAGAACTTTACGAGGATTACCTTGAGATCGTTCGCAAACTCCATGCCTTGTTTCCAGATAACGGCGTCATCGGTCGTGAAGAATCCTCAAATCACATGGATCCAGAAGACAATGAGTCTATTCGGCAAGATTTGCAGGTTCGCGTCGTGACTGAGATGAAAGTCCCTGGTCAATACGAGGAAGAGGCAAACGACAGCCCGAGCCCTGACGGCGTTCCGCTCGGACTCGTTGGTAATCCAGAATACGGGCAGTGGCAGAATGGGATGGATGGAGTACAAACATGGCACTGGCATGATTACATGCTGGGACACTTCCATTCACACCATGTATTCATCACCTATTGGAATCCGTATCCATACAGTCTGTATTCTCCGTATTCATCCTGGCGACGGGAAATAGGGTATGGGAACTGCTACGACAGTTTTGGAAATTATACCTGCCGCGGCGCGCATACTCGCGGAATGTACCGCAGTGCCTATCGAACATCCAGAGACACAAACATGTCGCCAAATAGTGCTCGAGGTATTCGTGGTGCAGGTCCTGGTGCGCGAGCACGTGGTGCAGGTGGTGGTGGAAAATAACTGAAAAAAAGGAGAAACGTTATGGATATACTCATGATGAGTCTGAATGTCCTCACTTTTTTCGTCGACCTCTTTTCTTCTATCCCATACATCCTCCTGGTTCTGATCCTCGTTCCGACTATTGGATTCCTCCTGATTGACAAGGTCATGACCAGTGGAATCAACATGCGCGCTGCCCTGTTTGAACAGGATAATCCAGTTGCCGGGTTCGAGTTCGGAGGACAGATCATCCTGCTTATCTACGCCGGATTCTGTGCGATCATGGGTCCGACCGTCGGATCATTTGGCACAGACTTCCTGGTCGCGGGCGGATGGATTATTGGCAGCATGGTCACGATCACAGTTGTCCGTGGCATTCTCGGCTACATGGTCAAAACCCACAATGGCGGCAACGATCTGAACCACGAGATCTTCGTACAGAGAAATTGGGCCGCCGGTTGCTACAGTTTAGCCCTCACGATCGGAATCGTGAGCGGACTCACGGAAGAAGACATGTTCGGATCTGCGCCTTTGCGTGATCTTGCGATCGCCGCGACTGTACTCGGATTCGGACTTTCCGTTGGATGGCTTTTTCGGATCACACACCTTCATGGACGAAGTGCATTTCATGCCATGTTCACGGAGGACAATTCGGCAGCGGGCGTAAGTCTGCTCGGATTCGCTGTTGCGGCAAATATCATTTTTGCCAAAGCCGCGGATCTTGTCCGCCTCATGGAAAACGGAATCGGTATGACCATCGGATGCGTCATATTCTATTCCTTCTTCCTGCTTGCTCTCATGAGTTTGTTGAGAACAGGGATGGAGTACGGACTCCGACTGACTCTCAAGGTCGACATTACAGATGAAACTTTTGCACAAAAAAATGTGGGTGCAGGATTCATTGATGCAAGTGTGACCATCGGGGTTGCCCTGCTTCTCACAGGCGCCATCTCCTAAACCATTGGCTGTTCCCTTCTCTTCTCGGGAATAGAACAGCCCTTTTCGAGAGACTAGAAGTCTTCATTGATTTCTGGATTCTCGATCAGTTTCTTTCACAATCAAAAAAACTTCGGAGGATTCATGAATTTTCGAAAATCCATTTTGTATCTCGCCATCTTTGCCGCAGGTTTCTGTGGCATGGTCACGGAAAATTCTATTTCCACGGCCATGAGCTATCTTGAAGAAAATACAGCTGCGGCATACGCGGTCGTGATCGGGACATTCATGTTGTCCCTTGGTGTCGGTGGATACGCGAGCCAATTCATGCGAAGTGGGAAGGAACTCGGAATGTTCGTTCTGATCGAACTCGTCCTTTCGATTCTCACAGCTGCTTCCGTCATTCTTATGATGGAAGCTGCGGTTGTGGAACTTGATTGGACTGCTGGACTTATCCTTACCTTCGCGATCGGCGTGCTCGTCGGACTTGAGCTTCCGCTCATCATCCGGATCAATGAAACCCAACAGGTCGCGCTCAAGGACAACATCGCGAAGATGCTCTGGGCCGATTATCTAGGCGGATTTCTCGCTGGAATTAGTTTCTGCTGGCTTCTGCCCAAACTCGATATTGTTCATATTCCCATTCTTGCTGGAGCAATCAATCTCGGCATTGGCGCGGCTGTAGCCATTGGTTTCCGGTCCGAACTTCGCATGCGGACATTTGCACCAGCCCTGGGCGCCGGAGCTCTCGCGCTTGGAATAATCTGGATCCTGGCCGGCCGCACGGTCGCAATCGCGGAGCAAGCCCAATTCGAGGACCCTATCATCTTCCATGAGCAAACCGTGTACCAACGCATCGTAATTACGAAACAGGATGTACGCAATATTTGTTTATATCTGAATGGACAGACCCAGTTCTGTACTGTAGATGAAGCGCGGTACCATGAGTCACTCGTGCATCCGGCATTCGGACTGAACCCGTCTGCCAAACGGATCCTGATCCTTGGCGGCGGAGACGGCATGGCCGCACGAGAAATTCTGAAGTATCCGGACACGACAATCACTCTCGTGGATCTTGATCCGCACATGGTGGAACTGTGTCGAACGTATCCGCGACTCGTTTGGGCAAACAACGGATCCCTGAATGATTTGCGCGTGCAAATAGTTTCTGCGGATGCCTACAAATGGATCCAAAAAAATTTGGATTTGTGGGATATTATTTTCATCGACCTGCCGGATCCAAGCCATCCAGCGCTTGCGAAACTGTATAGCGTTGAGTTCTACCGCATGGTGGCCAGCCGTCTGGCTCCAGATGGTGTCATGGTAACGCAATCCACGTCTCCGATTCACGCACCAGAGGTGTTTGTCGCGATTTGGAAAACCATGAAGACGACCGGACTTTCTGTGATCCCCTACCGAACGAATGTTCCGACGTTCGGCGATTGGGGATTCAATCTCGGTATGCGACCGAAAGACAAAACGGAACGGGAAATTCTGGACGCGCTTGAGACGTTCGTCCCGGATCGTCTGGTTGAGACGAAATACTTGAACCAACCAGCCATGCAAGCCGCACTCCGATTTGAAAAAGGAATTTTTCCGGCTAACCTGGACAAGGTTGAAGCCAGTCGGATCATCAAACCCACGGTTCTCACGGCGTATGAAATGTCGTGGGACAAAATCGAATAACAAAAGGAGGATGACATGGAACTTCTCATATTGTTGGGAATCGGTGGAATCGGTTTAAGTATTGCATTCGTCGTCTCCCGGCTACGGCGCCACACTCCTCGCATCTCCAAATTGGAGAGCAAAAAAGTGGCTGCAAACCCCGCTTCGCTCAAGGTTGGCAGCACTGTGTACCTGGACGATGCGGATGATACATTCGATGTCCAGGCTGTTTCCCGTTACGAAGTCAAAAACGAACCAGACGATTTCTGGTACGAATTCGAGATCTTCGATTCAATCGGAAACCGCACATCCTACCTCGCCTGCGAACGTGACGAAGAAGATCGCTGGCGCTGGAGCACGCACCGAAAGTTGAACACCGGTGATGTCGCGAATCCACTTGACGCAAACGGAAAACCGTTCCGTGAATTCACCATCGAGGGTCGCACATGGCGTGTTGCCCCTGATTGTTTCAACTACCAAACTCACTCAAAGGGTACACGTATCGATCGTCCGGAAGAAGTACAGGAAACAGTCCGCATCACGGATTATGTTCCGACGGACGGATCCGCGCATGAATTGAGTATCGAAGTGTGGAAGGGTGGCATGTGTGTGACTATTGGTCAGGCATGTCAAAGCAAAATCCTCGTTCTTTCCTAAACCAAAGGAGATCGCATGAATCGATTTATCAATCTTGTGAAAGATCTTCTCAGTTCCAAAAAAGAAACACTTGCTAACCCGTTTCGTATCCATGAAAATGATTGGATACGACTCTCGGATCCGAGGATTGATGTTCAGGTGTATGGCATTCTCCGATCCGAAATAACTGATTCAAACGGTATACGGGTTGGAAGTTTACACTATTTCCATTGTTTCGATCATGAGACAACAAGGAATATCGATCTTGTCACTGTTGTAACAGAAGATGAAAACGGAAATACCTGGAAATGGTTTTCTGTCACGACTCTTCCAAGAAACCGGATTTCATTCGAGGGTCATCTTCCTCGAATGTTCCGATATAAGGAACAGGTCTGGATTTCCAAAGACAAAAGAGTAAGTATTCCTGTGTGGCGAGAAGGAGTCAAATTCTCAATGCCACCCATGGAAACATATAGTTGTTTCAATCAAAATTTTCTCATCTGGATTCCGATTGATGAGACAGAAAAACCTGTCTTTGGCCAAGCCTGCATCAGTCAGGTGCTTGTGGTCAAAGGATAAAAACTTGCAGAGCTTCACGGCTCTGTTTTTTTCTGTCGAAATTTCCAAAAAAGAAAACATCCGTATGTAATCATTCCCAGACTCGCATACTGAGCCGGCGTAAGGAACAAATATCGTGTATCAACAATAGGTCCGCTTGTGGCGCGAAGAAAATCTAAAAAGAAACGAGAGATCCCATACCAAAGTAAAAACGTGACAAGATACATTCCTTGCCGGACTCGATATTTTACAAGTAAAAGAAAAATAGCAAATAAAAGAAAGCCATTTAAAAAAAGATACAACCCAAGATCATGCCGAATCATTCCATCCGGATATCGAATGCCGAGAAAAAAATCTGTGGCTGTTCCTGGATGATCATGTATAAAAAAACATCCGATCCGACCAATTCCATATCCGAGAGGCAATCCAAAAATCGCTGCATCTGCATATTTCCAAACATCGACGTGTCGACGACGCAAGAACCAAATACTTGCAATCACGGCACCCGCGAATCCACCCATACTCGACATACCTCCATTCCAAATCGCCATGATTTCAAATGGATGAGCGAAATAATACGACGGCTCATAAAATAGGATATGAAAAAGCCGCGCTCCAACCATGGAAGCAATCAAAATCCACACAAGAAGATCCCAGAGCATTACCGCATCAAGTCCTTGTTTTTTTATCATGCGGGCGGAGACTGTGGCACCAATCAAAAAACCAAGAGCGACCATAAGACCCCATACCTGAATGGTAAGCGGTCCAACGGAAAAATGCGGAAAATAAATGTACGGAATCATACGTTCTTTTCCGGACGTTTTGTATGCCAATCTGTTTTTGTTTGATAATGCTTCCCAAGACGGAAAAGAGTTTCTTCTCCAAATGGTCGACCCATGAGTTGAAGTCCTACAGGTAATCCATCCACAAAACCGCACGGAAGAGACATAGCTGGAATCGCGGCCAAGTTCGCGGAAATCGTATAAATATCCGAAAGATACATGGTAAGCGGATCATCAAACTTTTCTCCAATATTCCAAGCAACGGAAGGCGAAGTTGGTGTAAGAATCGCATCAACATGCTTAAATACTTCGTCAAAATCACGACGAATGAGCATACGAACCTGAAGCGCTTTTTTGTAATACGCATCATAATATCCTTTTGAAAGTGCATAACTTCCAAGCATGATACGACGTTTTACTTCAGACCCGAATCCTTCTCCGCGACTGCGTTCATACGTTTCCATAAGCGTACGACCTGAGGAAGCCGCATATCCGTAACGCATTCCATCAAATCGCCCCAAGTTTGAACTGGATTCACATGGCATAATGATGTAATACGCTGCAAGCGCATATTCCGCATGCGGAAGCGAAATTTCATGTACGTCCGCTCCACCTTGTTGCAAAACTTCCACAGCTTGAAAAACAGATGTGCGAATACGTTCATCCATTCCTTCAAGAAAATATTCTTTTGGAAGACCAATGCGCAACCCGGCAACATCTTCTGAAATCAATTCTGCCACTGTCGTATCTCCCCCTGCCACAGTTGTTGCATCTTTTGGATCATCTCCTTCCACTACTTGAAGAAGAAGAGCTGCATCTTCAACCGTTCTTGCAAAAGGACCTATTTGATCAAGACTCGATGCCATGGCCATCAAACCATACCGGCTCACACGACCATATGTTGGTTTGAGTCCAACCACACCACAAAGAGAAGCAGGCTGTCGAATAGAACCACCTGTATCTGAACCAAACGCTCCAGGTACAAAATCCGCAGCAACCGCCGCGGCAGATCCGCCACTTGAACCACCTGGCACTTTTGTCTGATTCCAAGGATTATGTGTTTGACCAAAATGAGATGTTTCTGTGGAAGACCCCATGGCAAATTCATCCATGTTGGTGACTCCAAGAATAATGGCTCCGGCTGCTCGTAATCGTTCAACAACCGTTGCATCGTATGGAGCAACATAATTTTCCAAAATACGTGATCCTGCAGTGGCTTTTAATCCTTTTGCCAACATGTTTGCTTTCACAGCAATCGGAATTCCGGCTAATACCCCAAGTTCTTGTCCACCAGCCGCACGTTTTACATCAATCGATTCTGCTTCTTTCAATGCTGTTTCTGAGATCTGAATAAAAGCATTCAATGCCCCATTTTGTTTTTTAATGCGTTCAAGACACGCTTCTGTTAATGCTTTGCTTGTGATCTCTCCTGCAGCTATTTTTTGTTTCGCTTCGATGATTGTGAAACTTTGTATCATACATTATTCTGTTCTCTCTTCAAAAACCGCTTGAACTTGGAGCAAATCTCCTTCTCGATGCGGAAAAGCCTCAAGGAAACTAGCACGGTTTATTTTATCTGAAGAAGTAACTTCATCTGTGCGCCAGACATTTGAAAGACCTGATCCATGAGCCAGTTCAGGAACTCCTTCCGTATCCAATGATTGAAGTTTAGCAACATATTCTAAAATAGAACCGATCTGAACGCGATATCGTTCTGCTTCTTCCTCTGTGATTTGCAAACGTGCCAACCTGGCAATGTGGTGAACCTCTTCAATAGTCAATGACATAATTTTATAGGACCTTTCTCGTTTTGCCCATTTTGGGCTTACCATGCACCATCTGGTGCATGGCTTACGGGGACCCCAGTTTTTCTCGCTGTACTTGATTGAGTACAGCTCGATAAAACTGAGAAAGTTCTATTTTAAATTTTTTCTGTCTTTAGCATAGACAGAAATTCCTCCTCGGACAAGAGTGTTATTCCCAACTCTTTTGCTTTAACGAATTTTGAACCGGCTTCTTCCCCCACAACAACATAATCCGTTTTTTGACTCACAGATTCGGATGTATGTGCACCCAGTATTCGCAATTGTTCCTTTGCTTCTTCTCGACTCATGGTATGCAAACTCCCTGTTAAAACAAACGTCTTCCCGGAAAGATTGGAAATCGTTTTTATTGGTATCTGTTCAATCTGAATACCTTGATGGAAATATGCTCGCACCAATTCTTGATGAAGAGGATCTGCAAAAAAAGAAACAATATGAGTTGCGACCACTTCTCCAATATTTGAGATCTGTATCAATTCTTCTTTTGATGCGTGCATGATACGATCAATGGTTCCAAACGCTTCTGTCAAAACAAGAGCAGTTTCTTCTCCGACCTCGGAAATTCCCAATGCCAAAAGAAATCGTGGAAAAGAAATCTGTTTTCTTGATTGAATTTCCGTCACAAGTTTTTTCGAAGAAAGATCCGCAAAATGTTCAAGACCTTGCAAATCATCCGGGGTCAAAGCAAAAAGATCCGGAGCTATACGAATTAGATTGTGGTCAAGAAGCGTACTCACTGTCTGTGGACCGAGCCCATCAATCCCAAATGCCCGTGCTGCATGAAGAATACGCTCTTTCTCTTGTGCAAAACAATGGCGATTACGACAAATAATAGCAACTTCCCTGCCTTGACGTTCCACAGCACTTCCACATACGGGACAATATTCAGGTATGTTTACTTTTTTTACATGTACAGGACGAAGTTTATGCAAAACCTGTTTGACTTTTGGAATAATTTCTCCTGCTTTATACAAAATAATTGTATCTCCGATTCGGACATCTAGACGATTGATCTCGTCGAAATTGTGAAGCGAAACATGTTTCACGGTTGTACCACCAAGCCAGGTTGGTTTCACCATTGCCACAGGTGTGAGTACTCCTGTTCGACCCACAAACCATTCCACATCTTCTACAATTGTTGTTGCTTCTTCTGCAGAAAATTTCCATGCAATGAGTCCGCGTGGCGTTTTCCCCACCACACCCAATTGTTCAAATGCACGATTATCATTCACACGAATAACAGTCCCGTCAATCCAATAATCAAGTTTATGACGCTGTTTTTGCATCTGTTCCCAATAAGCCTGAATATCTTCCATACCCTTCACTACCGTTATCTCCGAATTCACGGGAAATCCAAGTAAGCGTAAGAGATTCCATTCTTCTTCATGTGTTTTCTGTCCATGATGAGAAACCAAATCCCATGCAAAAAAAGAAAGCGGTCGTGCGGCTGTGATCGATGGATCAAGCTGACGAATACTTCCTGCAGCTGCATTTCGAGGATTTGCAAATGGTGACTTCCCTTCTTTTTCTAATTGCTTATTAAACGCTTCAAATGCACGAATGGGAAAATAAATTTCTCCCCGAACCTCCATTCTTCCTTTCATCATAGACAAAAGAAATGGAAACTTTTCTTCTTCATTCTTTGTTGGTTCACGCAAACGCAACGGAATCGCTTCAATCGTTCGAATGTTCCATGTCACATCTTCTCCAATTTCTCCATCACCTCGCGTAGCAGCCGTACGCAATAATCCATCTTCATACACAAGTGACACGGCAAGTCCATCCAGTTTTACCATACAAAAGACATCAAAAAAAGACCTTTCAAGTCGTTCTGTTATGCGTTTATACCAGTCTCCACATTCCTCCGGAGTAAACACATCTTCCATGGACAACATCCGTTCGCGATGTCGTATTTTTTGAAATTTCTCCAATGGTTTGCCACCAACCCGCTGTGTCGGCGAATCCGGTGTCACGAGATCTGGAAACTGTTGTTCTAACAGATAAAGTTCATGTTTTAGGGAATCAAGTGCCGCTTCTGAAATCTCCTGTTTATCCAAAACATGATACAAATATCGGTGATATTGAATGGTTTCCTTCAATTTTTTCATGCGTTCCTGCGCTTCTTTTTTTCTCATAGTCGAATAGGTCATATATCAAAATATTCCTAGATATCGATTAAGAAGCGACTCTCCAAAAAATAAGGAAGAAGCATGACATCTCGTAAAAAAACAGGAAAATAAAAAATCCAAACACCGGAATCATAAACCCGGTCATGGAGTTGAAACAGGAGGACACGCGCCTGCTTTCATACCGTCAGGCGTTGCACAATTTAATCCTCGAGAAAGTTTTGTAAGTGGCACGGTATTTTCAAGCTCAAATTGAATGGTATAGGTAGCTCCTTCCTGAACATTCGTATAGCAAAAAGCGTTTGTCACTCCTCCACAAGAAGAATATCCTTTTAATCCAGAAGAAAGTTGAGCTGGAACAACCCGAAGAATAACATTTGTTGCAGCGACATCACAGACCCCTTGGAAATCGTCTGTAGCAAGACAGACCGCCTGAGCATTTCCAAGTGGAATAGATTGACCGGTCGGATATCGATTATTCTCCACAAAAAAATCCTCCACAGCAGATTGAATCTGACGGACATTGGAAAGTCGTGCCGCATCCCGCTGTTTGGAACGAGCGGCATCTACTGCAACAACGGCCAAGGTACCGACAAGTCCAATCACAAAAAAAACAACTAGAAATTCGATCAAAGTAAAACCTTTGCGTGACATAGAAAAAATTCAAATATCAGAATATGGTTTAGTATAAACCGTTCTTCTTTTTGAGGCTAGGGTTACGTTAACTCTCTTTTCTTTCTTCAAGAGCATGCATGATCCCCTGTGTTAATTCATGCGGAGTAAATGTTCCTTTGATAAAAAAAGCGTCTATTCCTTGTTTTAAAGCTGTTTGAATTTGAACATGATTTCCTTCACGTATAATGACAATAATCGATATTCCGGAAGATGGATGTTCTATACGAAATGTGTGAAGAAATGCAAATCCGTTTTCTTCTTCAGAAGATACATCCAGAATAAGAGCCTCCGGGGTAAGACGCTGCAAACGTTTCCGCACATCTTCTATGGAAAAGACACTTTTGACCTCATAACCACACGCTTTCAAATGTCGTATATAAATTCCAGCAAGATATGCATCTTTTTCCAAAATAATAACCACAGGTTTACGTCGCATACATCATTCCATTTCACGCATGGCTAATCCAACAGCCACAGCAAGACGCGGACCAACTTCATCTAACACTGCACGTAAATCCGGAGGAAAAATGACACGTGCCCACGGATCTCCGCGATACACATTCATCTGCAGTGTCTGAGACAAAAATTCGGGAAGATGCGGCAAATGAGCTGATCCTCCCGTCAAAATAATTTTTTCAACCCGTTTATTATCTGTCAATTCAATGCGACTATAAATATCAAAGGCATAACGAATCTCATTTAAAATGGGATGAGTGATGGATTCCAAAATAGCAGGAATTCCTTCTGTTAATGACAGTGCATCTGGAGGCAATGTGCCAAGATCATATTTCATTTGTTCTGCCTGTTCTTCAGAAAGACCAAGTTGGGTCATGATCTTTTTTGTTAAAGCAGCCCCTCCAACATTGATACTTCTGGTCAAAAATGGAATTCCCTTTTCCACAATCGTCATGTTTGTCCGTAAAGAACCAATATCCAGAATCATTACGGTACTTTTATCTTTTCCAACCAGGGAACGAATCAAGGCAAACGACTCTGTATCCAGTGCTTGAATTTCAAGTTTTGCTCCTTTGAATGTTTCAATATATTTTTGAACCAATGATTTGGCTGTTCCCGTCACAAGAACACGAATGTATTCTTTTTTCTTGATTGAATCATTTGGAGAACGATTCGAAACAGGAATGGATGTTCCATCAGACATTTTTGATCCTTTGAGCGGATCAATAAATGTGGAATAAGTAATCATTTCCTCAAGCGGCATGGGGGTCAGTTTACGCACTTGGGACTGAACGGTTTCCCGGATCACTTTTTCATCTTTTTCCCGCGGAACCGTAATCAATGTGGAAAACACACTTGCCAACGGCAAACTTGCAACTGCTTTCACCGAAGTTGTTCCTGCGCGTTTGCATACGTTTACAAGAAGATTCGCTGCTGTTTTTGGGTCATCCAAAAGAGGAAGTGTGAGGTCGCCTGGCCGACGTTCTGAATATCCATATGTCAAAAGCCTTGCTCGTCCTTTTTCATTCAAAAGTTCAACAACTTTAATCCCGCTGGAACCAATATCCACGCCCAAAAAACTTTTTTTTGTTGAACCTCCAAACCATCCCATATATGAGTGATAAAGACATGGAGTCTTTATGATGAATAGGAACAGTATAACACAAAAGAAAAGATCCGTTCTATTTCTCTCTCAAATTCAATTCTTCTAATAACTGCCGTTCACGTTTAGAAACATGACGCGGTGTAGAGAGCTGGACCGTAACTATATGATCACCTCGACGATTTCCGTGAGGCACTCCTTTTCCCCGTAAACGAAACTCTGTTCCGGATTGCGTTCCTGCAGGAATTTCTAGTTCAACAGAACCATCAATGGTTTCCACATCAATCGAATCCCCAAGAACAGCTTGAGTGAATCCAATGTGAACCGTTGAAAACAATTGCATTCCTTCCCGCTCAAATCGAACATCGGATTTTACATGCAAACGCAAAAAGAGATCTCCATTTTTTCCTCCCTTTACTGCTTCTCCTTCTTCTCTTAATCGCAAAATAGACCCATCTTCTACTGCCGAAGGGATATCAACGGAAAGGTTTCGCTTGGTTCGAACCACTCCTTGTCCATGACATGATCCGCATGGTTTTGTTGGAATCTTTCCTTCACCATGACAGGATTCACACACAACTCTTGCCTGCATGGCGCCAAAAAGTGTCCGCTGAACAGTCACACGTGAACCAGATCCACCACACGTTTTGCATGTATCCACAGGAGCTCCTGGCTCAGAACCTGTTCCATGACAATGTTCACACGCGCATATTTTCTGAACATGAATATCTTTTCGAATGCCAAAAATACTTTCTTTAAATGAAAGATCCACATCCATTTCAATGTCATTTCCTTTTCGTACGCGAGATCCTTGTCTTGTTCCACCCCCAAATCCAAATAAATCTCCAAAAATATCTCCCAAATCTCCAAATCCAGACGCACCTGAAAAATCAAATCCATTAAATCCCGCCCCTCCTTGTTGAAATCCGCCATCAAAAGCCCCGGATCCAAACTGATCATATTTTTGACGTTTTTCCGGATCACTCAATACTTGATATGCTTCATTGATTTCCTTAAATTTTTCTTCATTTCCCCCTGGTTTATCCGGATGATATTTATGTGCCAGAGTTCGAAAAGCACGCTTCACATCTTCTGGGGAAGCATTTCGTTCAAGACCGAGAGATTGGTAATAATCTTTTCCTGACACAAATAATATTTATTCTTTTTTTTCAAATGTTAACTTGAAAAAAGCAAGTATTCCCATCACAACAAAAATGACAGTCATGATATGCCACGAAGCAACCATGGTCGCAATCTGAATCGCTCGCGGACATGTTTGAGGTGGAGGAAATAAAAGAGTCTCAGTACACCGGCTCTCAATCGCTATGGTTGAGACCACAAATTCTTCAATTGTTTTCGGAGGGTTTGTCTTCATTCTTTTCTTTAAATTCTGCATCAATCGGTTCCTCCGTACCCCCTTGTCCTCCCTGCGTCCCATGAGCCTCTTGTCCTCCCTGCGCCCCCTGACCCTCCTGAGACGCATACATCTTTGCCCCAACTTTCTGAGCAGATTCAGATAGTTCATCAGCAGCTTTTTTAATGACCGCATGATCATCACCTTCCATTACTTGTTTCAATGCAGTTATTTTTTCTTCAACTTCCTTACGCTCTTCTGCAGTCACCTTCTCTCCTGCATCACGAAGCATTTTTTCTGCGGTATAAATCATGGTTTCGGCAATATTGCGATGTTCGATGTATTCGCGCTTCTTTTCATCTTCCTGTGCATGCATTTCTGCTTCTTTTTTCATGCGTTCGATTTCATCTTTAGAAAGACCTGTTGAGGCTGTAATGGTGATTTCTTGTTTTTTGTTTGTTGCTTTATCTGTTGCAGACACATGCAAAATACCGTTTGCATCAATATCAAATTTCACTTCAATTTGCGGAAGACCACGAGGAGATGGAGGAATATCCGAAAGAATAAATCGCCCAAGCGTCTTGTTATCTGTTGCCATGGGACGTTCTCCTTGAAGAACATGAATTTCGACAGATGTCTGACCATCCGCTGCTGTTGAAAAAATTTGAGATTTATTTGTAGGAACCGTTGTGTTACGAGCAATAAGAACGGTCATCACACTTCCCAATGTTTCAATACCAAGAGAAAGCGGTGTCACATCCAAAAGAAGAACATCGCGAACTTCTCCAGCAAGCACTCCTCCTTGAACTGCAGCTCCCAAAGCAACGACCTCATCCGGATTCACACTCACATTTGGTTTTTTCCCAAAAAAATCTTCAACTTTTTTCTGAATAAGTGGCATGCGGGTCATTCCTCCCACCATCACAATTTCCTGAATATCTTCTTTTCCAAGTTTTGCATCTTGAAGAGCAGATCGAACTGGACCAAATGTTTTTTCTACAAGGTCTCCAACAATTTCCTCAAGTTTTGATCGAGTAAGCGTTAAGGTCAAATGTTTTGGACCATTTGCATCACTACTGATAAATGGTTGATTGACTTCGGTTTGTTGTGTGGTTGATAATTCGATTTTGGCTTTTTCTGCCGCATCCTTAATGCGCTGAAGAGCGAGCGGATCTTTTCCCAAATCCATTCCTTCTTGCTTTTTGAATTCTGCAATAATCCATTCAATAATTCGACGATCAAAATCATCTCCTCCTAAATGGGTATCTCCATTTGTGGCTTTGACTTCTACCGTATCTTCGGAAACATCCAAAACCGAAACATCAAAGGTTCCGCCACCAAGATCGTACACAAGAATTTTCTGTCCAACTTTTTTGTCGAACCCGTAGGCAAGCGCTGCTGCTGTTGGTTCATTGATAATACGGCGAACATTCAAACCTGCAATTTCTCCTGCCACTTTTGTCGCATTGCGTTGAGCATCATCAAAATATGCTGGAACTGTAATCACGGCTTCCGTGACTTTTTCTCCAAGACGTTCTTCTGCATCTTCTTTGAGTTTCCGAAGAATCATGGCAGAAATTTCTTCTGGTGTGTGTTCTTTGTCTCCAAGTCGAATAGCAACACCATCTCCATGTTTCACGATTTTATACGGCATGAACGCAAGGTCACGTTGTACTTCCGGATCATCCCAACGGCGACCGATCAATCGTTTCACGGAAAAAAGGGTGTGTTCTGGATTCGTGACTGCCTGGCGTTTGGCTGATGCACCCACAAGCCTCTCTCCATTTTTTGCAAGTGCGGTCATAGAAGGCGTTGTGCGCGCTCCTTCTTTGTTTTCAATCACCTTTGGCTGTCCGCCTTCAATAACAGACATACAAGAGTTTGTTGTTCCAAGATCGATTCCAAGTATTTTAGACATAAAAAAATAAATTCATTTTTTGTTAGGCATTCGTAGTTTCTACATGTATATTAATAATCACATTTGCCGGACGAACAATTCGTTCTTTTATTTTCCACCCGCGTTGAAGTACTTCAAGAATCGATTGGTCAGGATATACTGCATCCGAACGTGAACCAGCAGATTCATGCATGCTTGGATCAAATATCTCTCCAGACTGTCCAAATGGTTCGGCTCCAAGCGAGCGTAAGACATCTTCCAATTGTGTACGAACAAGAAGCACGCCTTTGATCCAATTTTGCAAGGCAGGATCTTCATTTTTTGGTTGATATCGAAGCGCTTGGTCAAAATGATCAACAAGAGGAAACAGTCGAAGCAAAACTCCTTCATGCAAAATATTTCTCAAACTTTCTTTTTCCTCTCCCAATGTTTTTTTCAAGTTGTCATAATCCGCAAGGGCTCGTTTCCATCCAGTCAAATATTCTTCACATTGATGCTCGATCGTGGATTCCTCCCCTTTTTCTTGTATTGGTTCGGATAACGGTTGATCATTTTGTGACATACAAAACAGTTAAGCGACCATTCGGTCGATGGCTTCTCTCGCCTCCTGCACAAGAGCCATATTTTTTGCATAATTCATACGCATGGGTCCAACAAGGCCAATCAGTCCGTACACATGATTTGAAAGACGATATTTAATAATAACAGCAGCAATGTCTTGTCCAAATGGATTTTCTTGCCCTAAAAATACTTTTGGTTCTTGTATGGAAACTGCATGAAAAATCTGACAAACAACATCATCGAACCGATCAACAAGTTCAGAAATATTCTGCACATTTTCTGTATCCTGAAAATCTGGCTTTTGAAACAAATTTGAAACACCTGTGTAATAACTCCAATCTGGCCCAAAGGCAACAATCGCTGTTTCACCGGAAAGAATCACAAGTGTTTTTGCAAGTGTTTTTAATGCAGTTTCATCACTTGAAGCATTTTTGATTGCAGCACTCAGACGCCCTGTCTCTTCTACGGTTCGTTTATCTTCCATAAAATGGCGCAGATAATACTCATATCCCTTTTCAGTTGGAATACGTCCAGCAGATGGATGCGGCGAACGAATGTATCCTTCATCCTCCAAAAGAACCATATCATTGCGAACAGTGGCTGATGAAACATCTAAACAATATTTTACAGCCAAAAACTTCGATCCAACTGGTTCAGCGGTTCGAATATATTCTTCAACAATCCATCGCAATATTTGTTCTTGACGGGCTTCCATATAAATACTAGCACTCCATATTATAGAGTGCTAATTTATCTTGTCAAGTAAAATAGCGTACCAAAAACCCTGGTATTTTCACCAGGGTTTTTCTCCAAATAGACAATAATTAGGAGGCAAGATCCTCAATTTGTTCCTCACAAGCATCCACAACCTCTTTCACTTCTTTTACAAGATTCGGAGCAACATCCGCCATTTGTTTCATAAGACTCTTGGCTTCTTCAACATCTTCATCATCGACAGCTATTTTTAAATCAGCTGCTAAAGCATTCAAATCTTCAAGTTGAGATTCAATGGATTCGATGGTTGTTTTTTCATCTGGACAACTGATTTTCAAAAGTTCCAAAATAGATTCCACTTTAATCTTAATCTGTTCGGCTCTTTTCTCCGCTTCTGCGGCAACCACAAGAACACTCTCTTGAATGGCAGTTTTAATCGCATCTTTATTCGCTTTTAAATCAGCTACAATTTGTTTATTGATTCCTTCAAGATCATCCATGGAATCAGCGTTGTTGGTCTGCGTCTTATACGTCTGCAATTTACCTTCTAAAGCGGACAAGGCATCCAAAATTTCATCTTCCGTTACATCACTAATGTACTCATTCCCTTCAATCGTTTCCTCTGCTGTATCAAGTTTATCAATCGCGAGTTCCAAAATTTGAACCAACTTTTCTTGGTATTGGGTAAAGGTCACACCAAGTTCTTCAGCTTTTTGAATAGCTGTATCTTTCGCTGCCTCTGCCTCCGCTTGTAATTCCGCCTTTTCCTCCTCAGTCATCTCTGATGGTTTTGTGATAGCTGCTTGAACCTGAGCAAACGGTAAAACCAACAAAGAAAGAAGAGCAAAAATATGAATAAAATTCTTCATAATAAATCAATTTTAAGCCCAATATATTTAGAGTTCCGCACTGGATTTTTCCAGTTCGCCATTGCTTTCATCCATGCCTTCAAGATCGTCTGATAAGGATTCAAGATCCTCGATCACGGCATCATAATCTTCTTTTGATGACTCTTTTGAAAGATCCGGGACTCCTTCCTCAACCGGTTCTTTTGTTTGTTGTTGTGCTGTATTTGTTTTTCCTTTTTGGTTCGTCTGATTGGTTGTTGAACCACCAAAACATCCGGCACCGGTCAAAACCAAAGTAAAAAGGGTAACAGCAAGGGCTGTTTTGAACATAATAAATAGACGTCATGAATTAGGATAAAAAAAGTATAACATATTTTCTATGCAAAAGGCAATCATCTTGTCCACAAAATCAATCAGTCTTTACTGTTTTCCCAAGGAAATTCAGATTTTCCAAAATGTCCGTACACAGCTGTTTGACGAAAAATCGGACGAGATAAACCAAGCGTTTCGCGGATAGCCACAGGACGAAAATTAAATGCTTTTTCTTGAAGAAAAGAAGAGAGATCTTTTCCTTGTTCATCAACTGCCCGAAGCATAAGGGGCTCTGCTTTTCCAATGGCATAAGCAACAGAAACAAGACATTGGTTGGCTCTTCCGCTCGCAACAATCTGTTTCGCCGTAAAACGCGCCATGTATGCTGCACAGCGATCAACTTTTGTCGCATCTTTTCCAGAAAAACATCCGCCTCCGTGTGGAAGAAGACCGCCGTATGTATCAACCATAATCTTCCGACCTGTGAGACCTGTGTCTGCCTCGAATCCGCCACGCACAAAAGAACCGGTTGGATTCACAAACACATCAGAAACCGTCTTAAACGAAAAATGATATTCTTCTAAGATTGGTTTCACGATCTGTTCAAGAATACTTGCCCGAATCTCGTTTTGTAAAACAGACACATCATGCTGACAGCTGACAAGAATACATGTTGGTCGTCCATGTTCCATGGTGACTTGTGTTTTTCCATCTGGTCTCAACCATGGAATCTGTCCATTTTTTCGAAGAGTATCCAATCGCTTGGCCATAGCATGAACAAGAACGACCCCGACAGGAAGCATCTCCGGAGTTTCATTCGTAGCAAATCCATACATAATTCCTTGATCCCCTGCTCCACCTTGATCTACTCCACACGCAATATCCGAAGACTGCTCAGAGACATTAACAAGAACACGAGGTTCATCCTCATATCCGATGTTCTTATAAACCATTCGAGCGATCTTTTCGTAATTGACGCGCGCGAGGCTTGTCACTTCTCCACCAATCACAATCATACCGTGACTGCCAAATGTCTCGACTGCTACGCGGCTTCCAGGATCCTCCGCAAGACAGGCATCGAGAATAGCATCGGATATCTGATCACACACTTTGTCAGGATGACCGGAAGTCACGCTTTCAACTGTATAGATAGAAGGGATGTACATAGGACAAAAGAAAGAATAATGTGTGTAAGCTTACCTTATTGCGAATTTTTTACAGAATACGGAAATTCTTATGTCAAAACAAATGGGAAAACTTCCGGATGTCTTTTTTCAACGTCTGGAACAACAGTTCGGACGTTCTGCCACAGATCGCATCTGTGCGGCATTTGAATCTTCACGCTTTCCAACATTACGTACAAATACGATCAAAACAACTGATGCTGCTATCATGGAAACTTTTCGTACAGATAGAATTGCATTTGAACGTATCCGTGATATTTCGCATGCCTTTCGCATCAAAAATCGAACAGATGCTGAAATACTTACTCATCCATTATGCACAAATGGACATATTTATCTTCAAGGTATTGCATCCATGCTTCCACCTATTATTCTGGATCCACAACCTGGAGAAACGATTTTGGATCTTTGCGCCGCGCCCGGAAGTAAAACAACACAACTTGCCGCACTCATGAAAAATCAAGGTCACATTATTGCATGCGAAAATGATGAAGTACGCTTTCAAAAACTCCTTCATACCTTACGCCTTCAATCCGCAACGATTGTGGAACCAAAATGTATGGATGCGGCTCTTTTGCGCCACGAGGCACAGGAAAAATTTGATCGCATTCTTGCCGATGTCCCCTGCTCTGCCGAAGGGCGTATTCGTCTAGACGAACCACGAACATATCGTTTTTGGTCTCCAAATAACGCAAGTACTTGTGCCAAAATTCAACGCCGACTTTTGCGTGCAGCTGCTGAATGTCTTAAACCGAGCGGAACACTTGTGTACTCAACCTGTACTCTTGCACCTGAAGAAGATGAAAACATGATTTCTTGGTTCCTTGAGACGTTTCCGAATTTCAAATCTATTCCTTTTGACCTTCCCTTGTCTGAAATTCGAAAAACATCAACAGGTGGCACTTACGTGTTTCCAAGTCGGGAACATGAAGGTTTTTTTCTGGCAAAAATGCAAAAAATGTTTATATCGCCTGTCCCCCAAACTCTCGCAGTAAAGTAGAAACCGCATCATCCCCCTCAAGTGCCGTACTTTCCTGAGTATGAACTGCACGAATATACATGGTTTTTCCAAGAACTTTTTTTAAAATTTCTTCAATAAGACGACGATTTTTGTCACGATTAACGGTTTCTGCATGCAAAGAATAAGCAAATCGAAGTTCAACCGTATTCCCTTCAACCCCGACTAAATCTCCACTTCGAACTATAAGCGGAAGTGACGCATTGCATTCCTGAATTTTTTGAAATACTTCTGGCCACTTTTTTCGCACTTCTTCCACATCAATAACAGGAATATCTCCAAAGACAACAGGCTCGGAAGAGGCAGATGTGTTCAAAGAAATATTTTCTGCAACAAGAGGCGATGGTGGATGAAGATCATCTGATTTTTTTGGTGGTTTTGAAATGGAAATTTCTTCCTTTACAGCAGCAGGCGGAATCGTCGAACATAGATCAATCACAGCCAATTCAGTCGAAAGCTGCGGAATGACATCCATTTTGCTTGTACGCCGTGCATCAAGAAACCGTTCAATCGCTTGAGAAAGACGGGCAGTATTCCATGTTTTTCCAAGTGTCATAACACGACCAGCTGTTTCTTCATCAAATGTTGTTTGGAATCGCTCCAATCCTCCTCCAAGTAAACCTAAAAGAGCAGTTCGAAGCAAAAGAACCGTCTCATCTAAAAAGGAAGATATTTCAATTCCCTCTTCTAAAGAGGAATTCAAGAGACCAATCGCGCCTGAAACATCTCCACGTACGAGTGCATCCAAAAAATCCAAACTGATTTGTGTTGGAGTAATAGGAAGGACAAGCGAGGCTTCGTCAAACCCGATTTCCTGTTCTCCAAGCGCCAACAACTGACCAAGCATACTTTCCGCATCGCGTTCACACCCTTCTGTCTGACGTGCAATTTGACGAAGGACTTCCTCAGCCACTTTTACTTGTTCTTCTGCACATAAAATTTGAAGACGTGCAACTGTTTCATCCGCAGTCAAACGACGAAAATCAAAACGCTGACAACGGCTAATAATCGTTGCCGGCACTTTGTGTATCTCAGTTGTTGCAAGAATAAATAAGACGTGTGCAGGAGGTTCTTCAAGTGTTTTTAAAAGCGCATTGAATGCGGAAGGAGAAAGCATGTGTACTTCATCAATGATATACACCTTGTATCGTCCATGAACCGGAGTAAAACGAACGTGTTCAATAATATTTTCCCGCACATGATCCACACCTGTATTTGATGCCGCATCCATTTCATACACATCCAAAAATGAACCAGCTGTTATCTCACGGCAAGCAGCACAAACATTGCATGGTTCAAAAGAAAGAAGCATGGATGGATCTTTTGTCAAAACCTCCGAATGCCATTGTTCGCAATTAACGGTTTTAGCAAGCAAACGAGCGGTTGTGGTTTTTCCAACCCCGCGCGAACCAGTAAAAAGGTAGGCGTGAGCTACTTTTCCGTGTTTCAACTGGTTCTGAATCGTCCGTTTGATATGTTCTTGACCTGTGACATCGGCAAATGTCTGAGGTCGGTATTTGCGATAAATGGTCTGCGACATATGTCGGTTGACTAGGATTCATTTGACGTCCCACACTATACCGCATTCCAATCCTGTACAAAACCCCTGCAACAGGAATCACTTGTGTAAAAAATAAAAAAGACCCTGCATGGCATTGTTGCCACAAGGGGTCTTGATGTCTGATCGAGTGGGGGCTAAGAGTCGAATTAGGAAATTCCGAGCTCTTTCGCCTGTTTTTCGGAAACGACTCGGAATCCTTGCTCAACAAGGATCTTTTTGAGAAGATCGACTCGATCTTTCAGGGTCTCGATTGCTCGATCCCTTCGATTCCGTTCCTCCTCTTCACGAACCGTACGCCACTCGTTCCAGTGGCGGAAGTCGTACAGAGATGCCTCACTCGCCCCACTCCATTCATTGTGAAGCTTGACGAGATTTCCCTCTTCATCCCTCACGACGTAATAACCATCTGTTGTTCCTTCGACCTTCTCCACGATCGTGAAGACGGATGGATGGGAATACTTCGCAAGTGGGTACTTGCTGAAATCCGGATTCTCACCATAACTCACATAGTCGAGCACGACCATCTGGCCGATACGGCCATTTTGATAGATGCCAGAATACTTGATCTCTTTTCCATTTTTCCAAAATTCCAACATTTTTACCTCCGTTTTCCCAGAGAATCACCTGAATCTCCGGGTCTATTTTTGACCATGTACGTAAATGAACAGTGTGTTATTTTAATCATATTTAACCTATTTTGTCAAGATATTTTGTCAACAAAAAATTCTTCCATCAAAAAATGCCAACTAAACTTGACAAAAACTCTAAAATTTGATAAAAAACTGTCACGTTTCGTTGTTTAAAAACCAAGTCTGAGTCATTTTTTGGCTCTGGAGGAGAACCATGCGCTACAGTGCATTTAGATACACCTGGAAAGATGATATATTTGGTTATATCTTCTTACTCGGGGTTGTAGTCGGATGCGGATTTCTCTTTGCAAAGTGTGTGGAAACGAATCCACTTCCTGACAAAAAAGTAGAAGTGGATCGCGTCTTCATGAACGAAGCGCATCAATATACTTTCTACGTCGCAAGCGAAGAAGGTGTATTTTTCCAACCTGTCACTTATGATGATGGGTATTTAAACAGAAAACCTGTTCGAATTTTCGCGGATGTTCCAGAAGGAGAAAAATCCTGGATCCTCCTAAAAGGGGAAACGAGCTTCATCGACGGAAACCGTTTCAAGATCGTGGAAATTCATGTCCATGACCTCAAAGTCCTCGAAGGAGGCGGTTGGAACCACGGCAAGTTTGGCCAGGGTCAAACCATACCCATCGAGTAACTCGCGCGTTCGAACAAAAAAATTGCGTCCTGCATTCTTCTGCCGGACGTTTTTTCTTTGAAGAGACCTTGTTTCTAAGGATCTCTGAAAAGTTGATGGATTTTTGGTGCATGGGCTGTTGAACCCAGCGGACCCTACTACAGGTAGGGAGAGCGGGATCAACGGGTGCCCATAAGCCAAAAAGACGCAATTTTGCAGAGGTCCCTTTACTTTTTCACAATATTTTCCACAGCCGCCCAGACACTTGGGGTTGTTTTTGGAACAAGAATCACGGCTTCATCTCCCAATTCTCCTCGATAATACGTGACACTCGCTTGAAGCACATGGAATCGTTGCTCTCCACAAAGAACCACATGATTTCCTGCAGACGCATCGAAAGCCAACAATCCAACTAATCGACGACGTTCCATGGGACTAATCTGTTTAAACAAAAACGTTCCATCTGACCTAATCGTCAATTTCAAAATATCTCCCTCAACCAATCGTGATTTTGATGCATAATTTGGAGGAACCGAATAACGTCTTCCATCCGACCCAACCATTTGTTGGCCATCAAATACCCCTTCAACCACACGCGACCCTGAAATATCTTCTAAATGTTTTTCCATTTCTTTTTTTGCTGTCACAAGTTGAGCAAGTGTGGTTGTTTCTTTACTATCCGAGGATGGATTTTCCAAAAGAGCAATGACGCTTTCTAAATTTTCCTGCATCTGACGCAAAATTTTTTTTGCCATGTCAAACCGACGGTCAGCAATGACCGGAGCTGCATGTCGTCCAGCTTCTTCGGGTTCAGGTTCAAACAGATTCTCCTCATCCTGAAACTCGAAAGATTCGTCAAGAAAAGGATTTGTCATACTCAAAATGAAGTTTCACCCATTGGTGGACCTTGAAATGCTTCAGACCCGCCCAATTGTGAACGTTCAAGAATATCTGCTTCCACAAGGGCTTTGTCACGTCCATATTTTAATCGCGATAATTGATAGACCGCATCTGCAAGTTCACGATCCCCATTTGGAGGTGCCACTGTTTTCATGGTAAATGGTTTTGCTTGCGAATTATCGATAATCATTTTGACATACCAGGTATACATATCAGAGTTGATCATGTCATACCCGGAAAATGTTGGTGTATACACTTTTTCCAAAATTTCCGTGTCTTCTGGACCAACACGAGACACAAACATCGTTCCCACGTTTCCCAAAACTGCATCACGCACTTCGGTTTTTCCACCAGATTCGACAAGTTGCCCCATATACTGGTGAGCCATGGTAAGATCCAGACGATATTTACGTGCTTCGGACAAAATCGTTGCGATTGAATTTGTCACGTAGTTTTGAAACTCGTCAATGTACAAGAAAAAATCTCTGCGTTCTTCTTCAGGCAAATCTGCTCGACCCATCGCAGCCATCTGGAGTTTGGAAACCATAATCAAACCAAGTAAACTCGCATTTACTTCTCCAGTTTTTCCTTTCGAAAGATTCACAAGAAGAATTTTTTGCTTGTCCATGACTTCACGAAAATCAAAGCTCGAATGATTTTGCCCAATAATATTGCGCATCATTTCATTTTCCACAAAACGACCAACTTTGGAAATCAAATATCCCAACATTTCCGATTTGTGAAAGTCGCTTGTTTTTGCCATTTCTTTTTCCCAGTAGGCACGCACCACAGGATCTTTCACTTTTGCAATCCAAGAATCCGCAAAATCCTGATCAGAAAACATGCGCGGAATCTCTGCAATCGTCCCTGGATTTTCCGGGTCAGACATGAGGGTCAACATCACATTGCGCATGTTGTGCTCGAACATCGGACCGATCATTTCCGGCGGGAATAATTTATAAAAAATCGAAATCATTTCCTGTACGGCAAAATCTTTCAAATTTTCATTTTTTACTTCCAACATGTTCAATCCAAATGGACGATCCGTATCAGACGGATTAAACACGATCACATCATCAATACGATGTCGTGGAATATTGGCCAAAACCAGTTCAACCAAATCTCCGTGTGGATCAAGCACACACACCCCTTCTCCATTTTGAATATCTTGAATAATCATGCTCGCCAAAAATTTGGATTTTCCAGACCCAGATTTTCCAATCAAATACATGTGGCGTTGACGATCTGGACGCTTAATGTGAATGGGAACTTTTCGACCACGAAACACATTGTATCCAAGAAAGATTCCTTCTCCGGGACCAGGAACATTCACCGGAGCCGGAGCACGCCGCGCACCAAGCCATTGAATATTTGGAGTTTCTGTTGTCGGCAATGGCAAATGCCACAAACTCGACATTTCTTCCGTATTCAAATTGATCTTATAAAACTCATCAAAGGTTCGATAAATAAATCGACGAATCAAACGTTTTTTGGAAGGAGGAACCGCTTTATCAAAAACATTTCCAAACTGGTACGAATTGTATTGAGAAAAAGCACTGAGCAAATTGGTCATGGTTGTTTGCGCCGCATCAGGATTTTCCGAAGAAACAACAAGCCGAATATTTACATCAAGTCCTGCTTTGCTTGCCTTTTGTTCAAGCCCTTTTACACTCTCTTCTTCCATGGGAGACAACCGGTACGATTCTGGCTGTTCTGGCGGTTTAACTGTTCCTCCACTAAAAATTAAACTCATCCATCCATTTTTCTTCGTACGATCCTTTCCCTGCAGCACATCCTCAAGCTTCATTCCTTGTTGCATACGTCTGGCAATTCCAAGCCCTTTGGATCGCCATTCTCTGCGCGCAGAACGAATTACATACTGAATCGCAGCCCCTTCTTCTATTCCAAGTTTGGATAATGCGTTTGTGAGCGCATTCAAAGGATCCGCATCTAATTTTTGATACGTCTTAATCGGAAAAGCGCTTGGTCGCTTGAAAATAAGATAACTTCCCAAAATCACGCCTGTTGGACGGAAAATATTATAATCTTCGACTTCTTCAATATGCGCATCCGAATAGGTAGACGACAACTGTTGTTCGACATGTGTCTGCATTTTTTTCGAAACCGCAATATAAAAATAAATGAGTCCATTTCGCACCACAATTTCAAATGACATTTCATCTGTACGGCCAAACAACCACGCCTTCAACCCACGCTGAGCTTTCAAACCGCCCATGGTCGAAAAAAAACTGTCTGCAATCGCAATCGATTGCCGAATTTGTTCAATGGATGTTTCGCGCGTCACATCCTCAGCGCGTCTAAATTTCGGAAGGGTTATCTGAAGAACCGTTCGTTCAAATCCGCCATGTCGCCCACGTGCCTGGCGACGAAAGAAAAATCGCAAAATAAAAAGAAGAGCAATTCCAACCAAAAGCAAAACAACCGCCCCGAGAATCACGGTCGGTAAAAAAAGATCTCCTCCCATGTCTATTGGCTGGGAGAATGACTCTTCTTCAACAAGAAAATTCGTCTGCAAAAAGGGCAACACCATGTAAGTCGGTCTTAATGTTTGCGTTGATTCGCAGCATCAAGAATTTTATCGGTTTTGATTTTTGCTTCTTGTTCGAGAAAAAAACGGTTCACGCCCGGAATCATTTTTAACCAAGAGCGAATCAAATCCAATACTTTTCTTGCATTCACTTTAGCTACGATCAAAAGCTCTCGAATCTTTCCAGCTGTTTCTTCTCCTTTTTCTCTAAACAATTCCTGTTGACTCGGCGTCATTTTCAAATAAAGATCCGTCAAATCTTCAGCCAAAATATCTTCAATCTCTTGAGTCAGTGTATCCTTGGTGACAACCTGGGTTACTGGCAAGGAAACTGGAATGGGACGAAGAACCTGTTCTGAAATTTGTTTATCTCTTGTTTCAGATGGGGTTTCCTTTGCTCCTTCTGCAAACTGTTCTGGCGTTCGAATCACTTCCGGAGAGACTCGTTCTTCAGCTGATTTTTCCGTTTCAGACCGAAGGGTTCCTTCTGAAACAGTTGCTGGTTTTTCTTTCTGGGGCGGTCGCAACAAAGGCATACGTAAAATAGTATATCATAACCTTATTGTGTCCGCACTTTTGACCCTTCAGTCGTATCCTCCACTACAAATCCGCTCAATTCAATTTCTGCACGCAGACGATCTGATTCCTCCCATTTTTTTTCTTTTCGCGCTTGTTCACGTTTTTTTGCAAGCTCCTGAATTTCCACAGGAATTTCTAATGGCTGTCCAACATATTTTTCTAATTGCAATCCAAATACTTTATCAAACAAAAGAAGAGATTGAGCCCGAGCAGAGGAAGGCAACGTGGTATCTCCAACCATTTCCCACATAATGGCAAGTGCTTGAGAGGTATTCAAATCATCATTGATTGCCTGAAGAAATCGTTCTTCATACTTTGTACAATCAACCGTTGGCGCGTCCCATTCACGAACTATATTATACAACCGATGCAATGCATTTTGGGCGGCTTCAAGTGCTTCAAATGTAAAATCGAGTTTGGTTCGATAATGCGCTTGAAGAACAAGATACCGATATGCAAGCGGGTCATATCCTTTTTGTATCAAATCTTCCACGGTATAAAGATTGCCGAGCGACTTACTCATCTTCCCTCCACCTACAGTCAAAAATTCTGCATGCATCCAAATATTTGCTTCAAGCACATCATCTGCTCCAGAGGTTTGAGCAATTTCATTTTCATGATGCACGGGAATCAAATCAATCGCTCCGGTATGAATATCAAATGGCACACCCAAATACTTTTTTGCCATAGCAGAACATTCAATATGCCATCCAGGAAATCCGTCTCCCCAAGGAGATTCCCATTCCATTTGACGCTGTTTAACAACATCATCCTGTGCAGGATCAAATGATCTCCCATTTGAATACGAAAACTTCCAAAGCGCAAAATCAGATACAGATTTTTTTTCTCCCATATCTACACGCGCTCCGCCCATTTTTTCTTCTATTTTTTGACCAGAAAGACGGCCATATTCCGGAAGTTTCGATGTGTCAAAATAGATCCCATCCGATGTGTGATACGTATATCCTTTTGCCTCAAGTGTCCGAACCATCGCTATTTGTTCCGTAATATGTTCTGTGGCTTTTGGATAGACATCTGCTGAGATGATATTCAGCCATTTTAAATCTTGAAAAAATGTTTGCGTGTAAAATTCAGCGATTTCGTATGCGGTCTTTCCTTCTCGTCGCATGGCTGTCAGCATTTTGTCTTCTCCATCATCCCCATCCCCGACCAAATGCCCAACATCTGTGATATTGATAATATGTTTTACTTGAAAACTATTGTACGCAAGTGAACGAACCAACACATCTTCAAAAAGAAATCGCCGCATGTTTCCGATATGGGCAAACCAATAAACAGTCGGTCCGCAACCGTACACTCCAGCTTGTCCTGGGTGAAGAGGAATAAATTCCTCTTTTTGACGAGTCAACGTATTAAAAAAAGAAATCATATATTTTCCACATTATGACAAACGCAGATGTTCATCAATCGCCGCATTCACAAGTGCATCTGCTTCTTTATTGCGTTCACGAGGAATATGTTGAATACGCACGTGTTTAAATGCACACATAAGATTTCGAACCTCAAGAAATCGTTTTGCAAGTTCTGGATTCTTCACTCGATATTCTCCTTTAAGTTGTTTCGCAGCAAGCTCTGAATCCATATAGAGTTCAACGTGCTCAACCTCAAGCTCTTTTGCTCGAGTCAGTCCCATCACGATGGCTTGATATTCTGCCTGATTATTTGTTGTTTCTCCCACGTACGCATGCAAGGCAGCAAGAATTTCTCCTTCTGTTCCATCTTCATGAAGAAATTTAATGACAGCTCCGGATCCTGCGGGACCTGGATTTCCTCGCGCTCCACCATCTGTGTAAATACGTACGTGTTTGATCATAGATTTATAGGACTTTCTTATTTGGCGCATACCTTTGTCGAAATCTGCGTTTTTTGTTCGCTGTACCTGTGAGTACAGCTCACAAAAAGCCTCGATTTCTCCTTGGTCTGCATCCAAATGCGAAAGTCCTCATTTAGATAAAAAGATCAGGTGTTAGGGACAAGATCCACTACTTTCAACTGAATTTCTCGATTCCCTTTCCATTCATTCAAACCAACTTCATACGCCACGTCAACATGCATGCCAACAGAAAATGTTTGCGCAAGAGTTCCAAAACCAAATGCCACAAATCGTTTCATCATTCCATTTGCATTCTTTAAAAGAAAACGAGCATGTTTTTCATCTTTTCCCATGTATTCGATGGCTACCATTTCAAGATTTCGCGTGCAAAAAATAGGAACTCGATTTCCTTCTCCAAATGGTTCAAATCGTTGGAGATCTTGAAATAAAGGCCAACCAATTTCTTCCAAGTTCACCTCGGCCTCAATCAAAAGCTGGGGAGTAAGTTCTGTATGCGAAAGTATTTCATCTGCACAAGCCGTCATCACCTCTACGGCTCGAAGGAAACGATCTTCCCCTGTTGTGGAAAATCCGCATGCTTGCGGGTGCCCGCCAAAACGATCCAAGTGTTCTGCCGCTGCCTGCAATGCTTGTGTAATATCAAATCCAGGAATACTGCGTCCGGATGCAACAAATTTTTCCCCATCCTTTCCAACAACAAACACAGGACGATGAAATTCATAGAGTAACTTTCCAGCCACGAGTCCAACCAATCCGGCAGACCATCCTTCCTCAACAGCCACAAGCAAATTTTTTCCCGTCATTTCTGTGAGTTTTGCACGCGCTGTTTGATACATTTGTTCACTCGCTTTTTGGCGAGCAAGATTGGTTTCGTGAAGTTCTCCTGCCAAACGTGTTGCCTCTGCCGAATCTTCACTTAATAAAAGTTCAAGGGCAACAGATGCATGATGCATGCGTCCTGCTGCATTTAAACGCGGACCGATTTGAAATCCAATGGTCCATGTATCAATTTTCCCCGGGATAATTCCTGCGACCTCAAACAATTTTTGTAAACCAATACGACGTGTTTTGTTTAAAACCAATAATCCAAACATTTCGAGCACGCGATTTTCTCCTTGTAAAGGCATCACATCCGTCACGGTCGCAATCGCAACCAAATCCAATAACCACTTCTCGTATCCTTCCGGAAAATCAGCTCCGTGTTTTCGTGCTTCAGAAAAAAGAGCACTCACAAATTTAAATGCCACTCCTGTTCCGCACAAATGCTTATTTGGAAATATTTCTCCCGGAACAAGAGGATGAAGAAGAATCGCTTCCTGAGGAATGAGGTCCGGCACTGTATGATGATCACAAATAATAGTATCGATGCCCAGTGCTTTTGCACGAGCAATCGCTGGCGCATTACTGATTCCGCAGTCGACCGTGATAATCAAATTTGCTTTTTCTTGTTCATACAAATGTTCGGCTGTTTCTGGAGAAAATCCATATCCCTCTTTTTCCCGATGAGGAATATAAAAAGAGAGCTGATGTTCGTCAAATCCGCATGCCCGGCAAATATCACGCAAACCGGATAAAAGCACTGCGGATCCGCACACGCCATCTGCATCATAATCTCCATGAATCACAATTTTTTCTCCTTGTTCAAGAGCCGTAAATGTTCGTTCAACCGCACGCGAAATGTGTTGAAATAAAAATGGATCGCATGTATCTCGATTCCAGTCCGGACCCAAAAAAATATCCATGCAATCTTGTGTTTGCTGATTCCGATTCCAGAGCAATTGCAAAAGAACGGAAGAATATTCCGGAAATGATAAACGAACATCTTCCGAAATCGTCTCGGCAACACACCAACGTTTCGTCATACTATCCGCGTTTCAACAAATTTAAATAGGCGTCGGATGGAATATCCACGCTTCCTTTTCCGTATTCAGCCATTTTTGCTTTTCCTTTTTTCTGTTTCTCAAGTAGTTTACGCTTACGCGTCACGTCTCCTCCATACAATTTTGCGGTCACATCTTTTCGTAAGGCGGAAATGCGATCTGCTGCCACGATTTTCCCTCCAACCGCTGCCTGAATTTTGACCACAAACCAATGTTTTGGAATAGACTCTTTCAATGTTTCTACCATTTGCCGACCGACCCGTTCAGCTTCGTCGCGATACACAAGCGTCGCAAATGCATCCACCATATCTTCGGCAACCAAAATATCGAGACGAACAACATCTGCTTCGCGCTCTGCAAAAAATTCATAATTGAACGAAGCATATCCGGAAGAAATACTTTTCAACTTGTCATAAAAATCCACAATCACGGTTGCGAGCGGAATTTCATAATGCAAAATCGCACGGCTGTCTGAAAGATATTCTGTATTCAAATACATACCGCGCCGTTCCTGGGCAAGAGTCATAATGGCGCCAATCGACTCTTTTGGCGTCACAATATCTGCTTTGACCCATGGTTCTTTGATGGATTGAATATGGGTTGGATCAGGAAGTTGAAGTGGACTTTTAATCACGGTCTCTTCCCCGCTATTTGTGATCAATCGATACGCAACTGATGGTGTGGTCACGAGCACTTCCATTCCATATTCCCGTTGCAATCGCTCTTTGACAATTTCCAAATGAAGCATGCCAAGAAGCCCACAACGAAATCCATATCCCATCGCAGGAGAATGTTCTGGTTCATAACTCAAAGCCGCATCATTTAATTTCAATTTTTCCATGCCTTCACGCAATCGCTGGTAATCATTTCCTTCTTTTGGAAAAATACCCGCAAACACCATAGGACGCACCTCACGATATCCAGACAATGGTTCTGTTGCTGCATGTTCCGCAGAGGTAAGCGTGTCACCAACTCGACAAGACAATAAATCTTTGAGTCCAGTGACAACATATCCAATTTGACCTGTTTCAAGCTGGGACAATGGCATGTATCCACCAGGACCAAGCGCACCTAATTCCAAAATCTCTCCTTCGCTTCCTGTAGCAATCATGTGAATACGATCTCCGGTTTTTAATCCACCGTCTGTCACACGCACATACGCCACAACACCTTTGTAGTCGTCGTATTTTGAATCAAAAACCAATGCTCGCGATGAATCAACAGGATGACCGGACGGAGGAGGAATGTGTTTCAGAACTGCATCCAATAATTCAGGAACACCTTGTCCTGTTTTTCCGCTCACGCTCAAAATCTCCGACGGATCACATCCAAGCAAACGAACAATTTCCTCTGTTCGCCGCGGAATATCTGCAGCCGGAAGATCGATTTTATTTAAAACGGGAATAATAGCGAGATCTTCCGCAACAGCCAAAAAAAGATTTCCAACCGTTTGTGCCTGCACGCCTTGAGTTGCATCAACTAAAAGAATAGCCCCTTCGACGGCAGCCAATGATCGAGAAACCTCGTAATTAAAATCCACATGTCCGGGAGTATCAATCAAATTCAATGTGTAGTCTTTGTAATTCATTCGAGCCGGAGCAAGCTTAATCGTAATACCGCGCTCACGCTCCAAATCCATCGAATCGAGCATTTGCTCTTTCATTTTACGCTTTTCGACTGCACCTGTAATTTCAAGCAACCGATCAGCAAGTGTGGACTTGCCATGGTCAATATGAGCAATAATACAAAAATTGCGGATATGAGACTGGTCCGTCATGTGCCAGAAAGTGTAGGCGAAAAAAGAATGAATGTCGAGAGAACAAAAAAACCGTGGAAGAGATCCACGGAATATGATTATTTTCTGTCTCCAAACAAATCAAGAAGACGCAAGAAAATATTTGCGATGTCAAGATAGATCCCAACCGCGGCATCGATGGCATTATCATGTGTCCGCTCGATCCGCATGGCTTGATTCAGATCAAAAATCACGAGTCCGCCAAACAAGAACACGCCAATCCAATCAAGTGCTGTCATGGCTCCCTCAATCGGAATACCGATCATTCCAGCAAACAGGACGATGAAGGATCCCACAACAAACATACCGAGCGCACCCAAGAGAAAAATCCCCCAGCTTTCAAGACTCTGTGGATGGTGACCATACCAAGCGTTACCCAAAGAATCTTGAACACACTCGCCGTCGTATACAGTGCCACAACCGGCCCAGTGACGAGTCCGAATGGAATGGTTACCATCATATACCCGACAAGCGAAACCAAGGGATTCTTGCTGCCGTGTGCAATAAACACACCGGCAATCGAAACGACGAGAACGCCGATGATTCCCCAAACATCCACATGCCAATCTCTGGCAATGTATGTGGCGGTCGCGCTCGCAAAAATTCCCACCACTGTCCAGAAACAAACCAAAAATGCAAAAAGATTCCTGGACATGGCATGGTCATCTCCAACACGTTTCCAAACATCTGATGCGATCTTCATGCTTTCCCCTGTTGAAAAGAACCTCGCTAAACACCTTGTTCAGCCGAATAAACAAACCACAAAAAAACAAAATTGTCAATAGATTATAGCAAAATCCACATTCTAAACCTCATGCACACTATATACTTCGGGAATCACAATTTCTGTATGCAATTCTTCGCGCAAATGTGCGGCAAAAATTTCCTTGGCTTCTAAATCTCCATGAACAAGAAAAATCTTTTGCGGAATTTTTCCATCTTCTGGATGTAACCAACGAGTCAATTTATTCATATCTCCATGCGCGGAAAAAGCACCAATGGCTTTAATTTGCGCCCGAACAGAAATACGTTGACCATAGATAAATACCTCATTGGCTCCTTCATACAATTTACGCCCAAGGGTTCCGTGACCCTGATATCCAATGATAAGAACCATACTATTTCGATCTCCCAGATAACGCAGGAGGTGGTGCATAATGCGCCCACCAGACATCATACCAGAACCGGCAATAATAATTTTTGGAGCGGGAATATCATTGATGGTCTTTGATTCATCTACCGTCAATGTCTCACGCAAATTCGGAAAGCTGAAAAAATCACGATCCGGATCGGAAAGAATGGATTCATCAAATTGAAGATACTCCTTAAAATGTCGATACACTTCGGTTGCTTTGATAGCCATGGGACTGTCCAAAAAAATCGGAACGTCCGTTTTTAATTCATGAAGCAAAATTTGATTGAGCTCGTACAATAATTCCTGTGTACGTTCAATAGAAAAGGAAGGAATCATAAGCACGCCTTTTTCACGAATGGTTCCAACAAGATATTCTTTCAATCGTTCACTTCGCTCTCCTTTTCCTTCATGAACACGATCGCCATAGGTAGACTCACACACCACAATGTCGGCTGTGGAAATAGATTCGGTATCTGCCAAAATAGGCACGTCATCATTCCCAATGTCCCCAGAAAAAACAATTCGTTTTCCTTCTGCCTCGACAGAAATAAATGCAGATCCAAGGACGTGCCCGGCATCATGAAACATAACAGTCACTCCTGGCGCAACAGTGATAGATTCGTGATAATTCACAGACGTACAATGATTCACCACAGATTCCACATCTTCTTTTTGATACAAAAGTGGCTCTTGAGAACGTCGCGCATTTTCTTCCATGATGTGATAGGCATCTTCAAGCACAAGCCGCGTAAGTGACAGACATGGATGTGTCATGGTAATCGGACCACGATATCCTTGATGCAGAAGCGATGGGAGTCGACCTGTATGATCTGCATGAGGATGTGTCACGAAAACAGCATCGATCGTTTCCACATCAAAAACAAACGGCTCTGCGTTACGTTCGTCCGCAAACCGTTCTCCTTGAAACATGCCACAATCAATAAGCAGACGATGTTGAGCATTGTCTGTATCATGAACCGTTAGTAAAATACACGACCCAGTAACTTCCCGTGCCGCTCCGTGAAAAGCAATTTTCATACGTTCAAAATGTTGGATGACTTTCATCAACTCCAAGTGCTTCGCGATATTCTGACCATCGTAGACGAAGTGCTTCAGCCATGGATTGATATGAGGTATCATCATGAATCTCCCCCATACCGCGATGTTCTTCAATCACCGCATCAATGAGTTCGTGATACCCTTCCTCATCCGAAACTCCTTCTTCTCGTCCACGCTCCACGATTTCTTCGAAAAGACCTTCGCGGTCTACGTCTAAAAATTCGACCATAAAAAAAGAAAAAAATCACCTAAATTCAGTATAACACATTTTTATTTCCTTGATTCAAACCACAAAATTCGCTAGACTTGGCGCATTCTTATGAATATTGGTATTCTCATTTTTTCCAAACCAAAACAGGCACTGGAACAAGCACTCCCTGGAACTGCTGCTCTTGTGCGAGCTGGAAAACAACATGGACACGTCATCCACCTTTTTTATGAACCTCTTTTAACTATTCGCCCTGGTAACAACTCAAAAGGAATCGAGGTTTTATATGAAAACAAACCTTTTCCCGTTTGTGATGCCGTTATTCCACGTCCAAATTTTCTTGAAGAACCTAGTTTACATATAACAACAATTGAAGCTTTGACACATATAGGAGTTCCTCTTCTCAATGGAAAAGAAGGATTTTTGCCATCAAAAAATAAACTGGCTCAAAAGTTGACATTTACCAAGGCAGGAATTCCTGTTCCTCCGTGGAGTATTGTTCGTGCACCGGAATGTGCAGCTGATGCGGCGACCGTTCTCGGATTTCCTCTTATTTTAAAAGTTCCATTTGGTCGTGGAGGCAAAGGGGTTTTTTATGTAGAAAATCAAGAAACCCTTCTTCCTCTCATTGATTATTTAAATATTCGAGACCGTAATCCAGTCATCATGGAAACCTTTATCAAAGAAGCAGGACGTTCGGACCGTCGGGCATTTGTGATTGGAGGACGTATTATTGCTGCCATGGAACGCACGGCAAAATCCTGGGATATTCGTGCAAATATCCATTCAGGTGGAAGTGCACAACCCATCATCCTTTCTCCTGAAGAAGAAACGCTTGCTATTCGCGCCGCAGCTGCATTTGATCTTGAAATCGCTGGAGTAGATTTAATTCCGTCCAAACACGGATCTCTTATTCTTGAGGTAAATCCGCATCCTGGATTTGAAACATTGAGTGAAGTGACAGGTATTGATGTTGCAGATGCTATTATAAAATATGTCGAACAACGTTTCATCCATGTTTCTTGAATATGACTCACATCATCAATGGACGAAAACTTGCTGTAAAAATTCGCATGCAAGTAAAAAAACGTATTTCCTCTCTTGCACACATTCCGGGATTGGCTGTGCTTCTTGTGGGAGATGATCCGGCTTCACATACATACGTCAGGCTCAAAGAAAAAGCATGCAAAGAAGCGGGAATTTTTTTCGAAAAACATTTATACCCTTCAAACGTCAAAGAAGAAAATATTTTATCCGATATTGCAACCTTAAATGAACGAACGGATATTCACGGCATTCTTGTTCAACTTCCACTTCCACATCAAAATACAGATCGCATGATTGCAGCCATTGATCCGCAAAAAGATGTGGATGGATTCCATCCGGAAAATATCCGACGACTTGATACAGACAAACCGGGAATTATTTCTCCTGTGGCACTCGGCATCATGAAATTGATCACATCAACAGAAAAATCATTCCAAGGATGCTCTGCCGTCATTATTGCAAGTCCTTTATTTGCCCACCCTATTGAAGTTCTGCTTCGTGAATATGGAATCGTTTCAACGATTGTTTCTGCACAAGATCCATTGTTAAAAGAAAAAACAAAAACAGCAGACATTTTAATTGTTGCTGTTGGAAAACCAAATCTCATCACTAGAGACTATATAAAATCTGGAGCTGTTGTCATTGATGTTGGAACGACTCGTGTAGACAATCATATTGTCGGAGATGTTGATCGAACTTCCGTAGAGTCTATTGCCGGATGGCTTACTCCTGTTCCCGGAGGAGTTGGTCCTATGACCGTGGCTCTGTTGCTTGTGAGTATTTTAAAGGCGTATCAGTTGCAAAAGTGAAAAAATGTAGAAAATGTATTTTTTATTCAAAATACGGAATCGTCTGCATTTTCATTCCAGCTTCGGTTTCAAAACGTCTTACAATACGATAAATTTTTCTTAAATCATCTCTGTGTTCTAGAGATTTTTTTAATTCAGCAACAAGATCATCAATAATCTTTTCCATTTTGATAATATACTCACTTTGCTTATCTGGTCGTCGAAGACGACGTAATTCACAATATCTTTTAAGATATTGTTCCACATCTTTTATAAAGTCCTTGTTTGTTTTTGCAAAAAATTTCTCTCGATTCCACACACCATCTGCCACAAGATTAAGATGCGACAAAACATACAGAGCAGAGTGTTGAGGATAATCTTCAAGAAGAAGTTTTTCAAATACATCTGTTGTCAACTGTTCCGTTTTAATTTCTTCATGATTTTCAAACTCTCTCATAAAAATTTTTCTTTAGGAATTCACTTTCTTTTATTCAGATATAATTGTTTTACGTTTCAACGCCACATATCCTGCCACAAGGATCGCGAAAAAATTTACCGTCTCAATCAGATAGGAAGCCGTCGTAAACATATCTGAAGGACTGACACCGTCCAAAATCGCAAGTAAAGCCATCCCACCTAAAAAATCGAGCATGATCCACACGATAGCAACTTTTAAACGATCAGAAACTTGTGCAGCAAATCCTCCACGAAAATATAGCCATCCAAATAAAAGATAAATAAGCGGCGCATTCATCATGCCAATCATGAGGAAAATATTATTATAGGAAAATAAAGTCCAAGCTGTTACGGCTAAAATATTCGTCACATATACCAAAGCAAACCCAGCAAACCAGAAAAAAAGAAGACGTTTGATGCGCATAAAAATAAGTGGAAGGTGTTAGAAGTGAGGAAATAAAACTTGAAAAATGGTATACAACATTCCACTTGCGAGGATGAGAACCAATCCCCAGCTCACTGCATGCGGAACATTCAAACATCGATGATTGATACAAACAGGACTATGACGCATTCTCTCATACGCAGCAATGAGTAAAATACCAAGAACCCCTCCAAATACAGCCCCGAGAAATCCAATCAGATCAATAAACTCACGCACTCCAAAAAGAAAACAAAGAATCGGAACAGTCATGACCACACCCCACGCCTTTCGCAAACTCCAGTGATAATCAAATCGAAGCGTTCCTTGAAGTTCGATACTGAGTAAAGAAAAAATCGATGCAACCGTGAGTACACCAAGGAGAGATCCAACGATCATAAATGTTGAACCTAAAATAGGCACTAATCCTTGAAAGGCATTTTCCACTGTTCCCTCACCTGTCACCCCAACAACCGCAAACGTAAATATGGCATACAACAAAGTGACAATAACCTGCCCGGCCACCACTGCATACGGAAGTTTCATCATTTGTTTTCCAAGTACATCTTTCATTTCAGGAACCACTCCCAACCCAGACAAAGCAAACAATACAACTCCGTATGGAAGAAACCATTTCTCCGGATGAAACAAAGAAAGATTAGGCACATGGACATGCGGAAGCGCCGCAAGACTCATAAACACAAACAGAAACAAAAGTGCGCACACAATCACTAATTCCATTTTTGCCAAATATCGAATGCCCCGAAATGTAAGCCATGCAACAACAACAGCAAGGCTAAGCTGATACCAAAATTCAGAACCTCCTAAAAGAGGAGAAAGAAGGATGTGAAGAAATCCTCCACCAACAATCATATATGCAATCATGGCTCCCCAGGTATACACCGCAAAAAGAACAGCCGTAACACGATCCCATGGATGTCCAAGATATTGTTTGATGTATCCAACAATACGATGATTCCCTGGCGTCTGAATGGCAATCTCGGCATACATAAGCTGTAAAACCAGAAGAAACCCACTAACAAAAAAAAGTTCAAGTAATCCAACCACATATCCGCTTTGCGCAAACGCATACGGAAGCCCAAAAACCCCGACTCCAACAACAGAACCGATCATGGTTCCAATTGCACGATACCAAGGCAGGTTTGGATGACCAGCAGGTTGTCTCAGCATATGCACAATTATATCACAACCTGACCCTTGAACCCCCTTCCTCCCAAAGGTAAGATACGCAACGTTATGGCTCTTGAACGCATTCCCCCACAAAATCTCGAAGCAGAACAATCTCTTCTTGGCAGCCTTCTCATTGACCAGGATGCATTTTTTAAGGTCGCGGATGTCGTACGACCTGATGATTTTTATCGAGAAAATCACCGAATTCTCTATGAAACCATGATCGAATTGAACTCCAGACATGAACCAATTGATATTTTGACCCTTGGTAACCGTTTGGAAGAATTTGGCAAACTTCCACACATTGGTGGACGCGCATATCTGGTTGAACTTGCAAATACAGTTTCCACTGCAGCGAATGTTATTTACTACGCGCAAATCATTCAAAAAAAAGCAACATTGCGCCGTCTCCTTCATGCCGCAGCTGAAATTGCAGAACTTGGATATAATGAGGCGGAAGACGTTGATGTTGTACTTGATACAGCCGAGCGCAATCTGTTCGGCGTTTCACAACAATTTCTTCAAAATACATTTATCCCCATCAAAAACGTACTTGCAGATGCGTTTGAACGCATTGATGAGCTTCATCAAGACAAAGGAAAATTACGCGGTGTTCCGAGCGGTTTTACTGAACTCGATAATCTTCTCGCCGGACTCCAGCGTTCTGATCTCGTGATTCTCGCGGCTCGCCCGTCTGTTGGAAAAACAAGTTTTGCGATTGATATTGCAAGACACGTTGCGGTCAAACAAAAAATTCCTGTTGGTATCTTTTCTCTTGAAATGTCAAAAGAACAGCTTGTTGATCGTATGATCTGTGCGGAAGCTGGAGTGGATATTTGGAAATTGCGTACGGGCCGCCTTTCAGAACGTGATGATGAATTTCCACGTATTGGTCATGCGCTCGGTAAACTTTCCGAAGCACCTATTTTCATTGATGACTCTCCGGTCATGAACATCATGCAAATTCGTGCAAAGTGTCGACGTCTCCAATCTGAACATGGACTCGGACTCATCATTCTTGACTATCTTCAATTACTTGAAGGTCGAACCCATGGCAGCAGTGACAATCGTGTAAATGAAATCTCTGAAATCAGCCGTGCTTTAAAACAAGTTGCCCGTGAATTAAATATTCCTGTTCTTGCCCTTTCCCAGCTTTCACGTGCGGTTGAACAAAGCAAACCGGCTATTCCAAAACTTTCTCATTTGCGTGAATCTGGTTCTATTGAACAAGATGCGGACGTTGTTCTCTTCATCTATCGCAAAGCAGCAGACATGAACTACCGTGAAGAAGATCTAGCTCCGGAAGAAAAAAATCTCGCAGAAGTGTACATTGCCAAACACCGTAATGGCCCTACGGGCATGGTTCGACTCTTTTTCGATGGTCAACGCACCTCATTCCGCAATCTTGATATGCGTCGAGCCGCTTCACCTCCGTCTGGCGCCATGCCTCCGCCTCCAATGTCTGCACCTCCACCGATTGATCAAATGGGCAACATACACTAAAAATCAACAAACAAATCTTTAACTCCTATCCTCTCATCATCACCTATGTTCAATAAAATTAAAGCCATTAAAGATCTTCGTGATCAGGCAAAAAAAATGCAACATGGACTTGCAGAAATTTCTGCAGAAGGATCTGCCGCTTGGGGAAAAATCAAAATTGTGATTGACGGCAATCAACAGGTGTTAAGTGTGGAAATCGATCAAGAACTTCTTACAGACAAAACAAAACTGCAGGATGGATTAAAAGAAGCATTCAATGATGCCATTAAAAATATTCAGCGCAAAATGGCTATAAAAATGAAAGATATGGGCGGATTTGAAGCATTGAAAAATCTTGGCATATAAGTATGCGCCGTTTCCCCGAACCGATTCAGAATTTAGCGAGTGCTTTCACAAAATTACCAGGAGTCGGGTCGAAGACATCGTTGCGATATGTATTTGAATTGTTAAAAATGCCGAAATACGATCTGGAACAAATGGCTCGACTCATTCTTGATCTTGCAGAACAGGTCAAAATTTGTCATTCCTGTTTCACTTATACTCAGGGCGAATCTCTTTGTTCTTTTTGTCAGGATCCAAAACGAGATTCTCGGCTCCTTTGTGTGGTAGAAACTCCGCGCGACATTTCAACCATTGAAGCAACAGAAGTGTATCAAGGAAGATATTTTGTTCTGGGAGGAACATTAAACCCTTTAGAAGGTTCAACTCCGGAAACTCTTCACGTTCGCGCTCTTCTCGAAAAGATACGTGCATCAACAAATATTCAAGAAATCATTCTTGGATTCTCTCCGGATGTTCATGGAGAGACAACCATGATGTTTCTTTCCAAACAACTTGTTCCACTCGGTCGTCGTGTTACACGTCTTGCCCGCGGTCTTCCAACTGGTGCTACTCTTGAATTTGCAGATGAAATTACACTTGGAGATGCTCTCCGTGGTCGTCGCGAAACATAAAGAAATCTCTAAAAAAAATCACTGCGATTAAGCAGTGATTTTTTCAATTTTTATTTTTGTGAATGGCTGGCGGTGACCAACATTACGGCGATATCGAGATTTGGCCTTGTACTTGACCACGGATACTTTATCCGCTTTGCCGTGTTCAAGAACTTTTGCCTTTACTTTGGCTCCGCTAACCAATGGGGTTCCGACTTTCACATCTTTCCCTTCTTCGTCAGCTAATAGCAGAACATCGAATTCCATAGTTGCCCCAACTTCAAGTTCGAGTTTTTCGATTTTGAGTTCCTGGCCTTCCTGGACTTCATACTGCTTGCCTCCTGTACGGATAATAGCAAACATACAATACATGCACTCGCGGCTCCTGGAAAAAACCAGTATGCCAGCGATCTTCTTTTACAAATTAAGTGGCTGTATCCTACCTCATCTATATAAAAAATGTCAATCCTAAAATCGTTTCAAAACGATTTTAAAATTAAACATCTTTCTAAATAAAAAAACGCGCCATGCAACAGAAGTATGAGACACCCGCGTGTTTGGGTGTATCTTTCCGTTGTATTGAGCGCGCAAGCTATCGAAACAGGTTCTCCAGTGCCTGCCCAAAATTTTTGGTCATGTCTTCCGTCAAACGGGCATAGAGGAATATAACCTTAGCCTCGTTGACCATGAACGATTTCCCATGGAACCAGTCCATAGTAGCCACGACTGGATGCTGGTGGTGGTTGCCATCAGTGATTACAGCGATTCGCTTGATTCCACACAGTGCCATGGCAAAGACCATTGGATACCCGATCCCGATCTCACGACCGAGATGCTCTGCCTGAGCCTCAGTCCCGAGCATGTAGGCCTCTGCTGGCATCATAAGATCGAGGAGAGCTGCATCGAATATCTCTTCCTGAACCCTATGAAGAGCCTCTCCATAAGTGCTGACAGCCACAACATCATGACCGAGAACCTCAAGTTGGCGCTTGCCCGCCCGGCGGTGCTTCGGTGGTCACCGTTCGGTTTTTGGCGCCTGGATTCCAGGAATCTGAGGCCAAGGGATTCCATCCTTGATTGTTATTTGAAGAGGGGATTTCCCGTTCAGATGTTTGAAGGGACGGTCACAGTCGGTGAAGGGACTCGTCCTTCGACGGAGAAGCCAAGCGTTCAGAAAGGTTCGTGCCGAGAGGAATGTTTGAAACCCTTTCATGGTTTTGAGTCTTCCTTTGAGGTGTGAATTGAATGATTCGATGATATTGTTCGTTGCTGGACAATCGGGAATCGATTGATAGACAAACAAGGTCTCTTCATGATTCCGGATATGGAGGAGGATTCCTTCGAGGAGAAGATCCCCTTTGGCGTATTTATGAAAGAGATGAGCGAAACCAAGTTCTCGCTCCTCTTTTGTTTTTGGAAGGCGGAAGATCCACTTCACGAGGGAATGAAAGAAATGACGATATGTCGGATCTGTCCTCGTATTCAGGAGTTTGCGAATGTTCTCAAGATAATGGGTATGACAGAGTTGGATCTTGGCTTCTGGAAATATCTGAAACAGGGCTGATTGCAGAGGAAATACCGAGTCGCAGACGACGACCTTCAAGGGATAATCCATCTTTTTGAGTTGTTGAAAATATCGGAGGAATGCTTTCTCATCTTCCGAAGAAACAAGAAGACCGAGTGGAAAATCATGGGACGAAAAATCGACCCCCCAGAGCCAAGGGATCGATTTTTTGTTTGGAGATTTGATCGAGAGTATCTTCACATACTTCCCGTCGAGGTTCAGAATCCCTGACCACTTCGATGGGTCACAGAATTGTTTTGAAATCTCTGTATTGGAAGGAAGGGATTCCATCTCCCGAAGCACACGAGCAAATGTCTGAGCCGGAGACAGACACTCCTCCTGTCCCAACTTGCGAAACGGGAGACCGTCAACATACGGAATCCAAAAAGGAGAAGAAGAAACTCGATGATCAACAGAGAATCTTCCCCCGCATGTTTTACACAGAAAGCGATTGATTCCATTCCGCACCCCTTTCTTTATTGTCTCGAATGAACCGCACTCAGGACACGTTGGATTCCTTTTTTTGGGGTCATACAGAGCATTTAACCAGTTAAAGACCTGTATCTTAGCTCAACACAAACAAAAAAACACCTTTTCAGGCGCCAATTTCCGAACGGTCTCGCTTCGGTGTGTCGTCGATAAGAAGGATTTTCACTGTCAGTCCTCCTTCTTCATATCACAGGCGAGGTCGATAAGCGCGGTGCCGAACTCCAGAAACCATACGGCACGGACACGTGCGGAAAAACGAGAAGCAAAAGCCTTCGCAACCAACCCATCCTCCTTGGTCAAGTAACTGATCAGCACGATGGTCTTCTCCGTCTCGCTGATGACCTTCTGGGCAATTCCGGCGTCATCCACAATGGCGACGTCCGCCTCCGTCTCATCATCTCTTACGAGTTGATCGACTAATTCCGCATCGAGCAGATGTATACCAACCTGCACAACCGCTTTAGTTAAAGGGTTGTCTTTCCCTTTGCGATATTCGACGTAAAGTGTCGACATTTTCTTCCTCCTGAAGAATAGTTTTGGTGAAAAGATCTATCCCGGCTTTACCAAGCTGTTCGAAATATTATGAGAACAAAACTTCCAAAAGACCAAACAAATTCATCATAAATTAGCTAACTTGTCAATAACGCCGTTGTAGATATTGAAACAAATATTATTTTATCTTCACTTCATCTCCTTCTCGAAGACCATGTTCAGATACAAATCCATCTGGCAATTCCAAAACCTCACTCGCTAACACATCTGGTCGAAAAGTCGGAATAGACTCTCCCAAAACAGGAATAGGAGCATGTTCAACCATGGAAACAATTTTCCCTTCTCGTAACCACAAAATATCAATGGAAAACCACATCCCTTTCATCCAAATTCCTCTTTGTTGTGGCTCATCAAAAAGAAATAGCATCCCGTGATTTTTTTGAAGAGTTTTTCTTCCAGAAAGACCTTTTTCTCTTGTCTGTTCTGTACGAACAATTTCTGCCTGAATCTGTGAACCATCTGAAAAAGTAATCGTTGTTTGATTTGAAACAGGAAAGAAAAAAAAGATACTCATGATAAACACTCCTGTCATCAAACAAAAAATCCAAAGAGAGGACGTGTTCATAATTTTTATTCTTGCTTTCCTTTTGATTCCTTCCACACAAAAAAAATTGCGAGAAGAATCATGAAAAGAATCATCCCTCCAAATGCAACGAGTTTTTGCCCACTCTGTAAAAAAAGTGTGAGTATTCCAAATGTTCCTGCAAAAATATAATAGAAAAAAACGACTTGTCGCTGACTGAATCCTGCATCAAGTAATCGATGATGCAGATGTTTTCGATCTCCCTTAAAAATAGAGGTGAATCCGTTTTGTCGCCAACGACGCAAAACAACCCAGACAATATCCAAAAGTGGAATCCCTAAAACAAGCAATGCAACCGCAAGTTTTCCTCCGGAAATAATAGCCAATGTTCCAAGTAAATATCCCACAAACGTACTTCCTCCTTCCCCAAGAAACATCGAGGCTGGAAAAAAATTCCAAGGAAGAAATCCGATGAGTGCTCCAAATGCCATCGCAGAAAAAAAGACAATGTCTGGTTGAAAATAGGCAAGCGAAGAAGCAAAAAGCAAAATAATTCCCGTTCCAATCGCAGAGACACCGGTTGCGAGTCCATCAAGACCATCCAAAATTTTCGTCGTGTAGGTCACAATAAACAACCAACTAAATACAAGGATGTCGGATTGCCATGATTCCAAAAAAATAATGCCACCAAACGGATTGGTGAGTTTCTCAATTTGAATCCCTCCAAGAACAGCGGCAAAGGCTGCGACAAGAGGCGCAAGAATAGCCAGATGAGGCGGAAGCCGATACCGATCATCAAGATACCCTCCAATAAGAAGAAAAAAACCGCCAATGAAAAACCCGACATAATGTCGCGTGTTGATCTCACCCGCGGTCAAAATATTCCCTGTTTGAAGAAGAAGAAAAAAACAAATCAAAATCGCAAAATAGATCACCAATCCTCCTCCAAATGCAATAGGTTTCTCGTGAAGCCTTCGTTTTTCATCTGGACAATCAACGAGGCCAATACGAAGAAATCCTATTCGAATAAATGGAACACATACACACGAAATCAAAGCCGCAATAAACATCCACGGGAGAGCAGAAACAAGAGTCGAAAGAGAAAATGTGGTAGAAATCATATTTTCATGGATCGTGTAAGAGGAATTCCTGTTTTTCTCGCAAGAATACGTGCGACATCCTCTCCGGTCACAAAGGTATTTACTCCTTTTGTATTTCGTCCAGTCACAGCCGCTTCTTTCAAGAGTTCAATGGCTTTTTGTGGTAAATGCGTTTCGTGCAAATAACGATCGGAAAGAGCAACCGCTTTCTCAAGCGCATCAAAAGAAAAAAGCACACCGTGTTCATTTTCTATCGAGGCACTTTTACTTTCTAAAATTTGAATCGATGTATCTTGATCTGGTTCGTTGAGAATCACCTTTTGAAATGATTGACTCAAAGACGATGATTCAATACGGGAAAAATACGCTTCAGGTGTTGTGGTTGCCACCATCAACAAAATACCGCGACGTGCAACATCTGCAAGAAGAGCAGTGAGATCCGCCCCTTCACCTTCCGCAGAAAAATCGGCGAGTTGTTCAATGTGCGAAATAGCAAGAACAACATTTCCTGCTTGTACTGCCTCAGCTAAAACAGTGACTAAACGTTCCTGTGCCTCTGAAAAAGAAACACCGGAAAGAAGAGCAGGAATCGAAAGCATGACGAAACGTTTATCTTCAAGAAGGGCAGGAACTTGCTCCTCTACCATCCGTTCCGCAATTCCAGCAAGAAGCGTTTCTTTTCCCACTCCATTTGCTCCCACTAAAAGAATACCTGTATTTCGTCCTTCCCATAAACGAAACATTTCATCCATTTCCTTTTCTCGACCAATGAGAAGGGGTAAACGTCCGTACACCGCATGAGTGGTCAAATCTTCTGTTACTTGATCCAAAAAAGGAGTGACCACCGCTGTCATGGAACGATTCATAGCCCCCACAGGTTTTCGTGCGGCTGCATGACGAAATCGTTCGTATCGCTCACGGAGTTTACCTTGAATACGAACCCAAGCAACGGCGTTGTGAAATCGCGAAGGGTTCACTTCCTTACTTTCAAACCAATCTTGAATAAACACATTTCGACGATAACTTTCTTCTCCAAGTTCCAAAACAGAAACATACTGATTCCCTTGTTCATACGCTGTACCACACACAGAAAGAAGTACCTCTTCTATATCCACAGAAAAAATAGGGGTATTCCCTTTTGGAAGTTCTTTTAATTTTGTTAAAAATGATTTTTCTAAACCATCAATATTGACTCCAAGTCTCGCAAACACAATACGGATTCGGTCTGCAACAAGACAGCTCATAAAAAGATGAAGCGTGGTCACTTCTGCATGACCAAAACGTTCTGCTAACGCATATGCTTCCTCTACTGCTTTTTTTGCGTCTGTATCAAAAACATGAATCGCATGGATGAAATGTTTTCCTTCAGTGACGGCATCAACAAAAACAGGAGGAGAAGATTTATAATCTTTTACAGGCAAAGAAAGACATTTTTTTGTTTTCGTTTTGCAATGAAAACAAAAAAACTGGTTAGAATGATCAAAATTTTCATTCCAAACATACCTCGTTTGCCCAATCATGATTGCTTTTCCAGAACGACCAACAGAAAAAGCTGAATGAAAAAACGAAAAAGAAATCATAAACAAAACGATTCAAATAGGTGATGAGAATGCAGATCTCAATCGTTCCATAAGACGAAGATAAAATCGAATATTGTGAATCGTTGCAAGACGTAATCCAAGAATTTCTTCCGTTTGAAACAAATGACGTATGTACGCTTTTGAAGTGGTTTTACATGTCACACAATCACAGAATGGATCAAGTGGTTCCTCATCAAAAGCAAATCGTTCATTTGTGATATGAATTTTAGCATAAAAATCTAGAGGCTCCTCTTTGGTATATGGATTCCATTCTTCTGGATATTGCTTCCAAACAAACAACATTCCATGACGTGCATTTCGCGTAGGAAGAACACAATCAAACATATCAACCCCAGAACGCACATAATGTAAAATCTCTTCTGGCATTCCTCCTCCCATAAAATAGCGCGGACAATCTTTAGGTAAACGATCACACACAAACGAAGCTACACGATACGCATCTGTTCGTGATTCTCCCACAGATAACCCGCCGATGGCGTATCCATCAAATCCAATAGATGTAAGCTCTTGAACTGATCGTTCTCGAAGATCCTCGTGAATACCTCCTTGAACAATACCAAAAAGATGGGGATCTTTTGTGACCCCTTTTTCTTTTTGCTCATCAAAGGCTATACGACATTTCCTTGCCCAACGCAAAGAACGCTCCATCGCATCTTCATAACGTTCGCGACTTGAATCTCCGGCTGCCACATCATCAAATGACATCAAAATATCTGAACCAATCGCCAGTTGCATTTCCATGGATAATTCCGGGGTGAGAAAAATTTTTGATCCATCAATATGCGATTGAAATCGTACCCCCTCTTCTGTTGTCTTATTGAGACGTGCCAAACTGAACACTTGATACCCACCACTATCTGTCAGAATAGGTTTTTTCCACCCCATGAATCGATGAAGACCACTAAGTTGTCGTATACCATCCAATCCTGGACGCAACAAAAGATGATACGTATTTGAAAGAATAATTTGTGCTCCAAGCATTTCAAGATCTTCAGAAGACACCGTTTTAACCGCACCTTTTGTCGCAATTGGCATAAAACATGGCGTCTCAACCGTTCCGTGATCTGTCACAAATCGTCCGCGCCGTGCATTTCCTTCTGTTTTTAAAAGCGTAAACATAGTGCCATTATCTTACGATATCGCCTGTCTTTGTACAAAATAAAAACCCCGGAGAAGGGGTTTTTACATACGGATTCTTTTTATGTTGATTTTGTTCTCAAACGCTACACGAAGACCACTGTGGAAAGCGGTCCTTGTACAACGTCTGGTTTAACGGTGAAAGGAAAGCGCTGCGGCATCTGATCCAACATAATGGGTCTGATCTGTCTTTACCATGCCGAGCATTTGGACTTTGCGGTGAACCGTCTCCATGGATCGCTGTTCTGCCGCTGTTGTTTCAAGAACTTGTGTTTCTAATTTTAATTGGCTAATGTGTTTTTCCAATTCTCGAATTTGATACCCTTTTGTTGCCGCTCGATTCACCTGGATAATCGAAAGAAGAATCAAAAGAACCATGCATCCAAGACATGCCACATTCAACGAAACAATATGCTGTCCAATCGCGGCAAAAAAAGAACGCGTACGACGAACAGAAGAAAACATGGTTTGAGAAAATTTGGACATACGTCAGATCCGCTCGGCCACTCGAAGTTTTGCGCTCCGAGCACGGGGATTTATTTTTATTTCTTGAGGACTCGGGATAACAACATGTTTCGTCACGAGTCGAAAAAAATGACTTGCTTCTTTTTTAAAAAATCGTTTCACGATTCCATCCTCAAGTGAGTGGAAAGAAATCACAACTAATCGCCCACCTGTTCGAAGAAGTTTTGCTGCTTGAGGAAGAACTTGCTTTAATCCACCCAGTTCATCATTCACGGCAATACGAAGCGCCTGAAACACTCGTGTAGCCGGATGTATTTTTCCATGTCGTGGAACCACATCTTCAATCAATTGTCCTAATTCAGATGTTGTAGCAAAAAGTTGTTCGCGTCGCATGTTTACAATGGCATCTGCAATGCGAGATGCGAGATGTTCTTCTCCATACACACGAAAAATACGAACAAGCTCATCTTTTGACCACTCATTCACCACATGAGCTGCGGTCAAATCCTGTGTACGATCGTATCGCATATCGAGTGGTCCCTCTCCTTGAAAAGAAAATCCGCGAGAAGGATCGTCCACATGCGCAGAAGAAAATCCGAGATCAAGTAAGATACCCGAAGCACCTAAAAATCCTTCTTCTGCCGCATACTGAGACATGCGAATATAGGAATCCCGTATAAACGTCACCTGATGCCCGAAACGAGCTAATCGTTTACGTGCAATGGCGAGATTATCTGCATCGCGATCAATCGCGAGCAGACGCCCGCCAGGAAGGACCCGCTCAAGAATGCGTTCAGCGTGTCCTCCCTGTCCCACCGTAGCGTCAATGAAATGTTCTCCCGGTTTGGGATCGAGATACTGAAGAACTTCTTCAAGAAGGACAGGGACATGAGAAACATCGTCCATAGTTATACGCCAAGCTGACCTAATTGTTCTGCGATACGCTCAGCATCATCTTCCGCTGTCTTCTTGTATTGCTCCCAGCGTTCACTGTCCCAAATCTCCATCCGGTTGTATAACCCAGCCACTACCGTATTTTTTCGGATCCCGGCATACGTACGGAGGTATTCCGGAATCATAACTCTTCCCTGTTTGTCCAGTTCTACGTCCATAGCGCCCGCAAGCATGAGTCGGGCGAAAGCGCGATTATTGGACTGCCCCAGGGGCAAATTGGCTAATTTCTCTGCCAACTTGTCCCACTCCTCCTTGGGGAACAGAAAAAGAGAAGTATCGAGCCCTCGGGTAATGACGGCCCCTTTCACAAGGTCTCCACGAAACTTGACTGGAACAGCCAACCGGCCTTTCTCATCAAGCGTGTGTTTGTATTCCCCGATAAACATGTAGTGGCTTTATGTAGGTGAAAATGCTTCTAATAAAATATGAGCATCGGACCTATTTGATCCAATCCCCACTTTTCTCCACCTATAACCACTATATTCCACTTTATGACATGCGTCAATTTAAAAAGAAAGAGATAAAAAATGGCTAAAATAAAAAGAAAAAGAACTATACACATCCAAACTGTGGATAATTTTGATTCCCCACAAAAAAACAAAAACCGGCTCTTGGTGAACCCAAGAACCGGTTAGTGGTTAGGTGGAGGTCTTCTCTATGACCTCCATCATTTTCTCTTTCCGTCTGGCAATGGTTCGATCAACCAAGACTAGAAGCGGATAGGAGACAAGCACCGAAATAAGTGGCGTGAAGAAGTAGCATACCAACAACATCAACGAAAGCGAAGTCGTGAACTCCACAGGGTCTAACTTCGGAACCATACCATAGAAAACAATGAGAATACTGACCATAATACTAGAAACGATCCAAAAACGGGTATGTCTATTAACATAAACCCACCCAAGACCGGAAAAAATGGCCACAAAAAAGGATAAACAGAACATTCCTGGATCTGGTATCAAAGGTACCCCAGACCATACGATAATCCGAAAAATCAAGAAGGCACCCAAGACACCACCTAGAAATAGCCGTCCGAAATCCAGACGGACGATCTCCTCCATCCGATTCCGAATCCCCACATTTCCTTCAACAATAGGAGCGTATTTTCTTACAAGGAGATTCAGGAAAATCTCCGGGATGACGAATATCAGGGAACAAAGTCCGATCCAGAGTTCCAACTGTTGCAAGAAAAAATGGTACCATAGGACTTCGGATGGCCAGATGATGGCCGGCAACCCATAAACCATGAACACAAAAATTGTAATCCCAGACCAGACAAGACCGACAGATTTTGTCGTTTTTTTCAGGTTCTTCACTCTTTTCCCTCTCCTGTTTTGAACGGACAACCTAGAACCAATGCTTCCGAAATGAAGCCAGTGATACCTTAGCTAAAAAATACAAAATTGTCAATAGTTTTAAACAAAACTACCAATTTATCATTCCATCCAATAAATCATCACTGATATTTGCATCACTCCATGAACTTACCCGACGAAGTGTTACATCTTTTTCCGCATCAGTCACCGTTCTTGGAAAACTTCCCTTAATACGCATGGGAATAAGCTCTAATGTTCGTTCTTTTCCCTTCCAATTTATTTTTGCAACCATTGTTTCATTTTCATCTTCACCAATTTGATCAAAAATAAAATTTCCAAGCGAATATAAAATCAATCCATCTTTATATTTCTCTACACCTTGCAACACATGCGGATGATGACCAATCACAAGATCTGCTCCTGCATCAATGGCTACATGAGCCAAATTTATCTGATCTGTATTTGGTTCATGTTCATATTCCGCACCCCAATGAAAAGAAACAATCATAATACTCCCAAGTTTGGATGCTGTTTGAATTTGAGAAATGACCACTTTTGGATCAAGTGGTCGAATCAAATCTTCAAACGCCAAAAAAATAACTTGATGACCTTTTTCATTCCACACAACAGGTTCACCATCATTGCGATATCCTCCTACCGGTTCTATGTCTGATGTTTGTAAATATTGCGAGGATTCTTTCCATGCAGCTTCCCCATAATCTCCTATATGATTATTGGAAACAGAAAGATGAGTAAATCCCAACAATTTCAAAACATCTGTCCGAGCAGGATCTGCTTTAAATCGTATTTCCTTTGGAATATCAACACTCGAAGAAGACAAAACACTTTCTAAATTTCCAAAGAGAAGATCACTTCCGGAAAGAATTTCCTGACTTGCCGCAAATGCTGTTTCCACTGTCGTTTTTGCAAGACGACTTGCTACTGCTCTCGCCAACATCACATCTCCCACAGCCGTAAGTGTGAGATTTTTGGAAATAGGCTCTGCAAAAAAAACAAAATAACTTGTTCCAGGTTCATGAACCTTTCCAGTTAAAGATCCACTTGATTCATGCCAAATAAGATTTTCTTTCTGATTACGCAAATCAATCCATTTCAAAAAAACATCCAATGCAAATGGAGAATCCAAATAATCTGCATGAAGTCCGTCAATCTTTGTATACAAGCGTTCTTGAATGAGATCCAATGTCTCTTTATCGCGAAGATCGCTTTGAGCAACAGGTAAATAATGAGAAAAATCAATACTCGAAACCACAAGCGCATCATCCGGAAGTGTACGATTTAAGATATCAACAAGGGCGGCGGCTCGCTCTTCGCCCGCTGGCGCTTTCGCAATGATTGGCAAAAGAGGTACACCCGGAAACAAGCGGGCGATATACGGAACATGTGTTCCTATGCTTTGCTCCTGTTCAAAAGACGCGGGCTCGTAAGCCGCCGCCCCACTTGCCACCAAATCTGATACAAGAGCATTATCTGTTTTGACCTTTCCCCCAGGAAACGACCAAACACCTGTTGTTGTCTGCACAAGCGCTTGCCCTTGATTTTGATGGGCGGGTCCAACAAGTACAATCACTGATGGCTTTTTTCCAACAGCAAACTGCTTCCAAAAATTTCCAAGTTCATCTGCAAGTAATGTGTGATGTGGAAGAATGGCTGCTCGAATTGGTTCATTTCCTGCATCTTTCTCTTCATTCACAATAGACAGATTTGCCGATACATCCATGACTCCATTGATTCCGGAAATTTCTTCAAGGGTAAATTGAGGTTGAAGTTTAAAAAAAGATATTTTTTTATTGATTTCAGAAATAACTTGTTGAGAGGAATGATTTTTCTGAAACAATTTCTTTCCTGTCATTGGCGCTCCATATATGAATGCCATCACAAAAACAATACCCAATACCAAGAGAGGGACGCCAAGCGCCCCTCTCATTATCCATTTCATCTTTTTTTCAAAAACATTTTTCATGTTTATTCTGTTATCTTCACGGTAGTTTCAGGCGAATGATTTGAAATTTCTGGATCACGACTTGAACGAATATATACAGATTCTGCTTCGTATGTTCCAGGCGTCACCACACGTGCATAGTACGTCAATGTATTATCCCCACAAGCTGCATCAACATAATAATCATTATTCACAACAAAAGAAACGCGTTGATCAATCACCTGATTTGGATAATCAACACATCCTTTTGTTTCATGATAATATCCTGTGGACATAGAGCTCGTCACTGGAGTCAAACCGGAAGGAAGCACATCAGTAATTTCATAATTTTCCGTCAAAGAACCGGGGATTTCTGTTCCGGAAACATCAGCTGTCTGCTCTACAGGTTGAGACGGATCAATCTTTCGTCCGGAAGGTGGAACGGTATAGTGAATATCCACCCGAATCAAATCTCCTTCTTTGAAACTCTCTGGACCTCTAAATGGCATTTCGTCCGAAATATTTCTGAGCGCATTTCTTAAAAATGAAAATGCTTGATTTTGGAAGAATTCAGAAGGATAAGATTCATTATGCTTTCCTTGATAGGTCATTGCCCAAACTGGCTTGCCTTTAAGAAAGACTACTTCTCTTCCAGGAGCCCAGTCTTGTCCTGCGTAAGAGTCATGATACTCCCAATCCCCTTCTTTGAAATCATAATCTTTATGACCTGCTAATATGGGTTGCTCGCATCTATGTAGTCTTCTTACTTCTTTTGGCGCAGCATATGTATTTCTGTGAGCTTTCGCTATAAATTGGAGTAGTTCTTCTTTATTAACTTGCGTCGTTTCCATTGTTAAATTTCTCAGAATCTGACGTCTGAAGCGCCACCACCTATAAAACTGATTATGAGGTGGTTTAAAAAATCTCCTATTTTGCGGGTGCCCGCAAAATTTCTAACTACTCTTCTTCTTGACTTTCTTTGTACTGAGCAAGCAGTTCTTGTCCTCGTCAGGAATC
>LCAH01000011.1:0-24422 GCA_000996355.1 Candidatus Uhrbacteria bacterium GW2011_GWC2_41_11
TCCTCCCGTTTTAGATATTTCCATGAGTGGAGAAGAACAAAGAGAAGTGGAAAAAGAACCTCTCTGGATAAAAGAAGACTATATCAAATGGGCAGAAGAATTTGGAAAAGATGAAGATTGGGTGGATGGAACATTTAAATTTCAACCGGACGGAACGACAATTGTGGAGGGAGATTTGAATTTACTAAGTAGGAAAATCAAACAACTTCCTATCGGTCTAATGGAGGTGAAAGGAGATCTTAATATTTCAGGTAATTCCTCTTTAAAACTCAATGGATACCCAAAAAAAGTTGGAGGAAGTTTTTGGTGTATGAATAACAATCTCGTCTCTTCTGACGGAATGCCGGAGGAGGTTGGAGAAAATATCTATTTAAGTAAGAATAAATTTCGTTCTCTTGTTGGATTGCCGGAGAAAGTGATGGGTGATCTTATTTTGAATCGAAATGAATTGGAAAATCTTGATGGAATTTCAAGAAAAATTTCAGGGATTTTAGTCTTAAATGATAATAACCAACTTACCTCACTCGAAGCTTTAAAAGGGGTGAAAATAGATGGAGATTTGTGGCTTAGAGGTATTCCCGCAACAGAAATTCCTGCAGGAATTGAAATTAGAGGATATATATTTATTGATTCTTCCCAAACTGTCCTTATTGTTGATGCAGAAGCAAAAGGGTATCAAATACAAATTTTTTAAGTCCTGGTTATTTCTTTATGTCCCACAGCTCTCTTGAAAATCCATTTCGCCCTCATGAACAGAGAAAAGGAAATTCTACTCACTTAATGAATATTCATTTATCACCTGCCGAAGTTCAAGCACTCACAGAAGTTTTAGGAGAAGATGAACCTTCCAAACCAGAATCACAACAAGACCTTCTTTTATAAAATTGTTATTCTTTGCCTACTATGATCACACAAGAAACGATCGAAACCCATTTGAAAACATTAAAACCTCTTCTTGAAAAAGGAGGAAAAAATATTGAAATTATGAGTTGTGAACCGCCACATGTTGTGATAAAACTTTCTGGATTTTGTCATGACTGCGGATGTTCTTCCTCGTACGAAGAAGGAATCAAAGAATTGATTTTTAATCAGTGTCCAGAAATTGAAAGTGTTGAATTTGTTTAATTTTTTTATGTCTCAATATCGCATTAAAGTCGATCCAGATCTTTGTATTGGTGCTGCATCATGTGTCACGATTTCTCCGGAAACATTTCAGCTTAATGAGGAAAATAAAGCATACGTTTTGGATCATGGAACAGAACCAACAGAACGAACATATGAGCGGGTGGTAGAAATGGATGATTCAGAAAAAGAGCAGTTGATTATGGCAGCACAGTCATGTCCTACTCTTGCAATTTTTATTTACGATGAATCTGGAACACAAATATTTCCAGAAGTTTAGTCTATGCGTGTCGTAATTGTTGGAGGAGGAATTGCGGGAACAACATGTGCAGAAGAATTGAGAAAACGTGATGCAAATGCGGAAATAACGATTATAAGTGAGGAGGTGCATCCGTTGTATTCTCGAGTTCTTTTACCCCATTACATTAAAGGAAAGGTCGCGCGTGAGCGCGTCTTTTTGAAGTTAGAAGGGTGGTACGAAAAGCAAAATATTGAATGGTTGCCAGGCGAACGTGTGCAGAAAATGGATGGAAAAAATAAATTTGTTGAGTTGGGAAGTGGTCGGGAATTGCCATTTGATAAACTTCTTCTTGCTACAGGTGGACAGGTAAAAATTCTTCCAGAAGATGTGCGTGGTGTTTCATATCTTTCAACATTGGATGATGCTGATCATCTTATTCAACTTCTTTCTGAACGAAAAGCATCTGATCGTGCGGGTATTTATGGTGGAGGATTTATCGCATGCGAATATCTTTCGATTTTTTCGCATTTCCATATTCCAACTACAATGGTTTTTCGAAGTTCGCATGTTTGGTCAAGAGTGTTTGATTCTGAAAGTGGATCACTTATAGAAAAACAATTAAAGAAACAGGGAGTTGAAGTTATTTCAGAAGCAGTGTTTGAACAGTTATTTGGAGAAAAAGAATTAGAGGGTTTTCAAACAACAAAAGGAAAACATTTGTGTCAGGTTCTTGGAGTTGGAATTGGAACAATTTCAGATCTTTCTTGGATTCGTGAAGGTCACATTGAGGTGAAAACCGGAATAAAAACAAATGAATTTTTAGAAACAAATATTCCAGATGTGTATGCAGCTGGAGATAGTACGGAATTTTTTGATGTGATTTCCGGACATCACCGTTTGGGAGGAAATTGGATGAATGCCCAAACACAAGGAAGAATAGTTGCACAAAGTATGTGTGGAGAACGAGCATTATTTCGTTTGGTTTCTTCTCACGCCATCAATGTTTTAGGATTAGAAGTGATTTATATTGGAGATACAGATCGTGAATGGGCAGATAAAATTTTGGTACAAGGAAGTGTTTTAGAAGGCGGAGTGGCTCAACTTTTTTTGAAAAATAATCGTGTGATTGGAGCAACCCTTGTTGGTCGCAATAGAGATCGTCCAAAACTCACAAAAATGATTAACGAGGAGATTGATGTTTCAGATCAGTAAAACATTGACAAAAGCGTGAAAATTTGATAAAAAGAACCGTTTCCTGTGCGCGAGTTGCGCTTGGGAACCTTTTTTAAGGTCATTAACAATGAAAAAAGTGCATATAAAAACGCACGGGAGGAAATGATGGCAAGACGGAATGGTAATAACAATGTTCGTGATGCAGCGGAAAATACCGCACACGAGCTTGTTCAGGAGACGGTCCGAAAAGTAGCTGGACGAGTTATTTCAAGTGTTCCACAACTTTTGGGGGTGATCAAAGAATTACCTCCGGAAGTTCTGTTTCTCACAGGCTCCAGTCTTGAAGGAGTTTTGCGACTTCCGAAAGAATCATTCAGTAACCCACTGATGGAGACACTTTGGAATATTGTCATCAGTGCCGCATCCGGAATCGGACATGGTGCTGCTGATGCTTCAGAGGCGGCAAAACTGAAGCGTGATGCCATGCAAGGGGCAGTGGCAACTGTGAAAACAGATTCGACCACTACACCGATTCCGCCAGGAACAAGGCCGAAGCCGTTCGACCTCTTCTGCGTCTTTGGCGCAGGTGGTCATGAGCGGATGATTCATCTTGCTTCCATAGATGGAGCAGGGAAGAATCGACCCGATTGCTCTGTCATTGATGGAGCAATAAGTTTTTGGAGAGAAACTCACCGACCTTCTGGGGGTGGCAAAGATCAGCCCCGTGTCAATTCATCGGATCCGCCGGTTACTTACCTTACTTTTGAGGATACACTCCTGCGACGTGGATATAAGTTGTGTCCGCATTGCATTGGAGAACTTCTGGAAGCGAGTGAAGAAGAGCTCGAGCGTTTGCGAGGGAAGGAAAAACCCGAGGAAGAGAAAAAATCGGAAACTCTTGGTCAACAATTGACTGAAAGTGAACGGTATATTCTTATTCAGGTTGGGATACTTATCCAGAATCCGCCGCCCGGAAGTGGATATAGACCAAATGCAAATCAGCGACAGGTTATGGAAGCGGTTGAAACCGCGGATGTAACCATGTTGAAGGTTGCATTGACAACTGGTCTAGATAATTCCGGTCGTGCAACCATGGACACAGTTCGTGCTGTGCTCTATGTCGTTGATAAACACGGCAAAGGAAATCGAACCACTCAAAGTCAGATTGAATCCCTGACGGATGAGGTAGTTGATAGGGTTAAGGATGGGCGGATTGTAGAGTCCATCAAGAATGTTGAACTTCCTGAGTGGGTCACGACGAGCCTCAAGTGGCTCGTATACGTCTTTTTGGCCGGAGTGGCTGGGTGGATTTTGGGTGGTTGGCTCTTTGGGTCAACTCTTATCACCCTCATTACTATGGCCATAATTGTGGCTCCAACCCTTGTGTTTGTTTTGGTAGAAAAGGCTGGAAATATCCTCATGGATATTTTATCTGGTCTGACAACTAAGGTTGGAATAAAGATTGATCCACTGTATGGACCGTGGCTCAGAGAGATTGGATGGGATTTGTGTGTATTTGTCCTTGTCACAGGTTCCATGTTGGGAGTTTTGAATCTCTTTGATGCTGGATTTCTGTCACGAATCATTCTTGGATTTTTTTCTTGTCTTCTCGTGGCAAAATCGTTCCACGGCAGGAGAAACAATCTCAAGGATCGGATGGCTATCACTGCGGATCGCAATTACACCGCGATTTCAGTGTTTGGAACCATCTATCTTATTCTTGCCGTGACTGTGGGGTTTTTTACTTTTTCATCCAGTGATTATCAGTCTCTTGGTTCTTCGAAAGAAGTGGTCAAGCAGACAGATGGATCTTTGGTTGTGAAGAATGGAAAACCCGCTGTTCGGCGAGTGATTGAAACTCCAAATGGACTTAGCCTTCCAGAAATTCATGTGCCTTCCGACGTGTTTGGAATGCGTGGAGCTTCGAAGGTCAAGTATTTCAAATCGACTGGGGAAGTTTGTACACCGAACGGAATCGAACCCAATCTTCCTGGCTTCAGTTTGAAGTCAAAGAGAGTAAAAGTTGGTTCCAAGACGTGTAGAATTTATCAATTTACTCCGAGTATTACCTCCCGCATTCTTTGTTCTCGTTCGATGCGTGTTATTGGATTGAGAGGATGGTATGTGGAGAGCTATCTCGGTGATTCTGAAACAGATTCCAAAGAAAAGGATCAGGACAAGGTTTCTTCATCCGAATCTGATCAAGAGTCACTTTTTAGTGGCTTGAAGAATCTTGGATGGAAGTTTCTCTTGATTCCTCTGTTTACGAGCTCCTTGATTGTCTTTATGTCAATTCAAGGAATGAGTAGGGGAAGACGGACCATTCGTGACATCGCTTTTTGGGTGATGTTTGGAACAGTTGTTCTGGCTCTTTACTTCGGATGGACTGGGTATATCTGGCCCATGCTCAAAGCCTGGCATGCGGCTGGGTAGAAAATAAAACGATTGATGGTTCTTCATCAGTCGTTTTTTTGTACAAAAAAACCTGCTGGATTTTTCCAACAGGTTTTTACGTTTTTTATTATTTTGCCACAGCTGTGGAAATGGCGCTGATGACGTAACTAGCAATCGCATAAGCAGCAACGACGAGAACGAGACCAACGATAGAACTGGAAATCATTTTTTTTGCAGATTTGATTTTTGCATCGTCCCCTTGAGAAGTGGCATAAATAAAACCGGCATACACAATCATAACCACAAGGAGAACACCCATGAAACCAAGACCAACACTGATGATGTTTCCGATAAGGGTTGGGAGGTCAGTAGTCTGGCTTGATGTTCCAAGACCTGTACCAACATTCGTGAGGGCTGTATTTGCGCCTGTTAAACCTTCTGGAGCGGTCTGTGCTTTTGCAACAAGTGGAAAAAGAACGGATGTTTGGATAATGGCAGAGAGAGCAGGAAGGAAGGAATTCATAAAAAAGATTAAATGTCTTTGTTTTTAATAAGGATTTATTTGGAAACAGCTGTGGCAAGAGCTCCCAGAATATAACTTGATAATGCGTAGGCTGAGATAATGATAACAGCTCCTGTAAGAGAACTGGAAAGAATCTTTTTTGCCTGTTTGATTTTCTCGTCCGCACCTTGCGATGTCAAGTAAAGATATCCGGCGTAAACAATAAAAAGGAAAATAATGATTCCTAAAAATCCCAAAAGAACATTGATGACGCCTGCGATGAGATCATAGATTGATTGGCTTTCCGTACCAAATCCCGCTTCTTTTGCTGTAACAGCCAACCCTGTTTTGACCGTATCGGCCGCTTCTGTTTGTGCATAAACAAACAACGGTACAAAAACAAGAAGGAAATTGGAAAATAAACCAAACATCCACGCATTCTTTTTCATAACGTGAAGCGGTCTTGAAATCGGCCGCCTCGCGCTATGACCCCTCCTTTTTGGAGGGGTCGAAATCAATGTTTTGTTTAAATTTCAGCGTTTGAAATGGCTGTCGTGATGGAACTGATAGCAAACGAAGCAATGGCGTAAGCGGCAAGAATAATAACAAGACCTGTTACACCGGCGACCATGAGTTTTTTTGCATCAGCGACTTTCGCGTCAGCCCCGCCTGATGTCATCCATTTGAAACCTCCAAGAAGAATGATAAATACAGCAACCACACCAAGGAAACCAAGAAGGACGCGGATAATAGAACCAATGGTTGTGGTAAGTTCACCTGTTCCTAATCCGGCTGTTGTGGCAAATTCTTCTCCGTTTACAGAACCGCCGAATAGTTCATTTTCTGTGAGGGTTTGGGCATAAACATTCGGAATCGAAAGACTGAGGATTGGAACTGTGAGAAAAAGGGTCATTCCTACACCTGTCAAGGCGGTCAGTATGGATTTTAGATTAAATTTCATCATACAAACGTACGATTTTTAGGTAGTTAAGATTTCAATTTTTAGGAAAGTATACAAGAAGTATAACACATTTGTTTATTTGCGTCCGCAACTTCCTTGTGGAAAGGTCAGGCTGTTCCAGTAATGATGGCATTCAAGAGTGTGTTTACGAGTGTATAGGAAATAAAAATAAAACCGAGTCCAATAACAGCCCATACGATTGTTTTTTTTCCCTTTTCAATTTTATCTTTTTCTCCGCCTGAGGTAAGCCAAAAAAATCCACCATAGACAAACATGAGGAGTGCGAGTGTGCCAGAGAGTCCGAGAAGGGCACGAATGACCCGGCCGATAATAATGCGAAAATCCGTTTCTCCAACAGGATTATAAAGTTGAGTTTGAGCAGACACGAGGTATGGAAACGAACTGAGGAAAAAAAGAAAGAGAAAACTGATTATTTTTTGATGGCGCGTCATCATAGGTCATTAAGTAGTGATTTCGTCGCTTAAACCTTTTTCTTGCATATAATGTTCTTTGAGATAATCAGGGACATTGCAACATTGAATATTTTCTCCGCCCGGACAAAGATTTTTTATACATCCGGTTTCCCTATTTCCGGTTTTTTCATCATCACTTAAGTCTGCACAATATTTTTGGTCGAAGAATTCACCTTCTTGTGCACTATATTGAATAGTACAAAGGCTGAGACATTGATTCTTGACACATTTTTGATTTAAACCGCACGCCTTACCTTCTGTTGCATCTGTGCCGTCACAAATAATAACTTCCTGATCTCCAATCTTTCCGCTTTCAAGAGCAAGTTTTAAAGTTGTGATTCCCGCATAGGCAAAAAGAACAATAAGAAGACCAAAGGTTGAACCAACCACATATTTTTTTCCTTTATCAACCCTACCTTTATCTCCTCCTGCTGTTAGCCAATAGATTCCTCCAATGATGTACATGAGAAAGACGAGAGAGGCAATAATACCAAGGATAAAATTTCCAATACTTGCAATCACGGAAAGAATATCATTTACACTGCAATTTCCTTGGTCATAACATTCTAAGCAAACATTTTGGAGAAAAGGTCCAACATTTCTATTGGAGGGAATTTGTTTGGTACAGACTCCAGTTTTTGCATCAGCAAGGACCGTCTGAGGAATGAAAATAAGAACGCCGATGAGAAGAATCAATGAGAACAAGCGCGCGAACATAAAAATCAATAGGTTTGGTTAACTTTAGTTTGCGCTTGTTTCAAGATGTCTTCAAGTTTTTCTGTTCCTGCAAGCGTATCATCAATCATTTGATTGAAAATTTGTTCAACAACTGTCATGTCTTTTCCTCGATACCAACTTTTTGCCGTGAGAAGTTGCCCTACAAAGACGTTAATATCTTCATCTTCCATTTGTTTGATAATAAGAGATCGACGTGCTGTTGGTTTTTTTGCTTCATCAAGATACAGAGGGACCTGTTTTTCTCCTGTGACAAATTGAATAAAATCCCATGCCCATTTTGTGTTTTTACTTGCTTTTGCAACGGTTTCTACCCAGTAGTTTGCGTAGTTAACGATACGTCCATCGGAAATGATTTGAGGAATGGTTGTGACGGACATGTTGAGTTTAGGTGCTTGAGCTTTAAGAAGAGGAATGTGATAGCTATATCCTAAAAAGAATGCTGTTTTTCCCGAGGCAAACGCCTGGAAAGAACCTGTTTGTTCTGTATTCCATGAATAAACTTCCTTTGTTGGGTTGGCAAAATCTGTATAAAAACGTAATGCATCGGTTCCAGGAAAAGTACCGTCCGTTTCTGTGGCAAACGTGGCGTGTCCATTGTCAGCCATAGTGGTTCCATTTTGCATCATGAGAACAGAAAGAATATCAAAGGCACGTTCGACATTTTTGCTTGTTCCAATGGCTGCTCCAGACTGAATGATTTTATTTGTGTTATCAAAACGTGTGAGTTTTTTTGTTTGATCTTGAAAGTCCTTCCATGTTTTTGGCGGTTCAGCAATTCCTACAGTATTTAAAAGATCCTTATTATAGAATAAGGCAAGAGTATCAACAGAAAGAGGAAGACCAAAAATAGTCGGTTTTGGATTTTCTTTTGGATTGGATTGATATTCTTGAACAACATCTTCAGCGACCGCATCGACAAACTGATCTTTTACCTGGCGAGGAGTGATCGTTTTTTCTTCACGAACCGTTGTCACTTTTTCTTTTTTGATGGTTCCTTTCATTTCTGAATAGGGAATTTTTAATGTTTCCGGAAGAGGAAAAATGAGATCTTTGTATGCATTCACCCAAGTATTATGAATGGAAAAAATATCCGGACCTGTGCCTGTAGCAAAGGCTCGAATCAGTTCGTTTTCGTATTCATCACTGCGGAGGATTCGATACTCAAAAGAAACATTTGGATGAATTTTTTGGTAGGCATCCATGACTGGTTTCAAGGTATTTTCTTCATCAAAGACACGCCATACTTTTAATTTGACCGGTTTTTCGGCTTCTTGCTCAGCTTTTGAAGTTCCGCAGCCAGCTCCAGAAAAAAGAAGGGAACAAAGCACAAGGAATGGAAGAAAACGATGACGAATACTCATAGAAAAAAAGATCAAGAGAGTGTTTGGAGATAGGTATGAAGGTCTTTTCCCAAATCCGGATGTTTGAGTCCGAGTTCAATTTGAGCTTTGAGAAAACCAAATTTGGTTCCGCAATCATATCGAGTACCGGCAAATTGGCATCCGTATAATGCTCGACCGTTACGAAGGTGATTAACAAACGCATCTGCAAGTCGAATTTCTCCATCTTTTCCAGGTTTCACATCTTGGAGTAATTCCATAATAGCCGGAGTCACGACATAACGACCAACCACTGCCAAATTAGATGGAGCTTCTTCAACAGATGGTTTTTCTACAAAATCCTGGATCTCCCATGTTCGTTCATCTAAAGAAATACCTTTGATGACTCCATAACGTGAAATCTGATCTCTTGGGACAGATTCAATCGCAGCCACAGGATCGCCATATTTTTCATACGTTTTGATCAATTGACCAATCGCTGGTTCTTTTCCATCAATGATATCATCTCCAAAGAGAACAGCGACCGGTTCGTGTTGTTCAATAAAAGGAAGAGCAGTAAGGATGGCGTGTCCATCTCCCATTGGATTTGCCTGGCGTACAAACGCAAATTTGGCTAGTTTTCCAATTTGAGCAATCATTTCAAGTTCTTTGACTTTATTTTTTTGTTCTAATCGGTATTCAAGCTCAAAGTTTCGGTCAAAGTGATCTTCAATGGCACGTTTTCCAATAGCAGTCACAAAAATAATTTCTTCAATTCCAGCTGCAACAGCTTCTTCAACAATATATTGGATAACGGGTTTATCTACGACCGTGAGCATCTCTTTTGGTTGAGCTTTTGTCGCAGGGAGAAAACGGGTTCCCATTCCGGCGACGGGTAATATAGCTTTTCGAATCGGCATATATCTTTTGAGAATAATCTTAGTTTTTTGGGTCAAAGAACCGAATATATTCTTTATGGTATCATATTTTGACGATAAAGAGAGTCGCGTGTTATCGTTTTTTCCTGTGGAGAGATGGCCGAGCGGTTGAAGGCGCAGGTCTCGAAAACCTGTATGGGCGCAAGTTCATCGAGGGTTCGAATCCCTCTCTCTCCGCCAGGACAATTTCTTATCGACAGACTCATGTGCGTCAACGTGCCTGAGGTGGCGATGAGACATCGTTTCGCGACAAAACAAGCTGTAAAAAAGCTTGTTTTGTTATTGACTAAAACATAAATATTCAATGGCGACAATCTGAGGTTATTTCAAAATTACGATGCATTGACTGAATAAACCCATCAAGCTAACATCCGGACACCGCCTTGCATAAAATTTCCGTTAATTTTTTCGGGAATTCAGCAAGATCAAAATTTCTCAAGGAGAATGACAATGCGGCGTAGACTCTTTTGGATGGTGGCAATTCTGAGTTCTCTTCTTGGATGTGCCAATGATGACAATGCGACGGATATTGAAGAACAGGTTTCAATTGGAGCACCAGACGTTTCTCATTCCAGTGATTTGGATCAGTCTGTCAATCAGACAACCTTCAGCGTCTGGATTCCGCGAGCTGATGAGAATGGAAACGGAATTCATTACAAAGGCGAGCACGAGGAAATGCTTACCTGGGGGGCGAAGAATTTTACAATCGATCAGGACGGAACCTTCTGGATCGCAGATACGGCCGGTCAACAGATTCTTCACACTGACCGTAAAGGTGAAATCATCGATGTTCTCGATGTGTCTAAGGATGCAGTAGGTGCTGTTATGGCGGCAGTCAACACAAATGAGATTGCTGTCATTTCCGTGGCCTCACAGCCTCCGAAAGCACTTCGTTATTCTCGTTCCGGAGAACTTCTCACGTCCTACGACCTTCCGATGGAGTGGCAGGGATCAGTAACGGGAATTGAGATATCAGAAAACGGCCTGATTACCGTTCAACGTGATCAGGGATATCGTCTCCATACCATCACGCCCTACAACGATCTGGATTTCGACCTTACCGATGAGTCCGGGTATACCTGGGATCTGACAAGACACTCGGTATATGATGGATTTCTCGTGAGACCGGTTGATCAGCGCAATCGAGTGGCTTTGCGCCGCTTTCTTACTGAACGTGACGGAATAACGTATATCTACGCCGAAGAATGGCGTGACGACGAATATGGTCAGGCTGTGGTGGACTCAACTGTTCGTATCTTCGATGGTCAGGCAAAACAGATCGCTATCGCACGGGTCAATATTCGGGATCGCTACACTTTCGTCGACCTCGGCGGAATTCAATACGATTCGCAGACAGGAACGGTTCTTGCGATGATGACAAAACCGGACGGACTCGAGATCGTCCCTCTCAAATTTGTTGAGAAACTGGATGTTCTTCCGGACTGGGGCAAGCTCGACGAAGACGACACAATCTTCTTGAACAAAACCAGTCCATCGGTGACCTGCACTATCAGTGGTTCAACCATGATCAACAATATCGCTGTTATGGCCATCAATGCATATAGCAGCTCTTCGACAGACAAGTGGTCGGTGTATACCAACGACTCTAGTTGTACGACTCGAACCATTCCACACTATATGTTGGGTGAAGCATTTTTTGGAGTTCCATACTCCTGGGGGGATTGCGACAATGATTCCCAGTTCTCAACGTACATGAAAACGGCAAGTTCTTCGAATGGTTATAAAGCTGGTGATGCCAATGGTGACTACGCAAGTCCGACGAGTTGTAGTCGTGGTGTTGACTGTTCTGGTCTCGTGTCAATTTCTTGGGGGCGTTCATGTCCCAGTGAGAAGTTAAACACCACAATGATCGCCAGTTCGACCTATACCACAATTGACTCGGGTTCCTGGGACATGGGTGAAGTCTATGTCAAATCTGGTTCCCACGTCGTTATATACTACGAAGTTTACTCGGGCAGTACTTACCGATGGTATGAGGCGACTATCGATAACTCCTACGATCGAGCCTTGATAACAACTCATCCAGCTTCGTATTATAGTGGGTATACTCACCGGCGTTACATTAAGCAGTGTTGAGTCCCGAGGCTGCATATTCTTGTACTGGCATCTGTGGCCGTAGGATTCTCCCTGCGGCCATTTTTTATTCATTTTGTATTTGGTTATTTATGCGTAAGTCATTTTTAATTCCAATTTCTTTTCTCATTATTGCATTTTTTGGAGGAATGATTGGTTTTTTTATTGCTTCTAAACCATCGCCTGTAAAAGATGAACTATTTTCTGAATTTATAAAAACACAAAAAAATGTTTCTATTGTTGTTCCTGTTGTGAATAAAGAGAAAGATGGTGTACATTTTGAAGGTGGTACCCCAGAAACAGTCGCTTGGGGACCAAAAACATATTCGGTGGGAACCGACGGTACAATTTGGATTGATGACACACCTGCTATGCGTAAAATTCATGTAGATATTGGGGGAAATATTCTTGAAGTACAGCCGTACACATACGGGAATCAACCAAAAGAAACATTCTCAGAAAATCAAAAACTATCTCCCCAACTTGAAGAGACAAGAATTCGTCTTACACAAAAAACATTATACGAAGGATTTATTGTATCCTCATCTGAAACACATTATTGGGGCACTTCACCAGAAGGATTTCAATATTGGCAAACAGTTGAAACACGTGAGGATGTGGGTGGAATGCTTCGTGTCCACACTTTCTTGCATGTTACTGATGTGTCCGGAATAACTTTTGCTATCGCTGAACTTCCAACATCCTCACAATTTACCCAGAGTTTTAATGGGGGTATTTTTGTTGATCCAGAACGCAATGCAACTTACTTCATGGCAACATCTCCAACTGGTGTACAGATTCAATCAGTAGATTGGATGAAAATAAGTAAGTAAATCAATAAACTAAATTACCATTTTAAGTTTCAAAATACCTATATATTTATTCTTTTTTAGGGTGTATACCTCGTCAGTTTGTAACGGAGTAATTCATTTTTTCACAAAAAATGAATTCATAAAAACATTAATTTTTTACAGGACTTTCTTCAAGAAGTCTTACGATTTTATCTCGATAGATGAGTTTACTCTTCAAATTCCCCAACAACTCCCGCTTCTCCGTAATGCCTCCTTCCTTCAAAAGATATTTCGCATAGGTTCGAATATTCACCTCCGCCTCGACGGCTTCCTGTTTTCCGTCTGATCCCAGGACAACTTTTTGAAAATGATTGAACCGCTTTATCTCTTTCCACAAATTTTGTTATGCATAAGTATTTGAAAACGTGATCATGTTTTATTTTTCCACTATTTCAATTCTTGTTTTTTCTCCTGGGTGATGAAGACCTAATCTATATTTTTTAATATCTTTGGGAATTTTCATTACTTTTTTATCAATCAAATTTTGATTATAATAGCGTAATTTCCCCATACTCTCTAAAACTTCTTGTCCTGATTCTAATACGGGCATGAGGGTTCCTCCGAGTCTCAGGTTTTGTAAATCTCTCAATGTTAATAAAATCAAAATTAACATTGCGGACATAATGACGACAAGAAACTGAAAAAAAAGTTGATTTGTATTTATATAGAAAAGACAGAACAAAATTATCATGACAAGAGCGAATAATACTATCCATTGACTTTTTGTTATCGTTTCTTTCGCAATAACAGAATTTTTGTTCCTGGCTGTTTCAATAGAGGAAAGAAGAGAAAATAAGCCGGCATAGGTTGAATCATTACTTTTTTCTTTTATTTCGTATAAGATATTATAAATTTCCACGAGAGAGGGCGCCGTACTTTTGTAATAGTTGTTAAGATTACTTTCAAAAGAAATGATGTAGTAGGCCTCAACAGCATTCGCTATTTTTTCGGAGAATGTTTTCCCAAAAACTTTTGCTGTTTTAAATAATGCATAAAAATAGGCATCTTCATTGCTCACGAGTTCTCGTATATCACTATAGCGGGAATTAAGCCTGGAAATATAAAAACCCGCAAGAATAGCAAATAAGAATGTAGAAATAGTTAGCATCGTCTCAATAATAGGTGTCGAACCAACTCCGTGGATAGAGAGAACGATTGGAGTAAAGAGAAAGATCGAAACAATACTTCCTTTTGTGGCATCTATGTATTTCATAGAAATTTTCAAGAATTATTTCGCCTAACATCATCAGTATATCTGATGTTCGTATGCTGTGGTGGAACGTTTATTAATATATCGTTTTATACGAAGTTTGCAAAAGATTCTTAATTCGTTGTATTTTCCGAGACATATTGAAAGCTGGCGAATTGGGAAAGATTGACAACGGAACTATTATTGAACTCGAAATAAAAAATTCTACTTTAAAAATTCTCAAATTGGATGGGGCTACTTTGCGTGAGTCTATTTCGTCCGAGTAATAAGTAAAAAATATCCAAATTAAAAAATTTACTGAAATGAGTTAAAATCAACTCATTAGACTTTCTCTATCCGCCTCTTGTGTTTATCTCATCCACTTCCAAAATTTTTAGTACTTTAGTCGGTCTCATTCTTTTCGTTCTGCTGGTTGTGGGTGCCTATAGTTTTGTCATCCGGAAAATAACTAAAACAGAACTCTCTTCCTTTGTGCTCATCTCAGAGCCCGTGGAAAAAAATAAGGATGTTGAAACAGACCCTTTCGGCAAACAACCGATCGAAAATGACGTTCCACACTGTCCTGCAGAAGAACGTCTAAAATTCAGTGTTACCCTGCCATCCTTGGAAGCATTTATTGATTTTCTCCGCAATGATCCTGGTCGTGTTTCTCCGCGTTTAGATAATTTTAGATCAGGTTTATTCGATGAAATCGATTGGAAGAAGGTATCCGAAGCTGTTCAAATTGAACGAGTTAGAGAACGAACGGTCTACATCCTCTCTTATGAACCGGAACACTGTTTTTCTATTCATACCCTAAAAATGACCGAGGATGGATTCTTTTCCCACTATGGCTGTTGCGGAAGATAACAGACTCTAAAGAACTTCTCATGAAATGAACTGTAAAATACGTTCTTTGTTGGGAACGTTTTTTGTTAAAGTAAGACTAAAAATATGCAAAAATATACTGTCAATCAATATTTTGTGAGTAATATCTTAAACTGGGTGCAGGAGAAAGAGATTGCCATACCGGAAATTCAACGTCCATTTGTTTGGAATTCCACCAAAGTCCGCGATCTGATGGATTCTTTGTATAAAGGATTTCCCATTGGCTACATCATCGCATGGAAAAATCCTGATGTGCGTTTGAAGGATGGTTCCGTTTCAAACGGAAAGAAAATATTGATTGATGGGCAGCAGCGTATAACTGCACTTCGCGCAGGAGTGCTTGGTCAAAATATTATAAATATAGATTATAAGGAGGAACGTGTTTTTATTGCCTTTCATCCACTCACGGAAGAGTTTGCAACACTGACTCCCGCAATCGCTAAAGATAAAGCCTGGATACAAGATATTTCAAAATTAATGACTAAAGATGGAGGGCTTTTTGAAGACGTCACAAACTATTGCGAGAAAAATCCGGAAGCAGATCGAAGATTGATTGAGAAAAATATTGAAAAATTACTTCAAATCAAAAGTAAACAAATTGGTTTTATTGAGCTTGATTCTGCTTTAGATATTGAAACAGTCACCGAGATTTTTATTCGTATCAATTCAAAAGGTGTTGTTCTTAGTCAGGCGGATTTTGCGATGTCTAAAATCGCCTCTTATGATAAAGAAGATCATTTTGGAGTCAATCTTCGAAAATGTATTGACTATTTTTGTCATTTGTCGCGTGAGCCGCAATTTTACAAACATATCAGTGAGAATGATATAGAGTTTAAGAAGACAATATATCTTTCGAAAATTACTTGGCTTAAAGATGAAAAGGATGACTTGTATGATCCTGATTATTCCGATGTTTTACGCGTGAGTTTTACCAAGCAATTTGAGCGGGGAAAAATGGCTGATTTAGTAGGATTGCTTTCTGGTCGCAATTTTGAGACGCGGACTTTTGAACAAAATATTATGGATGATTCATTCCAAAAACTTCGTGATGCAGTTTTGGAATATGTGAATGAAACGAATTTCAAGCGTTTTGTGATGATCATAAAATCCTGTGGTTTTACTTCAAATGATCTTATTAATTCGCAAAATGCTCTCAATTTTGCGTATATTCTTTTTCTAAAATTGCGAGAGAAACACGAAAATCCTGGTTTGATAGAAAAGTATGTTCAACGCTGGTTTGTCATGTCGCTTCTGACCGGACGTTATTCAGGTTCTCCGGAAAGTCAATTTGATTCCGATATAAAACAAGTTTCAAAAGATGGGGCAGAAAAAATATTACAATCCATTGAGGATGGGCAACTTTCAGAAGCATATTGGAACGCTCAACTTATACAAGAATTGGATAAGGCGAGTATCAATAATCCATTTCTCAATTTGTTTTTTGCTGCACAAATCAAAGCCGGTGACAAAGGGTTTCTTTCAACGGATATTACTGTTGGAAATATGATTGATCACAGAGGTGATATTCATCACTTATTTCCTCGAGAATATTTAAAAGTGAATGGTTTTGAGCGCGGTGACTATAATCAGATTGCAAACTTTGTGTATGCTCAATCGGAAATAAACATCAAAGTCGGCAAGAGTGCCCCAAAAGATTATATGGGTGAAGTCAGAGAACAAACGAATGGTGGAAAATTAACGTATGGTGGAATTACAGATGAAAAAGCTTTGAGAGAAAATTTAAAACAAAATTGTATTCCTCACAGTTTTGAAGAAATGGATGTTAGTCATTATGAAAATTTTTTGAAAGAACGTCGTAAATTAATGGCAAAGAAAATCAAAGATTATTATTTTGGTTTATAAAAACCTTAGAAATAAGGATGGCGACCTTGGCTTATGGGAGAGTTTGAAAAACAGGTCTAATGAAATTTTTGGAACCACCCTTGACTTTTAAGGTATTTTTTGTTTCTCTTGAACAAGAAAAGTTCTTTAGATTATAAAGGAGAAATTTCTATGTTCCGAATGATTCGTTGCGGGGCCGGTTTTGACCCAGTCATTATGGTTTCTCCACCTGATGCTGAACCAGAGACTGCGGATGCAAAATTTTATCGATATGCATCTTGGCGTATTGATAATTTTGAGCCAGGGGTATTTCATGAAATCGGAAGAGATTTAGCCATCAGTTATTTTAGCGGTGTTGCTGATGGTATTGGTTGTGAGTTTCCTTTCGAGGGAACATTTCCGACGCTTGAGTCGGCTCTGGAGTTCATCAACAAAAAGAGAAATGAATCGATAATAAAAAACCATTTTGGACGGATCTGAAGGAATTCGAGGAACTGAAAAAGGTTGCCTCTGATATCATGAATGGTCGTTAATTTTCTCCCACGAAAGAGTTCCGTGCAAACAGATACGGAACTTTTTTATTTTTTGAGCAAAATTTTCAAAATTTGTTCCGTTACTTTCTCCCACGAATATTTTTTGAGTTTTTCAGAACCACGTGTGACTAATTGTTCACGTAATAGTTCGTCATCTGCAACTCGTTTCATGTTTGAGGCAAGGGTAGCAATATCGTTTGGATCCGCGAAAAGGACAGCGTCTTCCCCAATTTCCATAAGCGTTGGAATAGCTGAAGCAATGACAGGAATATGTGCTTGAAATGCCTCAAGCATGGGAAAGGCAAACCCTTCTTCGTATGAAATCAGAGCAAGCATAGATGCAGAATAAAGGAGCTCGGATTTTTTTTCTTCACTCACGTAACCTAAATGTTCCACACCTGGTGTTTCAAGAAGAGGGATAATTTGTTCAAATCCATATCCTGGTTTTCCTACGAGAATCAATTTCCAATGGGGATGTGTTTTGTGAAACAAAGCAAACGCTTGAATAAGATTTGCCACATTTTTCTTTTCCTCAATGCGACCAATAAAAAGAATGAATGGATTTGTCTGTTCTTTTGAAGGGTTATGTAAAGTAGTTTTTATTTCCGGAATTCCCCATCCTGTTACCACAATTTTTTCTTGTGGCCAGTGAAGAAGATGAATGAGATCGTTTTTTACTGCCTCTGTTGGCACAATCACGTCCGAACAAATATATTTTGCACGTAACAGATCCATTCGCATATACAATTGTTCGCGTAAACAATATGCCTCGGGAGTACGTAAAAACGAAACATCGTGAATCACACGAATGGTTTTTTTGGGACAGAAAAATGGGAGCGCATGCACTGGGACAAATAACACGTGAGGTTTATCTCGAAGCATCGCAAACGAGAGTCCAAGAATCGTCCAAAATTTGTGGTGAGAAATAATCTGTTGAAGATTTTTTGGTAACCACGAAATCATTTTTGGGGTATAAAATGTAAGATTTATGGTGTCTGGTCGCATGCGTTCTAGATTTGTGAGCAAGGCATCACTCACAACTTCAACGCCTGTTTTTTGAACACTTTCAATACTGCGGGATGCGTCAATAGCAATGTGTGTTTTATCTTTTGTGTATATGAGAGCATGTATATTTTTCGCAAATCGTTCCAAGGAAAAATGTTCTGCTTGTTCTTCACAATCTGCACGCATCAGCATGGCACGTTCAGGTGTCATGGATTGTACAGCTTTGATTATATCTTCAATTTGATATGTTTTTGGAATGAGAATTCCTGTTTTTTCTGGAATGATGGTTTCACACAAACCTCCATCATTTACACCAATACATGGTTTTCCCGCAGCCATACTCTCAACAGGAGTCATTCCAAAATCTTCATCAACAGGAATATAAATAGTTGCAAGACAATTTCCAACAAGATCTTTTAATTGTTCATCTTCAACCCATCCAACAAGTTTGATATTTGGAAATCCTTTTGCAAGTTCTGCAACATGCTCAGCATCTTCTCCACCTGAAGCAATCACAAGTTTTTTATCTGACATATTTTGAAAGGCACGGACAATATCATCGACACGTTTAAGTGCATCAAGTCGTGCATAGGAAAGATAAAAATCTTGCTGTCCTTTCCAAGCAAAACGTTCGGTATGAATGGGTGGATAAACAACCAGAGATTGCGTATGACAAAAACGAACAAGTCGATCTTGAACATTTTTTGAATTTGTCACAACTGTTTTCATGCGCGCAAGACCAAGTCGATAGAAAAAGCGAATCAGATATTTTCCAATGTCATAGTAAAAGATTCGTTTTAAGAGAGATGGTTCTGCTTTGCGGCGCATGGCAAGCAGGTCATAGACATAACGTACAGGGGTGTGACAGTAATAGATTGTCTGTTTTTGAGAAAGCGGACGAAGGGCAGCAGCCAAGCAGTTGTTTCCAGAAAAAATTATTGTGTCGTATTTTTGTATCAGCTTGCGAGTTTTCCACCAAAAATTCCATTGTGCGCGGAAATAGCGAAATACCATCATGTGAGGTTCACTTGTATCAAGAACCGTAAGACCATGGGGGACTTCAGATCTTGGATACGTGGTCTCTGTCCAAAATTCCGTCACAATGTCCGCATGTAAAATGTTTGCCAAATCTAAAACCAAGCGTTCAGCCCCGCCACGAAATTGAAATCGGTCATGAATGATGAGAATTTTGTTCATAATTATTCAAAGCATAACAGCTCATATTTGATCAGTAAACTTGACAAAATTTGTCTTTTTCGTATACTTTCCCGTTCGTTCGTTAAAAAATCAACAGCTTATCTGTTTGGAGGAAACCATGATCATTTGGGGTGCGCTTGTTGGCATGATCTCTGCAACAGCATCATTTTTTTTCCTAAAAGTTAGCGAAAAAGCAAAAATAGAAAGAGATCGTGAACTTGAAAATTTTATGGATTTACTTATAACATTTTTTTTTAGTGTATCTTTATTTTCTCATGTTCATGCTTTCATTGCGTCTTCTTCGCCTGGATTTATCCAAACATTACTCACAACCATTATGTACTATGCCATCTGGGTTGTTCCTTATGTGAGTATCATTCAATGGAAAAAACGTGATGGCACGCGGCGATTTAGGGCATGGATTCAACAGATGAGACAACGACGTAAAAACGCCGACCGCCAGATTCTTGCTCGTGCGAAAAATCGGGCAAAGGAGCTGTGTGCGATCATTGCAGGTGTGGAATGGAGTCCGGTTCGGGACAACATTCAACAACTTGTGTCCCAAACGCTTCCGGATCTCCTCTCATATCGCCACGGTCTCACGGAGGCCATTGCAAGTTCTATTGAAATTTTGACAAAGGGCGAAGCGGATACAAGTGAGATGGGACGTACCCTTCAGGTAAAATCTCAAAAAGATGATCAGTGGTTTCGTGAAACACTCCAGAGTACGGAGGACCGCATTTCGGAAACCATGGCAACGCTTCTTCATCTTGAGACTGATTTGCGCCGCGCTGTGCTTACTCGTAATCAAGAGGAACTCGAGGCAGTGAGACGGAAACTTACAACGCTCAATGCTTCTGTTGGCGAGACAAGTCAAGCCATTCGTGTCGCTGACTCCGAAGTCGGACGTACAAATGCTCCGGTGGCGGAAATACTTTCCATAAACCGCCAAGCACAATAACACGAATCTATCAGGTAACACTGGTAGATTTTTTTTGAAAAAAATTCTTTTTTCCTTTATTGTTTCTGTATTCAAAAAAGAAAATATGCCCAAATGGTTTTTCAAATGTAAACTTCATTTTTTGTGTGTTGGACTTTCTCTTCCAGTTTTTGTTGCTTGGATGATTCTTTCTCCTCTTTCTTTTCGTTTTCAAGATGTTGGCATGGCTTGGAAAAGTGTTGCACAAGTGACTGGTCTTCTTGGCATACTCTGGTTTTCGTTTGCGCTTATTTTGAGTGCGCGGTTTCGTGTGTGTGAAAAATGGTTTGGACCATTGGATCAGATGTATCTATTTCATCGTAAATTAGGAGAAGTTTCTTTTCTCTTTCTGTTGATTCATCCAATTGGAGCCTTGATTTCTTCTATAATCATGCGTCCAGATCGAATAGCAGATCTTATTATTCCAGGTCGTTCCTTGCCAGTGACATGGGGGATGCTGTCTTCATTTCTCATGATTATCCTTCTTGGAGTGACGTTGTATTTTCAATTGAAATATCATGTGTGGAAACAAACACATCAATGGATGGGACTTGCCTTTTTTTTGGGATCTTTGCACGCATTTTTTATCGGAAGTGATTTGTCTCGATCAGTATTTTTGCGCGTGTATATCCTTGGATTTGCTGTGTTTGCTCTTGGATGTTTTGTTGCATATTCCATTTTCAATCGTTGGAGTGTTCGACAGACACTCTATCAAGTGAATAAAATTAACCGTCTTTCAAAAGATGTCATGAATATTCAAATGAAACCAAAAGGAAAATCCATTCATTTTTTTCCTGGTCAATTTATATTTGTTCGATTTTTTTTGAATGGAACATGGGGAGAATCTCATCCTTTTTCTCTTACCTCGAATCCAAAAGATTTATTTTTATCTCTTTCATTTAAAGTTCTTGGAGATGATACAAGTGACTTGTATAATAAAATGACCGTTGGCACAGAGGTAAAAGTAGAAGGTCCATTTGGAAGTTTTGGAAAACAATGTGACAAAGCGGAACGTCTTATTTGTATTGCTGGAGGAATTGGAGTGACTCCAGTTCTTTCTATGTTTTCTCTATTGTCTTCTACCCAGTGTGCGGACGTATACTATTCGGTAAAACAGGAACAGGAAGCGGTTCATTTGCCAGAACTTTTTCGATTACAGTCTCTGTGTCCAAAATCTCGAATTATTCCGTGGGTGACAGAACGTGATGGATATCTCACCGCAGAAGCGATAGATACTTCAAGCAGATTGACGCCATTTGACCATATATATTTGTGCGGTCCTGTAGAAATGATGGAGAATTTACAAAATCAATTGAAAAAAAGAGGAGTTTCCTCGGATCGAATTCATTTTGAATCTTTTGCTTTTCGTTAAATATGAAACGTATTCTCCTTATTGTTCTTATCACTCTTTTTATCGTGTGTGGAGTTGGAGTGATTTTTTTAATGGTTCGATATCCAGTAAAGACACCAGCTCAGACTCCACAAATACAAAAAGTGAATACAACTTCAGGTACAGAACCAAAAACAGAAAAATCAACATCTATATATACAATCGCAGATGTTGCTGTACATAATACACAAGATAATTGTTGGCTTGTGATCAAGGGAAATGTGTATGATGTCACAATATCTATTTCTAAACATCCAGGTGGAGCAGATGTTATTATCAAAAATTGTGGAAAAGAAGTAACTTCAATTTTTACTTCGATTCATTCGAATAAGGTTTGGGATTTGCTAGGAGAATATTTGATTGGGATGTATCAGGGAGCAAAATAAAAACTTTTGTCTACATCTTTTGACAAAATAGATATTTTTTGATATTATTGTTTTTCGGGATTTTCCCGATAATTTTGGTTTTTTCTCTTAAATAAGGGAAATTTATCTTTCAAATTCGAAAGGTGTTTATCGATGATGATTACAGGTGTTCGACCGACTGGGTTTCTCACAATCGGTAACTATCTTGGAGCCATAAAACCGCTTCTGGAAAGTGCTGAAGATGGGACAGCTGTGTTTGTCGCAGATCTTCATGGTCTCACAGATGCAGATCCATCCACTGTGGCAAAATACCGATTGGAGGTTGTAAGAGACTATTTGGCTCTGGGAGTTGATTCCAGCCGATTTTATCTGTATCTCCAATCTGCTATCGGAAGGGAAACAGCTCTTTGTGCCAGTTATCTTTCTCCTCTCATGTCAGTCGCGGAGCTTCTTCGTGTTCCGACTCTGAAGGACAAAGTGAAAGGTGGTGGACCTGAGAGTGCAAATGTAGCACTTCTCAATTATCCCATCCTTATGGCTGCTGATATTTTTCTCCAGCAGGCATCTCTTGTGCCTGTGGGAGAGGATCAGCTTGCACATCTTGAAGTGGCGCGGGTGCTTGCGACTCGATTCAATCGACTGTATGGCCATGATGGGTCACGAGTCCTTATTGAGCCGAAACCGCTTGCACTCAAAAGTTTGCGGATTCTCTCTCTGAATGGAGAAGGAAAGATGAGTAAAAGCAATCCTGCTGGTGCCATCTTTCTTACGGATTCTTCGGCTGTGGTCTCAAAAAAAATCAAGTCGGCAGTGACAGCTCTCCCCGGAGAAATGAATCCGAATCTTGAGAGCTTGTTTCTCATTGGAACACTTCTCTCAGAAAATGATGAGACGAGGACAAAATTTGAAGAATTCATGACAAATCACCTTGCAGGTGAAAAGGTTATGGGTTACTTCAAAAATTTGTTGATCGAAGTTGTGAATCGTTTTCTTGATTTGTTTCAACGAGAGAGAAAATTGTATTCCAACGAAGACATTCTCGAGATTCTTGAAGAAGGAAAAGACAAAGCTCGAGAAAAGGCTCGTTCTGTGTTGAGTGATATGGAACGAGCGATGGGTTTCTAAAAAAATGCCGGTTGTATCTTCTACAACCGGCTTTTATTTATCTATTTTTTCAATTTCTTGAGTTCTTCGCGTACCACATCTCTATCATCCCAAGGTGAGCGGATGCCATCGATGACGATGGATTGTTCAGCTCCTTTTCCTGTGATGAGAACAATATCATGTTCCTTGGCTTCCAAAAGTGCTTTTTGAATACCTTCGCGTCGATCTGCAATCACAAACAGATTTTTGTCTCGAATTTTTCCACCCATTTCTGCGGCAATAGCAATATCTTCCAAAATTTCTTGTGGATCATCTTCATACGGATCTACGTTACTCACAATCACCACATCTGCTTTTTCTGCAGCAATGGTTCCCATGATTGGGCGTTTGACTTTGTCGCGCCCTCCTCCTTCTGCACCGAGTAAAACAAGAATGTGTGCTCCAGGTGGAACAATCGTTTTTGCGGTATTTAAAACTGCGGTCATGCTTTCTTTTTCATGAGCATAATCTACAAGGACGGTGTAAGGCTGACCTTCGTCTATTTTTTCCATGCGTCCTGGAATAAGGGTGAGTTCACGTAATCCTTGTCGAATTTTTTCTGGTGGAATAGAAAATTGGGAAGCAATCGCAATAGCAGGCAAGGCATTCACAACATTGAATTCTCCAAGAATCTTCAAAAGATATGTTTCTTCATTGATATCAAAAGATGTTTCTGTTTCTGTTGCTTGAATATTTTTTGCCATCCAGTCCGCATGTTCTTTTTTTCCAAATGTCATTTTTTTATCTGCAGGAAATGCAAAAAAATATGTTTTTTCTGAACTGTCATTATTTACAAGAATGGCACGATCAACTTTTTTTCCAAGAAATATTTTTGCTGGATGTTGCATCAGAGATTTAAACAACATTCCTTTTGCTTCGCGATATGCATTAAAACTTCCTCCATGTGCTTGAAGGTGTTCAGGAGTGAGATTAGTAAAAACCGCGACATCATACCAAATCCCTGCATGGCGCCATTGTTTGATTCCTTCTGATGTTGTTTCAACAATGACGTGGGTGCAACCTTCTTTGACCATTTGTGCGAGAAATTTTTGAATGACACGCGGTCCAGGCATGGTCATGTGATA
>LCAH01000011.1:24431-43560 GCA_000996355.1 Candidatus Uhrbacteria bacterium GW2011_GWC2_41_11
TATATCCTCCTGCTTGGAGACATGTCCAGATAAAATTTGCGGTTGTTGTTTTTCCTTTTGTTCCTGTTACTCCAATGATCACAAGTTTGCGAGAAGGAAATCCGTATGCGAAAGCGGTCACAAGCGCTTCAAAATGATGATACTGAAGCAAAAGAGACTCAGGAAAAATGTATTTGAAAAGAGATTTAAAGGATTTCATAAAGGATTATTTTTTTATTGAAGATACATTTTGTGATTGTTCTTGTGGTTGTGTTGCTGTCCAAACAAGAATAGCAAGAATACCCCATGTCATCAGAGAAAGATCGTTTTTAAAATAAGGAACATCAACAAGACCATGAATCACCATTTCTAGAAGGGCAGCAAAACATCCAAATCCAATCCATTGGTAACCAATAGATTGTTTTTTTGTTTTTTGATAGGTCTGAATAATGGATACTGCCATCCATCCTGCAGCAATCAATCCAAGAAGTCCAAGTTCTGTCCAAATGTTTAAGACAATAGTGTGCGGATATTGAAAGACTTCAATTTCAGAAAATTGTCTGTATGAGGAAAGGATGTGTGGGTATCCAGAAAGTCCTGCGCCAAAAAGCCAGTGATCTTTTAGCATGAGAGATGTTTCAGACCATTGTTTGAGACGAACTTGTCCTGAATAATCCTGAAGAAGAATTTTTTCCTGAAGGGTAGGAATCGTTGCAAGAAGAATACAACCAAGAACGAGAACTGTAATCGCCCACAACCGTAATGTGCGATGAAATAGTCCAGTAACAACAAGGGATGCAGGAACAGCGATCCATGCTGCTTCAGTTTTTGAGAAAAAAAGCGTTGCACTTCCGAGTGCAGCAACCATTGCCCATCCTATACAAGGGATGTGTTTTTTTTCAAAAATCATTTTGAAAAAAAGAACGATACTCAAAACAATAACAGGACCCACAAATAATCCAATCGCATTTGGATACGGAAAAATACCCGTGACTCGACATTCAATATCCCAAGGAATCGGAATTCCTATGCAGGTGATTCCTTGAAATAATGCAAAAAGGGAAATAAGGAATGCTCCGACTCCAAGAAAAAAAAGAGCGTGATGTGTATCTTTTTCGTTTCGGAGTGTCTCTCGAACAAGAAGAAAAAAAAGAATAGGTTCAAGAAAATAAGCCTTCCAAATCCCTAATGCTTCGACATGATTCGGAGAAATAAAAATACCAATCGTGGCAGCAATAAGAAGAAGAGTAATGGGGAGATACCAACCTTGCACACCTTTTTTTATCCATGAAAATCCTTGACGGTAAATCGTTATTCCAACGGTGATTCCAAGCATGAGTTCAAGGAGTGTTGTTGGAAATCCAAAAAACGATATACGGAGAAGATAGGCAGGTAATGCGGCAAATAAAAGAAAAATTCCAGACCGAATATCTTTCCAGACAAGGAAAAAATAAAAGGTGAGAAGAAAGAAAAAAATAATATGGAATAAAGACATATTATTTTTTCAAAAATCCACGAAGGGTTGACCATTGAACGCCACCCATTCCCCAAAGGGCAGCTCCATAGGTTATGGCTCCTATAGTGATTTGAATAAGAATAGGAACGTTTGAAACAGAAACAACAACGGCATACATGAGTAAACTCGCTACAAGTGCTTTTGCGGCAATAGTGAGTTTTGGTCGCGCTTGAGAATGCTGAAAGACAACATGGTAGGTAAGAAGAGCAATACATGTTTCAGAGATGAGAGTGACCCACGCTGCTCCCCAAATGCCATATGGAGGAATCAAAAAGAAATAACCAACAAGAGCAAGAATGGCTGTGAATGCATATCCAGCAATCATTTCTCGTTGACGATTGAGAGCAACAATCGCATGTCCATATAAAGAATTAAAAAACACGCAAACAACCGCAAGAATGAGGACACGTAAAATTTGACCTGCTGTTTCATATCCATCACCTGCGATAAAAAGAGCAAGAGGTTCACTCACAGCTTGGGCACCAATCGCAATAGGAAAGACACAGACCGCAAAAAAATCAAAAGCATGTTGTAAGTATGAGTGAAATGTTTCCGTGTTTTTTTCTCCCCACGCTCCAGCAAGTTTGGGAAGAAGAAGTCCCATAAACATCACAGGAAACGCGGTGAGAACATCGACAACTTTATAAGCGACACCATATTGAGCAATTTCTGCCGAGGTTCGAAATGCCGAGAGAATAAGGACATCTCCGCGCAAATAAATAAGGTTGAAGAGAATAGATAAGGCAATAGGCCAACTTTGCTTTAAAGCATGCATCCATACACCCCATTCGAAACGCGGATGAATGGCAACGGTTTTTTTTGCAAAACGTAAGGTAACAATGAGCCAGATAAAATTTGCGATTGTCATCGCTCCAATCATAGGAACTAATCCGAATCCGCAGACCGCAAGGAGAACAACAAATGCTAAATAGACAAATCGATTGATAAGTTCTGCCAGTGCAAAACGCCACATGAGGAGATGTTTTTGAAACACCCCCACAAGCATGCCAGCTGTGGAAAGAAAGAGATAGGCAAGCGCTCCAATTGCAATCCCTATTTTTGCATTCGTTGCATATGGAAAAAAAAGAGCTGTGAGTGGAGCAAGAGTATAAAAGATAGCTCCGGAAACAAGACGAAGACCAAGAATATTTCCGATGAGGTGTTCTTCGTCCTTTCCTTGTTTGGATGAAATCATCTGGGTGAGAGTGAGAGTCAAACCAAAATCAACAAGGACACCAAAAAAAGAAAGAAATGTTGTGATGGTGATGTATTCTCCATAAATAGTTTTTTCTACACCAGAATCGAGTGTTCTTGTAAGAATACCAATCGTTGCAAGTCCAAGAAAAATACTCATGATCTTACCAATCATCTGAATCAGATAGTTTTTTCCAATTTCATGCATCCCTGTCATAGGTTCTTAGTGTAACATACGCATTTTGTTTGACGAGCAGGTCAATTTTTTGGTATTCTTTTAAAGAATATGGAGGAAGTTTTGATAAGAAATACGCGGAACTTCATCACAAGACGCAGGAAAGGGTCCGTCCTGGTCGGTCTTTTGTTGTTTTGTTTCTTTTTTTCATCTGCTCCTTTCATGGCTCACGCAGCTCCGGTCAAAGGGTATGAAGCGCTTCAAGTGACGGTTTCCGGACGCGGAACTATCGCCATGCGACCCGGGGAACAAAAAACAATGACGATTGGATTTCAAAATATTGGAACAACAACATGGGCGAATAATGGTTCAGGGTTTGTTTCGGTATATACACAAGATCCAAAATATCGAACAAGTGTCTTTCAAGATGTTTCTTGGTTAAAAGCTGATCAACCAGCGAGACTCACAGAATCTCAGGTAAAACCTGGAGAAGTTGGGCATATTGAATTTCGTCTGCATGCGCCGAGCCAGCTTGGAACCTACCGGGAAACATTTCAATTGGCTTCAGAAGATACTGCCTGGATCCCAGGAGGAAAAATATCATTTTCTCTTCAAGTAATAAACACCATATCGGAAACATCCAATCAAAATACGTCGAAAACAACGTCAACAGATGGATATCTCGCAAGCATTCTTTTAAAAAGTGCGAAAACGATAAAAACAGAACCAGGAAAGGTTGTTTCTTATACCACAGGTATTAAAAATGCGGGAACCAAAAATTGGGGAACACGAACCGTTCGCACTCCAGATGTTGCAATAGCAACTTCTACATCAAATTATCGATATACATCTTGGGTAAATGATACGACTTTGGTTGCAAAGGCGGATGCGTTTGTCACTCCAGGTCAAATGGATCTTATTTCTTTTCAATTTCGTGCCCCGTCAAAAAAAGGAAAGTATACGGTTCAATTTGTGTTTGCTGCTGACAATGTTCCTGTTCCTGGAGGAGAAATTGATATTCCTGTTGAGGTCACAAGCGATGCTCCTGATGTCAAAGATCAGCCTGTAACAACAAAGGAAACCAAAAAGAAAAAAACAAAAGAGCAAAAACAAGAAGAGTCAGCAGTACAAATTGAAGAACCAACGATTCGAGTTGGGGTGTTGATTGTAGATGAGGAAACAGAAAATAAAGTTCGCGTAACTTGTGAAGATAATTTTGATGTTCAAGACGGAGAAGGTCATTTATTGGCAGAAATGAATACAGGAAAAGAAGTCGAGGCTTATTATAAAGATGGAAAGTATTTTTATAATCGTGGTAAGGGGGTGGAAACATCCAGTTTTTATCTTCGATTTGTTCCAAAAGAAAAAAATGCGGTTTGCACGGTGACAAATTTTGATCGTCGAGTCACGAGAAATGCAGGGTATGCAGATAATACCTTCCGCAACATTTTGGAACTTCGTTATAATAAAGCAAAAGATCGTGTCTGGCTTATCAATGAGCTTCCGATGGAAATGTATTTGCGCGGACTTGCAGAAACATCCAATATTTCGCATATCAATTTTCAAAAAGCATTGATTACAGCTGCACGAACATATGCGTTCTATCATTGGCAACGTGCCACAAAACACGCAGATGAATATTTTCATGTTGATGCATACGCAGACCAAGTTTACAAAGGATATGGTCAAGAAGAGCGTACACCAAATTTGACTCGGGCAGTGGAAGAAAGTAAAGGAACGATCGTGACTTATGATGGAAAAACAGCTATCACTCCTTATTTTTCCCGTTCAGACGGTCGTACACGCAGTTGGAACGAAGTGTGGTATGGTGATGTAAAATGGCTTCAGTCTGTCCCAACGCCGTGTGATGAAGGAAAAACACTTTGGGGACATGGCGTTGGCATGTCTGCGAGTCAAGCTCTTTGTATGGCAAATCAGGGAAAAGATTGGAAAGATATTTTGACCTATTTTTACACGGACATTGATTTGCAAAAGTGGTGGTAAAAGAATTTTTGTTTCATGTTTATGATCCGTACATTTTTATTTGTATTATTTTGGACTATTTCCGCCGTATTTTTTCCTTTGGCTGTACATGCACAGACACAAGATGCTGTTTTGCAGCATATTTATGAAAAGCGAGTGGATTTGCAAAAATCATTTGACGCAAAAACAGGATTTGCTATTTCTGGAAGTGCAGCTGGATTTCTCATTGATCTCGAAGATTGGGCTAAACAATATGGATGGCGTGAATATTTGGAACTTTCCGCTTATAAACCAGACACCAAAACACTTCCTATTGCCCTTGGTTCGTCCTCAACTCCAGTAGTGACCGCAAATGCATTTATTGTGATTGATCGCAATAGCGGTCTTATTCTTGCAGAACATCATGCAAATCTTGTATGGCCTATTGCATCTATTACGAAACTCATGACAGCAGATTTACTTTTGGAATCTGGCACATCTCTTTCTTCTGTTCGTACCATTGAGCAAGTGGATGAGGTCGGAGGAGCGTGTTTAAATGTTCCAGCTGGAACAAAATATACATTAGAAGATTTGTTGTATGCGGCTCTTGTTGCCTCTGCAAATAATGCAGCGAATGCAGTCGCACGCGCTTCTGGAATGGAAAAAACAAATTTTGTTGAAGCAATGAATACAAAAGCAGAAATACTTCGACTTCCTCATACACAATTTGTTGATCCAACGGGAATTGAAACAGGAAATGTCTCCACTCCACGCGAACTTGCAAAACTCGCTATGGAACTTTTTGCTCGTCAAGATCTTCGGCGATATGCTGGAACAACATCACATACGCTGACAAATCTTTCAGATGGAACAACAAGACGTTTAGTAAACAGTAACTGGATGCTTTGGAAACCACAGTATGATGATGTTTATGTTATGTCTGGAAAAACAGGATATTTAGATGAATCTGGTTGGAATCTTGTGGTATCTTTGCGTCCAGAGTATGAAGATGTTGATCGTGAGATTTTACTTGTCCTCTTTGGAGCAGATTCTCGTGCACAAAGTTTCGAAGATGCACACGCTCTTGTAAAATGGGCGTGGAATAATCATGCGTGGACCGAAAAACAATAAAATGAACTTCCTCGAAAATCCTCTAACAAAGACAAAAGAAAAATTCGCCTTACTTAAGGGCGAATTTTTTTACATTTCTTGTTGGATGGTGTGGACAAGAGATTCTTGTTGATTTCGTTTGCTTTCGTTGATCAAAGCAATGATTTGTTCTTTGACACTTTCAGCATTTGGAATATCTCGGAAGAGAAATCGTGTTTTTTCTCCAGCTGTTTGGACATATACGTTTCCATAATGAAGAAAGGTATGCAGAATGCCAGAAACTTCAGAAGTGACATCTTGAATTGCTGTTAAATGCATTTCTGAAGCAACCCGAGTAAACAATCCTTTTTGTTCGATGTTAATAATGCGTTCATTGGTTACGATCCAGACATCAAGATAGTAGTCGATAAATTCCGTGAAACCAAAGAGCCAGACTCCGAGCACATACATACTTCCCACAAGGATAATTATAGGACCAAGAACAGGATCTTGTAAAAAATGTTCGAGGTAAGGGAAGAAAATAATGGCTGCAGCAATAGGAATTCCATAAAAAATTATCATGTAGAATCCGATTTCAAATGGAGCGAGCCAATATCGTCGAAGAAAGAGTTGTATTTTTTCTCCAGGACGTTGATTGGGAAGATGATCAAGATGCATCATAAATTCCAAAACATTCCTGTATTATTTTTATTTTGAAAAATTTCCGTCACAGACCACATCATATTCCAGTCGTAATTTATGAGAAGAAAAAAGGATATTCCAAGAAAAAGAATAGAACCACCAATAAAAATCGTCGCAAAAAGGTAGGCGCCAAAATTATAAACTCCAAAATGGAGAAGATTATAAATATTAAAAAATCCGTATAAGAAAAATCCCAATATAAAGAGAATATAAGGAACCAAAAAGAGAAGGATGGGAATATTGATGTCCGGAATCATACAGGGGTTAGTATATCACTAACTCAATGGGAGTTGGGAAAGAGGTACAGAGAGACCAAGGTGTTCATATGCTCGAGGGGTTACAACACGCCCGCGTGGTGTTCGATGTAGAAGTCCAAGTTGAATGAGAAAAGGTTCGTACACGGTTTCGATGGTCTCGACTTCTTCCTGTGTGGCAGCCGCAATGGTTCCAACACCAACCGGTCCGCCACTAAATTTATGAATAATGGTTTCAAGAATTTGTCGGTCTATTTGATCCAGTCCGCTTGGGTCAATTTCCAAAAGACGGAGTGCTTCCAGGGCTAGTGTTTGTGAAATATGACCATCTCCTTTGACTTCCGCAAAATCACGCACACGTCTCAATAATCGATTTGCAATGCGTGGTGTGCGTCTACAACGTTTTGCAAGTTCGTATACCGCTTCTTTATCCATAGGAACATTCAGTCGATTTGCACTCCGTTCCACAATGCGAGCCATATCGCCTTCTTCATAAAAAGAAAGATGATAGGTCATACCAAAACGGTCTCTTAATGGAGAAGAAAGCAGGGAAAGACGAGTAGTTGCCCCAATAATGGTAAAACGTTCAAGCGTGAGTCGAAGTGTGCGAGCTGTTGGACCTTTACCAACAATGAGATCAAGTACCTGGTCTTCCATGGCGGGATATAAAACTTCTTCAATAGTCTTGTTCATGCGATGAATTTCATCAATAAAAAGAACATCTCCATGTCCAAGATTTGAGAGAATAGCTGCGAGATCTCCCACACGCTCAAGAGCCGGACCACTTGTGACCCGCATCTGTGCTCCCATTTCTTTGGCGATAATATGAGCAAGGGTTGTTTTTCCAAGCCCTGGATTTCCATAAAAAAGAACATGTTCAAGAGGTTCCTCACGTCCTTTTGCTGCCTGAATAACAATATGAAGGTTATCTTTTAATGCTTGTTGACCAACAAAATCTTCCAAGGTTTGCGGCCGCAACCCTATTTCAAATGTTTGTTCTTCCGGTTCAGTTGTCTGTCCAATAACACTTTTTTTTTCGGGAATGGAATCATCGCGTTCGATCATACAACTTTATTATGGGGGAGTTTTTTGGGAACAGCAAGCAAATAAAAAAACAGCTTATGAAAGTTGTTTTTAAACCCATTCTCAAAAAAGAGAAATCTGGAGCGGCAGACCGGGATTGAACCGGCGACCTTCTCCTTGGCAAGGAGACGTTCTACCACTGAACTACTGCCGCGAAATTCGAACGGAAAATACTTTAACATGCAGATAAGAACGTGACAAGATATTGTATGATAACAAAAAATCTTGAATCTGTTTGCATAATTTGTTACTCTCAACCCTAGCAAATAAGGGCGAGTGGCGGAGCCGGTATACGCGGAGGACTTAAAATCCTCTGGCCGAAAGGCCTCGTGGGTTCGAATCCCACCTCGCCCACCAAAAAAAGTAAAAAAAAGCACCCGGATCAATCCGAGTGCTTTTTGATTTATTTTTTTACGCTGGTTGCTGGGCTGTAGATCCCATTTTTCGATACATCCATTTAATACCTGACCGATTACCTGTTTTGTATTGATCTCGCGCAATTTGGACAACGAAATCACGAAGGGTTGATGTGGCAAGGTCATCTAGTCCAAGTTGTTCTGAAAGAGAATTACAATCTGCAACAAGTTTTGCATACCATTTGTTAAATGTATTTTCCATAAAAATTTCTGTTAAGAAAAAAGACGTGTTTGCATTTTTGTTTTCGGAGGTTTGGTGATTTTTTGTCGACGGATTGGTTTCGTTTGTTCAAGTTTTTGATGGACAAATTCTCCAAGAAGGGAACACACAGATGGTTGAATGCCATAGGCATAGGCGAGTCGTTCAAATTGTTCACGCGCATCTGTGAAAAAGGAAGGTTGATTCATACATGTATGCCTGTTTTTTTCTGAAAAAAGTAACGAATACCAAATCCTCCTAATGTTACAAGTGTTCCTCCACCAAGAAGATAGGCCTTTTTCTGTCCTTCACCAGACGCTATTTCTTTTCCTGAGATATATGCAGGTGTAATGGACATCTCTTTTATCTGTTCAATTATTTCCATATCCTCCTCGAATCGTGGAAGGAGGAAATAATGGTCATCTGTTTGACTTACAATTCCAGTGATAACGACATCCATTCCTTGGTTGAGATGATCTAATTTTATTTCTGTTCCTTTTTTGATACGTATTTCGATCGTTGTTCCATTTGTATCCACGGAAAATATCCCGCTCTTTTTTTCAAGAATTATTCCTTTGATTTGTGTGAGCCATCCTTCTGTTTCTTCCCCAATATCAGACACTTCATGTGGTTGAGGTACTTCCTCTTGGTCTAATATTGTGATCGAATCTGTACGTCCAACCGTGATACGTGATTCTCCACGATTTGATCGCAAGGTTCCTGTGATTTCCACAAGATCTCCAAGTTCCAAATCAGGAAAAACAGCATCTGATTTATAGATTTGAATTCCAGGATCAGCAATATAAAAGAGACGCTCTCCAAATAGACCTGGAGTTGCAGAAACAACCCCTTGAACACGTATTCGTGTTCCTGGTTTTTGCTTACGAATGTCTTCGAGAGAGACATTTAAAAACGAATCATCTTTTATATCGCCATCGCTGGCTTTAGTAATGGAAATTTCACTTGTGATAGATTCGGTTTGAATTTCTGGAACGCGATTTTGTTCATTTGGCGTAACATTTGTCGTCCATATCCAATCTGTGTTGATGCGGACATACGCCAAACCTTTTGATGTTTTTTCATATGTGACTTCATCAAGGAGTATTTTGTCTTGAGTCAATAAACGAACGGTATCTCCATTATTATTTAAGGCGAAGTCAAAGAGGTCTCGTCCAAATGCTTGGAATCCATAGGCGTGCAAAATTGTTGAGGTTGTAGGTGACCATCTTTTTCCGCTTGCATCTTCAAAAATAATTCCTTTGAGATCAATATCCTTGTCTGTCATGTTTTGAATCTCAATGAATTCTTCCTCTGTATCTTCTCCCAGGGAGTTTGGATAAAGCTCAGAAAGTTGTATTTTTCCTTGCAGAGAAATCATGTCTGTTTTTATGGGTTCGTTTGAGGTGGTCTCTGTGAGAGAGGAAGAAGAGATTTGTTCAACTGGTGCATGCTCTTTTTCTGTTGTTAGTGTCTCAGATTCCGACACAGATTCTTTTGGTTCTTCTGCAACAGGGAATATATTCGTTTGACCTGGAGTTGGATTTGTTGTCACAGCAAATGTTCCATCTTCATGGCGGGCTGTGGTATTCGGATCTTTTGCAGCAGGAACGATTTCGGTTCCATAAATCACCTGATCAATAACAACTCCTCCCGCATCCAAAAGTTCAATCGTATCCCCGCTATTATTGAGAGCACTCGAGGAAAATTCCATAACGACTATTTGTCCAAATCCAAGCCATTGGTCAGGCAGAGAAACAGATCGTCCAGATGATTCTTTTATTTTCCATCCGTTTAAAGGAATAAGGTTATTATATGGATTGAGAATCTCTACCCATTCTTTTTCTTCACTGGATGATGGATCAGAAACAAACTCATTGATGACAAGCGTTCCTGGCGGGTAAATAATAGGAGCGGAAGAAGTCGATGATGTTTCAGGAATTTCTGTTTGTTGTGGTTGCTCTTCGCTTATTGGTGTAAGGTCTATAGATTCTACCGGATCTGAGATTAAGATTGTTTCTGGATCTGATGGTTCTTCTGTCTCTGGTACATCTGGTTCTGGATCTGAAATGGCTTCCTCTGTTGAAATAGGTATTTCTATTGGTTCTGATACAGGTTCTGATTCTACAGTTGATTCTTGAACAGCAAGTTGTTCAATCCATCCTGGTGTTCCAAATTCTGTGGCATCAGGATCAAATCCCTGTGCAGAGGTTGCTGTTATCCATGATTCTGGCAAAGCACCATTCATTTGTGCACTGACACGAACCATGGAAGCAATAGATCCACTCGATTGTGTTCCTCCAACAAATGGAGCACTTCCATTTCCTGCGCGATCTCTTTCTTGTCCATTTGAGTCAAGAAGAATAACTTCCATGGAATTGTTGGAAAGAGAAACGATTGAAGTAACATAGTTTGGAATAACAGCAAGAGTAGATTTTGAGTTTTCGTAATTTGAAATCAGAAATGTCCCATATGGTTCAAGAGTACTTCCTTCAGGAATGAGAATGGGAGAACCACTACTACCAGCTCCAACAAGAGACCAACCAGAAAGATTGATGGATGTATCTGTTACATTTGCAAGTTCCATCCATTCATCTGCTTGACTAAGAGATGAGCCTGCCCATCCAATTTCTGAAAGATAAACTTGAGATTGGCACGTTGTGTCTGTACATGAACCACTGGTTGCAGATGATGGTTTTGGCACGCACGAAAAGAGAAGAAAAAAGAGAATAAAAAACATGGTTCGATCTTGCATGAGCATAGATCATAATCAGGAAAATTAAGACAAATTGTTTGGTTTTTCGTCGACGAAAAAAGAAACAGCTCCCCGCATAAAAAATGGGGGAGCTGTTTCTTTTGTTAGAAACATCACATCATGAAAAAATGATTTTGTCAATCGTTTTTACGTGGATAAGTAAAAATAAAAACTCTGGTTATAAAGCCAGAGCCAATTCTTGTTTGCAAATATTATCGAGGAGTTGCCCTACGGCTCTTTGGACATTGGGACACGCGAGTTCTGTTGGACGGCTTGCACCAAGTCCAACCTCGATAAATATGCGTGTGCCCTTTGTTTGAGAACGTCGGGCACTCTCTCGAAACTTTAACAAAGCCGAATAAATTTCCGCATCCCATATTTTTTCGGGATATCGGTCAAGATCAAAGATTCTTGTTTCTTGGGATTTTCTCCTTCCAACAATTTGGAGGTAGAGGAGGTTGTCTTCTGCCTCTGCAAGAAGATCTCCTTGATAAAATGTTGCGTCTCGGAGAGACGGGAATTGCACCCTGACATTCTGTTTCAGAAATGCATAGGCAACACGGGCAATGGCGTTTGCTCCGGCAAAATCCTTTGCCCATCCTTCTGCCACTTCTTTCAGTTTCTCATCTGAAAGTAAAGTGTCCTTTATCATAGGTGGAAGGAGGAGGAGTCCGTGAGCGAGCTCTTGTTGTCCATAAACAGCGATGGAAAACATTCGCTCTCTCACCGGTGGAGGAAGAATCCCTTCACACTCACTGATTTTCTTTTTGACCCCAAGAGCAAATATACCTCTTAAAGTATGTGCTGCTCCTTTACTTTCACCTGATCGGGTTGTGACTCGATGGATTCCCTCCTTGAATCTCTGAACAAATACCTGGTCATGAGATGTTCCCATGTGCCAGATATGGTTCCCAAATTCAATTCCTTCTTGAAGAGTGCTATATAGATCCAAGAGAAAAAAAGGAGAAATTTCTCCCGTGTCTTTTCTCAAAGATATTCGTTCCAGTTTTCTCGCTGTATCAATCGGTAGTGGTGTTGCTCCCATTTGTTCATCCTTCCTCCAGAAGAGTGTTTTTTTGGTTCGATGTTAGATTGGCAAGAAACATGTCAATCAATTTTTCAACTGGTTTTACATTTAACTCGTGTGATGGAGTGTATGTGTTTCCCAGTTGAATGAAGACTGGTTTCCAGTCTTCATTATTTTGTTCTTGAAATTTTTGGAATCCTTTCCAAAGATTTATAAGAACAGTCTGGAATTCTAGCAGGTTTACGTCTGATAGTTCTGATAGTGACGCAAGAACAATTGCGTGGTGCTCTTTTTCATACACACTGCTTTTGATTTGAAGATAGAGTCCAAATGGTTTGTTTGGAACCGTTACCAACAAATCTCCGCTGTGAAATAAATCATATCGTGGGGGCGAGAGAAAAACGTCTGCCCCAGACAATAAAAATGTATGTGCAACACGCGCCACAGCCATGGCACCGATATATCCGGTTCGCCAAGTCTCTTGGTCTAACTCCATCCAGTCAAATCGGTTGAACAATTTTCCGCGATCTTGGAGAGAAAGACCAAGTAATGCTTCTGTCATTTCTCCTTGAAACAATGTACCGATATAACTGGTTAGAGTTAGCTTGAGATCACGCGGCCATGGTTTCTGGTCCACGACGAATTTTTCTTTTAATCCTTGAAGAAATCCAGCTCGCAGAGCGTGCGAAATTGCTTCTCTTCCTGGAACAAGAGGACCGACGCGTTGAAGCTGTTCTCCAATCGCTTTTGATACGTTGTCCGACTGAATGCGTGGAAGTGTGTCTTTTACAAACATTTTGCCACGCAAAGATGCGTCTCGCATGTTGATCAAAAAATCTTCCGGAGCCGGGCTTATTTCCTCTGTGAGGAATAATGGCCTGGCTTTTCCTTGGCGGATGTGGATAGCCATACCATCACTCCTTTACTTTCTTTTGTTATTGTGAAACGAACAATGAAGGAAAAGTGACAGAATTTTTATTATTTGTCAATAGTTGATCAAATGTAAATTTTTTGATAATATATTGAAAGTTCTCTATGGGTAGATGGCGGAATTGGCATACGCGCTAGCCTTAGGAGCTAGTGGAGTAATCCATGAGGGTTCGAGTCCCTCTCTACCCACCAATGCCCAATGCATTTTTTTGTTTTTTTATGGCTAAACCACAGTTTGGATACAAACAAGCAGAAAATACCTCATCGTTTGGACTTGTGGAAAAAGGAGTGGAAGGTCAAAGTTTTGAAACACGTCCTCTTGTTCCTCTTGAAAAACCTCAAGAAATTGTTTTTGAAAAAATAGTAAGAGATTTTTTAGTTTTTGCTTTAAAAGATAGACAAGGTGTTTTGCGTTTAGAAGAAGCGAGATTTCAAAATCGTTTGGTTCGTGCTATCTATCAAAGAGTTATTTCGGATCCATCTGATTTTTTTTCTAAATTAAGACAGAGAGTTGGGGCTAAAAAACCTGGCGAAAGTTATGTAAAAGATAGACATGGCCATATAGAAATGAGTCGATATATTGAAGATATTGAAATAGGAACTCTTTCTGTTGTGAAAGCAGTTCGTTGGTTAAAAAAACGGTTTGAATCACAATTAAAAATAGCAGATCTTGAACAAATGATTGGCATGAATGACATGTTGGATGCGGGAAGGAAGATTGATCTTGTAGAGATTCAATATAAAGGACGAGGAAAAGCTCTTGATGTAGAACTTGTTCGTTTTATTCAAATAAAGGGAGGGAGACATCCGTTGACTTTAGAAGAAAGGGAAAAAATTATTCGTGCTCACCAAACATATTTAAATGATTTAATTGAACGGGATGTGTATCGAAGATTTTCTGCAAGACAAACAAAAGAATTTTTTTTGAAGGAGAGTAAATTTGGTCAAACATGGGATCAATTAAATGGAGATAATCGTAAACAATTTGATTTTCTTGTAGAGACATTTCAGGATTTTTTTCTCGAACTTGCAACAGAACAAGAATTAACACAAGAAAATTTTGAATCAATCGTTCTTTCCAAACTGTCAAAGTCGGTTGTGTTACCATATAAACTTTTTTTTCAAAAACCAGAATCCATTGAATTCGTTCGATTTCTTTTAGATTTAATTTCTGAAGAGAAAGAACAATCTTCCAAAATTGTTAAAGTTGTTGGAAACTGGGCACGAGATCTTTCTAAAGAAGAAAAAGAAGAGTTAGCTCGTGTGATGCATCGTTCAGAAAATACATTTGAACTTACGCATTTTTCTTCTGTTATTATGGAAGTTGGAAACGATATATTTATTGAAACACCTTTAGAAGTGAATGGAAATCCAAGAGTCTTGACGCAAAAAGAAAAATAATTTATGAATAAAGCTCTTCAAAACCAAAACAAAGAAGGGAGCGGTAGTATGCAAGAGTTATTGCAACTCTTGGAATGTTCTCCGCTTGAAATACAATCCGGAGAATTAAATTCCTTTTTAGAGCACTTCGGGGAATTGAGAAAACTTCCGGAATACGAAAGACTTCTTGTCTCTTTACGATCAAAGGAAATTTCTAAAATTGAGTTTTTTGAAGAAATAAAAAAGCAGTTAGCTGTTCTTGAGGAGGTCATTCATGGTTGAAATATCTTCAACCATTTTATTTTATGCGTATTATTTTGATTCATGGATTCAATGCGAGTCCGGACATGAATTTTCATCCGTGGCTGAGAGAACAGCTTCGTGAACGCGGATTTGAAGTGGTTTCGCCGCGTCTTCAACTGCCCGCAGATCAGGAGATTGATCTCCCAGTTGTGATGGAAGATCTAAAACAGCAGATTGGACATTTGAAAGGGGAAGATGTTGTGCTTGGACATTCATTGGGAGGATTGCTTGCTCTTCAATATTTGGAAGCCGTAGAAATGATGGAAACGCCCAGGGCTGTTATTTTGGTTGCAACTCCCTGGAAAGTGTCCAGGCCGGGGCTTCGTCATCTTTTTTTTGATGATCTTGATGCTGATGTTCTTATGTGGAAAGCGCGGGAATTTGTGGTTGTTCATTCCAAAGATGACAAACTTGTTCCGCTCGATCATGGTCGTAAACTCGCTGAATCTCTCAAAGCGCGTTTTATAGAACGTGATGGTGACGATCATTATATGGCTGCAGAGTATCCTATTTTGCGTGATTTGATTGTAAACATTGTTGAAACTCCATTTGCATATGCTCCAGGGATGAGTCTGCCGAACGATTTTTCTTAGTTAAATAATTTTGTTTTTTTATGGAGAGTTCGCACGAAGGGCTTGTCCTGTCAGGAAAATCGTCTGACCTTAAAAAAGAAACAAGAAAAGCAGAGAAAGAAGGATTTTTAGAGGGAATTTCGGAAGAAGTTACCGAAGCATTTGCGCAGTTGTCGCCTTTGCTCAAAGAGGAGATAAAAAAGCGTTTTGTCACGTCAGTTTTGTCATCATCAAATCACCCGGACGGCATGTTTCGGGAAGGAAATTTGGCGGATTTAGTGCGCTGGATTGAGGAAGAACGTCGGAAAAATTATCACTATACACGCGAAGAGGTGGCTGTTGAAGATGAAATCAGGCAGCAGGAGATTTTTTGGAGCGCCTTTTACGAACTTTTGAGAGCGATGGATATTCGTTCTCTGGTTCGCCGTGAAAATGGGAAAGAGGCGTTGCGAGAATTTATGGATGTCTTGTGGAACAATCGTGGCAAAGAATCAAAGGATATGCGGATTGATCAGACGGATGAAGAAGAATGGAAACGATTAGGTCAGGAATTAAAAACTGCACAAGCAGACATCAACAACCTACATCAGCGTCTTGTACAACTGCGAACAAAAAAGAAATTGAATGTGCACACAGAGAAAGAAATGCAACAATTGGACAAAAAATTACTAGACACATATGGTCTGTACCTTCACAAATTAGCGACCTCACCGTTCCGGCTTGAGAGTGACAGCTTTGTTAAATATTCCCAAAGGCCAGAACTGGCCTCGGCCAAGCGTTACCAACTAGCGAAAGAAAGATATCAAGAACTTAGTGCAACTATGCGGGAAAATAGCCCCAAGCACAGATGGTTTGAAACTCTGGCCTATGTCATAGAATACCAATCCGCGGACGATTTCGCCGTTTTATTCCTGGAACAGGTCGAGTCGCGTTTTCGCACATTTCGTGGAGTCGAAAAGGAGAGTATGACAAAAGTCCAGGAAGTGGTTGAAGAGTGGTATACTGCCCATGAGGACGAACCAGCTATTCACCAACACAAAACATTGGAAGAAGCCGAAAAAAAACGGAAACTTGAACAGTTTTTTGATCGATTTAAAGTCCTGGTGGATTCTTATAGACGCCGCCAAAAAGCCGGGGATGACGCCAAAATCTTGGAGGCGACATTGCCTGATATATTGGTTGTTCTTCATCTTTTGAAAAAGTTCGGCTCTTGATGAGAGAATTTTTTAGTAGTGGTACATTTTCCCCCTCAAGATTGTCATGGCACGATAGAGTTGTTCTAAAAGGACAACGCGAGCTAAATCATGAGGAAATGTCATAGGAGAAAGAGACAGGCGGATATGCGCCTGTTTTTTGAATAATTCTTCAAATCCAAGAGGTCCACCGATCACAAAAACAAGAGTACGAGTTCCGTGTTCTGACCATCTATCTACTGCTTGGGCAAAATCTGTGGATGTATATGTTTTTCCACTTTCATCCAAAAGAATAACAAGGCCGTCTTTTGGAAGTACTGAAGAAAGATGGTCTTGTTCAAGACGTTGAACTCGTATTTTTTCTTCTGGTTTTCGAAACGGAATATCTGATACTTCCTGCCAGATTTCTTTTATATATGGACGAAGAAGAATTCGATATTTTTCTGTAATGTCCTGAAGTGGTCCTTTTTTTGCTTTTCCAACCATGAGAAAATGAACTTTATACATACGGAGTTTATTTTACGTGAGTTTGACATCCTGATAAAATTTTAACTCTTGTGGATGAATTCTGGATATCTAATATTTTCGGGTCTCTTGACAGGTCTTTGTGTGTTCGCTAATATTGCCGACGCAATACAATTGATCACTACCTTCTTTGTCCCGAGAACAAATGTTCCCAAATCGATCGTGAAAGACAAGGATCTGAGGGATAGAGGGAAGATGGTGAAGATGAAAGGGTATTCATGTGGAAAAATACGTTCGGGAATCTTCATAATCGTCTTCGCAGGTAGCGAATGGTTTTGATTAGGTTCCCGCGCAAGATGCGCGGTTTTTTAAATCCTTCGAGGCAGAGAGAAATTGGTTTTCAAAATTACTTTCTCCCTGATCCGAAGGGTCAGACGATCCTTCACAATTGAAGAAATAGAGAACCAATTCTAAAAGTAAGTACGCAACATTGGAGAGAAACCGTTTAGAGGTTGTTCGCAATTCTCAATTCTCAAACGGTCGGGATCTGTTCTTCCAGTGGTTGCAGAGCATAAGGGCATACGGTGGATGGCTCGACAGAACGTGCTGACGAAGGACGTAGCAGCCTGCGATAAGCTTCGGGGAGGTGGCAAGCAACCTTTGATCCGGAGATATCCGAATGGGGAAACCTGGTACGGGGAAAGCCGTATCATCTGGCGCTGAATATATAGGCGTTGGAGAGGCACCTGGGGAAGTGAAACATCTCAGTACCCAGAGGAAAAGAAAAAGATCTGCTCGTTGTTATGTAGAAACGTAGAAAGCGTAAGCGATTCTACGGAGTTCTACATACACAACGAGCCCATTCCCTTAGTAGTGGCGAGCGAAAAGGGATCAGTCCAAACCTTTCCGGTGAAGTTGTCCTGTCGGTGTGAACGCAAGTTTTCATCAAGGGATAATGAAAGGCGGCAGTCGTTGTTGGAAAGGGGTTGAAAGTCCGTTATGTTGTTTTCTGCCGAAAACAAGCAAGACATGCAATATATAGGGGAATCCACTGGAAAGTGGAACCAAAGAAGGTGATAGTCCTGTACGCGAAATATATCTGTGTGATTGTAGTAATGGCACTTGAGTACCACGAGACTCGAGAAATCTTGTGGGAATCTGCCGCGACTATGTGGCAAGACTAAATACATGTTCTGATCGATAGTGAACCAGTACCGCGAGGGAAAGCTTAAAAGTACCCCGGAAGGGGGATGAAATAGTATCTGAAACCGTATGCTTACAAGGAGTCGGAGTCTTGTCGCAAGACAGGATGACGGCGTTCCTATTGAAGAATGAGCCAACGAGTGTGCTACGTGTCGCACAGTTAAGTCCTCCGGGACGAAGCTAAAGTGAAAGCGAGCGTTCAATACGCGTATTTTGAAAATTGTTCACGTTATTTGGAAATTTATTTTTGAGTAACGTGAACATTTTCAAACAGTGACACGTACATGACCCGAAACCGGGTGACCTAACCATGACCAGGGTGAAGCGGGTGTAACAACCCGTGGAGGCCCGAACCCACGTGCTGTGCAAAACACGGGGACGAGTTGTGGTTAGCGGAGAAATTCCAATCGAACTCGGTAATAGCTGGTTCTCCCCGAGATAGCTTTAGGGCTAGCGTCGGTTAATAGTACATAGGGGGTAGAGCACTGAATGGGCTTTGCGGCTTCGGCTAGCGAGCCTAACCAAACTCCGAATACCTATGTATGTTCCCGGCAGTCAGACGATGGGGGCTAAGCTCCATCCGTCAAAAGGGTAACAGCCCAGATCTCAAACTAAGGCCCCTAAATCGCCATTAAGTGTGAAAGGTAGTAGGAAGGCTTAAACAACCAGGAAGTTGGCTTAGAAGCAGCCACCTTTTAAAGATAGCGTAACAGCTCACTGGTCAAGCTTTCCTGC
>LCAH01000012.1 GCA_000996355.1 Candidatus Uhrbacteria bacterium GW2011_GWC2_41_11
GACATCATAAACCTCAATTTGAGCGGCCAGAGAGCCGCAACAGTTGCGAGGTTTCTTGAAAACCATGGAATCCCCGCCACACAGCTGGAAGTTGTGGGAACCGGCGAAAATAACGCCGGTTTAGGGCCTGAATATCGTACCGTCAAGTTCTATATTGACGGTGGATATTACATTACCCAAAATGGAGCACAACCACCCGCGTGTGAGGATCCGGGGGCTCGAAATGGACCGTTCTGTGTCGTACACATAACAAAAGAGGGAGATGTCACCGTGAATAAAAATAAAACGGTAAACATCTACCCGACACGGAATGGATCCGACCAAGGAGACGGTTCAGGTCATCTGACCGGTTCAGCCGGAGAAGATGAAGCATCATCGGATCAGCCCGGTGGTGATCAACCGTCGTCCTCAGGATCGAACAGTCAGAAGACGAAACCGCGAATCAAGGTTTCGTTCAACTGGCTCGAGGCAGCGGCAGTAACCGCTGGAACATCGACCCTTATCCTGCTTACCGAGCAGGGATACAGGGATCAGGTCAGAGAGATTCCGAACGGCCATCAACTGGTCGCTCCCAAAGCAGGGTGGAAACAGTGGAGTTTGGCGATCGGTGGCGGATTGGCCGCCGGAATCGTTATTGGCATTGAATTTGGTCATAAAGGAGGTGCGCGATGAACGCAGCACGTCAGTATTATTTGTTCGGTTCCATCGTGGTCTCCTTGTTCTTGGCCACAAGTTGTCAGAAAGCGGCCTTGTTCGATGACTATGTCATCGCAACAATCATGGATCCAACACCCCAGGTTATTGTGATCGAACCCACACAAGAACCCGACTTGGACGGTGATGGATTCTCGGTGTCTGAGGGTGATTGCGACGATACCAACGCCGCGATCAACCCGAATGCCATCGAGATTGCATACGACGGCATCGATCAGGACTGCGAGGACGGCGACCTAGTCGACAGAGACGAAGATGGATATCCGTCGACTGTGGTCGAAGGCGGTACGGATTGCAATGACGAAGATCCGGCCATTCGTCCGAGTGCCGCCGAAATTTGTAACGGATTGGACGACAACTGTGACGGGGTCGTTGATCTGGACGCTGTCGACCAGACCGGCTATTTCGTGGACGAAGATGGCGACACCTACGGCAGTACTCCGGGCGCAGCATGCCCCGAGTTCATGCCCAATGGAACGTCACCCAACGGCGGGGATTGTGATGACACGGCTCCGGCGATCCACCCGGACGCAGTCGAGACTTCATGCGGCATTGATCAGGATTGCGACGGGGACTATATCCCCTGCGATAATTCTGACGATGACCGCGATGGATATGCGGAAATCCACGGGGATTGTGATGACACGAATGCGTCTGTATACCCCGGGGCCGCAGAGATCTGCGACGACCTCGACAACGACTGCGACGAAGCAGTCGACGAGAACTTAACCGAACCCTGCCCCTCACTCTGAGGTAAGCAGGAGAAACCATAAACCGGAGAGGATTTTCCCCTCCGGTTTTTTTATTCAAAAAATTTTTCCAACACTTTCTACATTAGTCTACACTTTCTACATCTTTTACAATTTCTACATCGCCAATTTTTCTACTCTTTTATCACTCCTTCAATTTGTAATTCTTTTTTCGAGAGCCAGAAGAAAATACCAACCACAATAAATGTGATAATCGGAGGAATCCAAGAGCGAACTTCCACATGCAAACTTTCAAGAAGCATGATGAGCCCAAGGCTTGCAATCGAATACATAGCTCCATTTTTCAAATACCGATATTTTTTTACCGTACGCACTCCATGAATGGTGATATAGCGAACCACAAATGCTCCTAATCCATTTCCAAAAAAAATGAGCGGCACAGAAAGGGTAAACGCGAATGCTCCAAGAACACCGTCAATGGAAAACGTTGTATCAATCATTTCCAAATACAAAATTTTGCTAATATCAGTCAGATGTCCTCCTTTTAATTCCCTTTCTTTTTCTTCTGCGTTCATTTTAAAACCATTTGTGATGAAAAAAGCCGTTGATCCAACCACGGCACCAAGCGCAATAAATGGATTAATAGGAATCGTCATCCACACAATCGACAAAAGCATCACAGATGCCGTTGCATAAAACCAAAATGAATATCGTTCATGAATATGTCGTTCCAAAAAAAAGGCGTATTCTTTTTTTTCAACAAAAAGCCAGTAGAAAAATAAAAACAACAAATAGACTCCACCACCAGCCAAGAGAATTGGTTTGCTTCGCTCCACAGATGCAAGAATGGATTCATCTCCACTAAACGTCGCGGTCACGGCACCAAAAATGCCAATACCTGGATTTGTGAAATACACAATGAGAAGAGGAAGGATTCCACGAACAATAAAAACCGCAAAAATAATTCCGTAAAACAAAAACCATTTTCTGCCTTTTTCGGACATGGTGGTAAGGACATCGGCATTTACAACCGCGTTATCAATGCTCGAGATGATCTCAAAAACAATCAATCCAAGAACAATGAGAATAATATTAGCGAAATCCATAGACGGAGTATATGTGTAGAAATGTTAAAAACGTAAACGACGTATAAGAGCTCGCATCGCACAATATCCTGCATAAGGAACAGATTGCAACACAAAATCAAACGTACCCGGATACGAAATTTCTTCGCCACCAAATCCACGTTTGAAACGTGTAATACCAGCCCATGGATCTTTCGGATCATCACTGCCGGCAATTCCCCACCAATCATACTGTTTCATCCCATTTATTTTTGCATCCTGAATCAATGCCCAATGAAGGAGGTATGGCGCCATCAATTGTCTCTCTGTGTTACTAGATGCGCCATGTAAATACGTTCGTGTATTTTCGTAATCAATCATAAGATTTGCTGCAAGTGGTTTTCCATCAAAAAAAGCAGCCGCAAGAAATGCATGGATGCGACTGTCTGTAAGTGTTTCTAAACACGTCTTGTAATACGATTTTGCATGTAAACGAAAACCGTCGCGTTCCGCTGTGTTTGCAAATAACGGCCAGAGCTCTTCAAAACGACTCGCATCCAAAAAACGAATTTGCACTCCCTTGCGTTCTGCAAGGCGAATATTATATCTCGTTTTTGGATGCATGTTGGCAAGCAATTGGTCTAATTCTGGTTTTAAAGAAAGAAGAAGTGTGTGTGGGGTATTAACAGCGCGGACAAATTTCCACACAGGAGGTAAAAAAATTTCTTTTTCAAATGGAGGCTCTGTACGAAGAAACAACGTGGATTTTTCTAAACGAAAAAGGTGTGATAACGAAACCGCAAAATCAGGATCTTCATAAAAACCCGGGATGACCACTGGTCCTCGCGGACAAAATCCATATTGTTTTCCAAACGGAAGAGAAAGAAAAATAATCTGAGCCACTCCACACCATTTTTCTTCACGAAAAAATCCGATGCGCTTTACACGTCGGCCAAGTTTCTCTTGAAAATTTCCCCATTCCCAAGATTGAAGAAATGCACCAGATTGAGGTCCATACTCTAAAACAAATGCGTCCCATGTCTCTTGATCAGATGAAAAAATTTCTTTTTCGAACATTGATGACATAAAAGCAACACATTATCGAGACAGACATTTCAAAGCAAGACGCACACGCGCCTCGGTTGTATCACCTTGAACAGTTGAAAGTGCTTCCTCTGCTTGTCTGCGGGTGTAACCCAACCCAAGTAATGCTTGAAGGGCATCCTGATCAAACAAAGAAACAGATGGCTCTTCAGCAAGCACTCCTTTTAATTCCAAAATGATTTTTTGTGCAGTCTTTTTTCCAATACCTGGAATGTCCATTAAAAATGCAAGATTTCCTCCCATGATATTTGTCTTCACTTCCTCAACAGGTCTTGCAAACACAATTTTTTGCGCACTGCGAGGCCCAACACCAGACACATTGATCAATTTCCAAAATAATTCCAAGGCAGGCAAACTCAAAAATCCAAACAATTCACGCTGATCATCACGTATCACTTCATGTGTATACAAAGTCACTTCACCAGATAATTCATGCGCTGCATCTTCTGGCAAAAAAACTTTATACCCAACTCCGTGCACTAAAACAATCACGTATCCAATACCGTGATGAAGAAGTGTCCCAGAGAGAAAACAAAGCATAAAAATTAGATGAGAGATCGATACTCCATCACTCTGTTTTCCAGTTCTTGAAGAATATCTGCTGGAAAAGACGTAGGAAGTGGACATTCACCACGTGCTGCTTTGTGAACAGCTGCAAGAATAGATCCAAATTGTGGACTTGTCTGCATTTGAAAAAGAGTAAGCAATGAATCTCCATCAAGTTTTGCTTCACGCAATCGTCGATTCTCTTCTTTACGACGAGCATCTTCTCGCGCTTTTAAACGTTGTTCACGCTTCCATGGAGCATATTCACGTTCAGCCGCAAGAAAGTGAACAACGAGTGTTGCATCGTACCAAACTCCATGTACCCCACGCCTACGAGAAGCACACACCGCATCAAGAAAAATTGCCGCAAGAAGCAGATCAAGAAAATCATCCGCATCGCGACCATAGTGGCGTGCGTAATGAGCAAAATGATTATAGGCACGCAAATTTGCACGTTGAAAAGCAACAATGGCATCCATGTGTTGAAAAATCACATGGGAGATATCCTCTGCATCATTTGGAGTAAGCCTTCTTGCTTCAGCTACTTGTGCAAAAAGAGCACGTAATCGTGGTTCTGCTAACGAATGTGCGTGACCTGGATAATGAATCAAAATTTGAAACTGTGCGAAAAATTCTGCCTGAACATCTGACGCAGACATCTCTGCCCGCTCTTTTGCAAAAACAGAAAAAAGCTCGCGATAACGGACAATCAATTCTTGACGTTTTACTTCTCGCTCATCTGCCCAAGCATGCGAAATTGGCACAGCAAATCCAAGAGAAGCACCTTCTGAACCTGGCTTTGCCTCAAACCAAATCGTGGATGGTTTTCCAAGATCATGACAAAGCGCATAGACCTCAAGCGAAGCCACTTTTTCTTTGATGGTTTCTTCCAATTCTTCGATTTCTCCTTCAAACCCTTTTAATCGTCGAAATTCCTCAATATCCATCAAATGTACCTTTCCATCCACAATGGCATATAACGTCATGAGAATGAGACGAATATGATGCCCAACAAATGGACCTTCACCATGACGCACAGGATCTTGCGGACAATGAAACAGTTCTGCAAACAAAGAAGTATCTTTTTCCGCCGCAGCTAAAATAGCATCTGCGCGAAAACGCAAATCATCATCCTCTTCCACTCGGGTAAGGACCACATCTAAATACTCAGTTGTCGGACGTTTTGGTGCATGATTGATCCGCCACATAATGGATATAGTATAGCGGATTTTTGATCAATTCTCAAACATAGGACTTTCTCATTTTGCCCATTTTGAGTTTACGGGGACCCCAGTTTTTCTCGCTGTACCATTTTGTACAGCTCGATAAAGCTTGCACCCCGTGCACCCAAACTGGTCTAAACTGAGAAAGTCCTAAAATAAACCATTTCCAAAATGATCCTCAAAAACAATCTCCGACAATGATTGACGCTGTCGCGGAGCATTTGCTCGCTCAACAAGTTTTGGGTCTGTTATATCGGTTATGTTTCCCTCATATCCCAGAGCTGCGACTGCAACAGGTTCACATTCATCTGGAATCAACAAACTTTCTCTTGCTTTTTGCGCATCAAACCCAGCCATCTGGTGAACAAAAATCTGTTCTGATGTTGCTTGAAAAATAAGCTGACTCATTGCCAACCCAACATCATGCCACGCATGTGGATTGTCTGCTTTGTTATAAGCAAACGATTTTTTTGCAACTGTTAAAACCAAAACCGGAGCCGAATTTGCCCAAGTCTGATTTCCTTCGACCAGACAATCAAAAATCTTTTGCCATCCATTTCCCTCACCTTTCACCCCAACCACAAATCGCCACGGTTGCTCATTATAACTCGATGGTGCCCATTGGGCAGCTTCAAACAATCGTTTCAAAATATCTTTTAGAATAGGCTTATCTTGAAAAACAAGCGGACTATATCGAGTTTGAAGAAGAGGGTGAATAGTGTTTGGAACAGACATAGCAATAGATAAAAAACTGATGTTTATTTGACTGAATTTACAAAGAAAATTTTGTATTTTTTTGAAAAACCTCACTTAAATTTTGAATCATCACATCCATGAATTCAGAACCAGGAGAAGAAGCAATCTCTATTGCCAAAAGGTACATTTCCTCAGGAGGAATCAAAAGATATTGATGATTTTCAATGAAAAAATAAAATGTACAAATAACAGCACTGCGTTTATTTCCATCAACGAGGACATGATTTTTAACAATTTTATAAAAGAGACGAGCGGCAGTTTGAAATAAATCTTGTCCGTCTGGATGGATCGCTGTTAATTGAAAACAACGTAACATGCACGTGATCCATGTTTGATTCAAATTGGGCGGCAAAAAAATCGTCCCAACAACATCTTTTTGAAGGAACTCAACCCATTCGTTTAACTCTTCAAAATTTGGATACCAAAGATTACTCATTTGCTAAGCGCTTCATGAGGTCACGATATTGCGACCAAAAAATTTTGGCTGCTTTTTCTTTTTCTTTTTTGCTAAGACCTTGTTTTTTCTGAGATATTTTTTTGACTATCTGAGAAGAAACTCTTATCTTTTTTGGGGATAGCATATATTAAAATTATCCTAACAGAATATGAACAATTTTGCTAAAAAATTTTACTCATAAATTTCACGACGATGTTTAATACGCAAAATTGTATAAATGACTATTTTTCCAGACGCATTTTGTTCAAAAATCACACGATAATCACCTATGCGAAAACGAGAAAAACCTTGAAGTGGACCTGAAAGTGCTTTTGCAAATCTCATAGGATTATTTGTCGATAGATAAAATTCCAATTTTAAAACAATCCGTTGGGCTATATTTTTTGGAATAACTTCAAGATCATTTAACGCATGTTGCGTAAATTGCAAAACAGACATCATAAAACCATTAAGAAAGTCCGATTCTTTTCTTTACTTGTTTTAGTGAATACACCTGTTTCTTTTTTATATCTTCTTTTGCTTCCTGAATTTCAAGAAGTAATTTTTCAAATACTTCTTCTTTTTCTGAAAATGGACGCAATTCAAAAAGAGGACGATTTTTTCGAAGAATAATCAATCGCCTTCCCTGTTTAAATGCATCAGCAGAAACCTTTGCCATATTTTGACGAAATTCTTTAAGACCAATAAAACGTGGAAGCATACAAAAGATTATTAAGAGTATTCTAAGTGTACACTATCTTTTTTATAAAACACAAACCACCTTATCTCATAACCCTTATTGGGATAAAAACAAAAAGATCCCACAAAAACCCCTCTAAAAAAGCAAGACCACCTAACAGAAAGCTAGGTGGCCTACGCCGGATGAGCCCACGGTGCGGCAATGCGTCAAAACGCCGCGGAAAGGGCTCTCGGAAAGAGCATATGTGGTTGTCGCTGTGCAGGCGACAACGTTGTAACTGACCTCCAAGCTGCACCTTGGAGTTGCAGACAGACGACCTACTTGGTCGCTGCCTGCTGAGCAGCCTGCCACTTGGCGCGATCGTTCGCCGCCAAGCGAGAGAGCCCGCCGCCGACCTTCCCATACGCACGCTTGGCGTCGCGGGCACGTCGGTCGGCTTCTTCGGCCTGGCGAAGCTGGGTCTTCAGAGACTCCAGCTTGTCGGAGGCCTCGACCACCTTCAGCCAGACGCCCTTGCGCCCGGCTGCCACTTGCCTACGAGCATCCTTCGGTCCGCAACCAGCGATTCGGTTTGCGGCGAGAAGCTCGATCTCGGCAGTGGCGATGGCGGCGCGGAGAGTCGTCGTGTTGGTATTCATGAAATACTCCCATGGCTTCGGGCTCGCTTCTTGTGCGGGCCCGGTTGTTATTGATCTGATGTAGGACCGAGATCTCAAAAGACTTTTTCAAATCTTTTTGGATCTCAGGCCTACCGATCGCCAGGAGTTCTATGAATCCTCAGAAGATGACTGGGGGTATATTTGTTTTCCCTTTTCTCATCTTCGTGGTTTCAGTATACCAAATTTTTGACTTCCTGTCAAGGAACCCTGACAGAAATAACTGTTTTTTTCAGGTTCCTAAACTATTCTTTTTTGGCTTGGTTAAGGTTCAAACTTCTCTCATCTTGATGAATATACTCTATCATATTTTTTATAATTTGTCAAGAGGTGATAACATAATTATTTTTATGTATGGGGCTCTGCCCCAACATCCCCGACCCATTTTCTTGTGCTTGCCCAAAGAAAATGGGTGAAAAGAAAGGGCATCCCCGAAGGCACCCGGGCTCGTAACTCGCTGGGATGCCTACGTCTCTTTGGTCAGGAGACGCGGGCATCCTGCGCTCGGATAGAGCTCGCCCGGGCTTCGGGGCGGATTTTAATCATAATATGTTACAATAAACATAATCTTATTTTTATCAAAAACTTATATGGGTGAATACGGATTTAAACCAGAAGAAGCAATACAACCCAAAAAAGAAACCGAAGAAAAAAAGGAAACTGTTACAGAAAAAAGAGAACGACTTTTTCCTCTTTTTGAACATTCCAGAGATGCAAAAGATCATCGAACGCAAGAAATTCATGTCACAAGAGAATTCCAAGGAAAAAAAGAAACAACTGAATATCTTGTGGTTACAGAAGTGGATGATCAAGGAATTGTATTCGGATATTATGATGAATATGATGAGCTTGCCGAAGCAGCTGAAATGTCATGGGAAGAATTATTAGATGCAAAACAAAGTTCAGATGTTGGTTAATTTTACGTCTTCTCTGATGCAGACCAATTCACAAGACCCAACAAACCAGGAGATTCTTTATCTCATTCAAACATCCAACCAGAAAATTTTGGACGTTATCAATACATTTGCAGAACATACAGAACGAAGATCCAAAAAAATCGAATCGACCATAGTTACAAAAGACTATTTGGATGAAAAAATGTCTGACTTTCAAGGAAATCTCACGGTTGCCTTACGTAAAGAAGATCGTAAACTTCTTGCCTTGGTCGATATTCTTCAAGAACATCACGTATTGTCTGATGGAGACGTAAAAAAAATTCTAGCACTTGAACCATTTCCACAAGGTTAAACCAAAAAATATGTCTGAACTCTCTCAAGAAGACTTCACAAAAAATCTGGAAGCGGTTGCTTATCGTCTGGAACAAAAAATGAGTGACCTCCTGTATCCGATGCAAAAACAACTTCAAGACATGGAATACAAACTCCAAAATCTTGAAACCCAAATTCGCGGCACAGATACAAAAATGGAATATCTCAAAAACGATCTGTACAATCTTCAACAAACCGCACGAGAAATAAAAGAACGCGTAAACAGATAAAGAAAAACCCTCGCAGACGTATGCGAGGGTGTTTTGTTAAAGTCGTTGTATATTGAGTCCAAGTAAACTCGAAAGATCGAGCCTTTGGTTTGAAGGTGCAGTCACCAACTTCTCCACCTTCGAAACAGGAGAAGTTACCGGTTCATATTCAGCTTTGATTTTGGCTTCAAGAGCCGCGATCTCGGCCTCAATGTTACGACCGGCCTGGAGGTATGGGTTCACGAGAATGAGTCGGAATCTTCCCGAATCCACAAGTGCCCGTCCTTCCCGGCAGTAAAATATCAGACCAGGCTGGATCTCAGACAAAAGCGACGACTTCGCGTCAACCACGTATTTGACGCTTCTGTCGCCAGCTTCCCACTGATCCAGGCCTGACTTTGGATTCTTTCCGATCCGGAAACTGAGCTTTCGAACCGGATTCCATTCGCTCCTCAACTCCTCTTCCGCCTGCCGGATCTGATCGTCATAACTGTCGCGCAGACGATAGAGACCCTGAAGCTCGAGATCAAATTCAGTCGGCTGATGCCACACGATCTCGAAGACGACTTTCCCATCGGAACGGAACGCCTCAAGGTCAATGACCAGAGCGAGATTCCATTGACCATTCTTGTAATACACAGCCATAGAAACAGCCGCGTAATCGCCGATCATCGAACGGTAAAGAACATTTCCGTCTCGATTATCAACGCGAACGATGTTTTTAACCGTCGCGCCCTGGTCAAGAGCGGAGGTGATAATCCCGAGTGCATTGCCTCCATAATAGCAATCACACATGGGGTAAACTACACCGTTTTGTATTCCAACCTCGGCCTGATCCAGTGTCCACTCCTGCGCTTTTCCACAAATCGGGCAAATCGCATAGTGACTCTGAAGAATTCCGAGTAACCGCTCGCCGGCCTTTGCCATGCGCGCAGCTTCCTCGATTTTCTTCTTCTCATATATTGCGATCGCGTCTCGGACCTCCGTCATGATATCCTTGGTCTCTTTCGCATATCGCTTCAGTCCCGCGAGATCAGATGGAAAAGAAGTGTAGTAACGGTCATAAAACCGCCTTTGCAATTCTGTTCCAGACAAAGCGTCAGAATAATAGAAGTTCGAATAACATTCCCGAAATTCCTGTCTAGCGGTTTCTGCCCGCTGCTGGATTGCTTGGCGATCACGTTCGAGCTTGACATTTACTTTTGCCTTCTCGAGCTCGATTACAGCTTCCGCACGTATTTGCTCTACCTCTTTCCAATCCCTGGTCCAATAGGCATTCCAGGTCACGGAAGAATTCCAAGAGGATGTGGTGGAACGAATCGTTCCGTAGCCAAACAAATATCGATTCGTCACAACACACCGACCATAATCGTCAGCAATGATCTCCGGAATTACGGCGTTGTCATTGGTTATATCCGGCAGAACAATGGTCGGTTTCGTTGTCCACATATTCCACTGATTCTCGTTCAGGTGATTTTTCACCTGCTCTTTGAGATCAACGAGATCAATACCAGAAAATGTGTCCGACGACCACGATCCTGAAACTCTGATTGAGAAAGAAACATCAACCAGACGACCACCAGGTAACCTAATCGCGTCATCCGGAAGATTGAGCCAACCATTGTTGACAACCAATGATTCCGGAAGACTTATGTGCGGGGCATACATAGTGCCGTAATACGGTGCTCGGTATTCAACCGCGACAGAAGTTCCAAAAACCTCAATCTGATCAGGATTCTCATCCATGACCAGTGTCACCAACTCCTCATTAAGAGAAGGAAGACGCAAGGTTTCTGGATCAGAAATTTTTGCGATGCTTGTTGCACCAGCTGATTGAGTAATAATCCACTCAACAAACTCAGCCTCAGACATAACCGGAAAAACAGTCTGCCCAGCCCTGACATTCAATTGTCGAGCTCTTGCGATCTGTCTTTTGTTATCATCCAACACATTCTGAAAATCCATTTTCTCTCCTTAATCCAAACGGACGTTTTTTATTTTTAAGAACAAACTTCTCAGGCGGTCGAATGTTTTTTCCACTCAACATGCCAGTTGAAGTCCTCTGTTAAATAGTAAGTGCTACATAACAGAGGAACGTTGAACGACGAATTGTTTTTGTGTCAGGAGTCGTCGCATCTCCTTTTGTTTTTATTCCAGTTTTTTATCCTGAGAAGTTGTTAAGCTGCGAGCATCCGGCGTGCAAGCCAAGTGGCAAAAGCGCGACTCGCACCTTCCTGATCCTGACTCACAACCTTCCGAGTCCCCACATTCTGATCCAAAAACCATTCGATTTCAGTCTCCTGTACCGAATCAGATTCCGGATCATATTCGTGGTTACCCTGCCGGACTGCCTTACAAAGCTGCGGCATAATTTCCCGTAACCATTCGGGTTTTACAGGCGCAGCCAGGTCAGCAAGACGAACCTCGTCGCCCTTTCTTCCGGGGATTTTTCTCACTCCTCCAATGACGACAAGAGCGTGTTTCCCTGGAGATGCCACGGACGAAAAGGCGATTTTGAATTCTCCAATACGGCCGGAATAATCACCATACCTCGAAGAAACCAGTCGCCCGACATTATCGGTCAGTCCGGAGGCAATCGCTTTTGTGAGTGACTCTTCGTCGAAGTCACGCTCCACCCCGAAACCATTTTCGAGGCGCAGGGGAGAGTTCTGAACCTCTTCGCGAATCTGGTACATTAATGCTTCTGCATCCCAAATCCGTTTGAGGTTGATGAAGTGACCGAATCCCCACTGACGAATCGCTTCCTCTTTTTCATGTCCGAAAAGGAAACGCATTTTGCCGTCCTTCCCTGGCACTTGAACCTCGGAAAGTCTTCGGTGCTCTGCTTTGAATGCACGGTATGCCCGCACGATCGCCACAAAGTCACTCTGGCTTTTGCCAGCCCAGTGGCGTCGCAGAAGATCTGACACTTCTGCGAGTTTCGAGGCTGGAAATCCGTAGCTGCTCGGATTGATTTCAAAAAATCCGTTTGAAAGTGGAGTGATCCACTCAGGCAAATCTGTGAAATCAATCGTTGTGAAATCTCGAGGCGTCTCGATTCGTCTCCATCCATATGAAGTTTTCTCAACCTGCGCCAAAAGAAGACGTGCAACAGTCTCACCGACTGTGCATGTACCATTATCCTTCGGCGGATGGAAAAAACCCTCGGCTTCAAGTGTTGCCGCTGTCACAACTGTCTCGGACAAAACTCCGAGTTTATCTGCTGTGACAAGCATTTCTGCTCGCTCTGGATCAACCGGAAATTGAAGCAACAGTTCACCGGTTTCTGTGATCCGTTCCTCACTGTCGAATGCTCCAATCTGTTGGAGCCGATGAATAGCAACTTCGACCTTTTCCGATCTCGGAGTGTCCAGGAAAGAAAAAGTTCGAGCAGAACGTCCGATCGCAGCTACTTCAAGAGCCACGGTTGTGATCGGCTCCCGAAGAATAGCTGGCTGTGGATACGGATTCAGTTGCTCATATTCCATCCCAAATGAGATGGCAATATAGAATCCGGGAGCGGTTCGACCAGCACGTCCGGCTCCTTGATCAGCTTCAGCTTTGGAAATCGCAATCTTGCGCAAATGCGCAACTCCGCGATCATCCACAGTCTTTCGCTTCACTTGGAGCGAATCAATAACACCGATCAGATCTCGTGCAGTCACCGAACTCCGAAGAATCTCCGTAGCGCAGATAAACCGGAGAACACCATTTGGCACCGGCGCCTGCACCAGATCCTCTTCCTCGTCCGTGGAGTCGCCGTGGTATCCACTCACTTCAACTCGATTTTCCAAACCGAGCCGTTTTGCTTCCTCAAGAATGGAGACTTTTACAGACTTGATATCCTCCTTCCCAGGAAGAAGCACTGCCACAGCCCCTTTGGAAACCGGATGTTCTCCCTCACCATTCACATTCGGAACCATCAACTGGTTCTTGAAAAAACGGTCAAGAACAATTCCAGCTGCCCGAGCTGCACCCTGACTATGGTGCTCATCGCGCATGAGACGCAAAATCTCTTTGCGTACCGGATAACGCCGACCAGCCACGCGAACAATCGGAGCCCCATCAAAATACTGAGAAAATTTCTTGGTATCGATGGTTGCAGACGTAATCAAAATCCGCGTTCCTGGAGATGAAGCAAGTGCCTCCTTGATGAGACCCAAAAGCAAATCAATCGAAATGGATCGCTCGTGGGCTTCATCAACAATAATGAAACCTTCCGGCAGTTTTCCGCCATCACGACGAATGCGAGTAGCAAGCCCTTTATCAACACGGAGATGAAGCCGTGTTGATCGAGATTCGACAGGATCTTGCCCACGCAGTTTCCATCCGACGAGCCCGCCAGGTCGACTGCCCAATTCCGAGGCAATTCGCCGTCCGTTCAGACGAACAGCATTACGCCGCGGTTCTGACATCCAAATATGAACGAGAGGATTCGCAAGCAACAATGCCTGCGGAATACGGGTTGTTTTTCCCGCGCCCGTCTCTGCTTCCACAACAATTACCTGGTTGGTAGCGAGAAGATCAAGGATCTCCTGAAGCCGCCAATCCATTGGAAATATAGGTCGCCCACGACGATCTTTCCACACGAAATCGGACATTTTCACAAAATTTTCCACACTTCCTCCGATAGGATCAAACAATGATCCTTTTTTTGTTGATTTTCCTGAAAAGAACCTGGCCGCAAAGTTTTTCTTCCTTTTCGACCCCTCCTAGACCATGGAATTTTCCATAAACTAAGAGGAATTTTGACGTTTTATCATATCAAATTTTACCATAATTGTCAAACATTTTTAACAAAATAAAAAACAGCCGAAATTCATCGACTGTTTAAGAATTTATACGTGGACGATAAGATTCGACCATGCATAATCATCAAATTCACTGGACCAACGACGAATTTTTTCAATCCTCTCTTTCAAGAGAAAAGAAAAAATTACTTGTTCCGCGTCTGAAATTTTCATGCCACGCCTATGGCAGCGACGTAAAATTCTCCGAATAAGCGTGACAGAATTTGTTTCCTGCAGAGCTTGAATTGCGTCGGAATACTCGGCTTGAAACAAATAATTTCGATCTGGAAATCGTCCGGCTACAAGGAGAATCTGTGTGTCTATCCAGTGTGTTTCAACCGAATAAATATATTGATCATGTTGCAATGCTTCAGGCAAACCCTGCCATCGCACAGGCAGTTTGCGATACAAATCTTGTAATGTACAGACGTCGTCCAAACGAGTGGCGGTCCACTCACGGAAGATTAACTCAAAACGTGTAGATATATACTCATTCCACTGGATGTCCTGATTCTCTACGTCCAGAAGATTCGCAAGATATACCATCCGTTCCACCTTGTCCGGATCTGTTGGTCCTCCCATGAGATTAAAATTCAGGGAGATTCTATTTCGTCTCCGAACCTTTGCAATCTCACGGAGAATATCTTCCCGAACAGTCCGAATGTCCTTTGCAAGTCCGGTAAAAAAAAGTGCTGTTGGCTTCTGAAACGCTTCTTGGAACGTCGCATGATCCGTTTCTAAATAAATGTCGGAAAATGATTGAAGTTCGATCAAAAAAGGCGCTTCTTCTCCAGAGATGAGATGTTGCCAAGCGGACATACTCACATCTATTCCTGGACCATAGCCAAGTTTCACGGCGTGAATGATCGTCCGAACCACAGACTTTTCAAACGCCTCGACTGCAACAAGAACATCTCCGAATCGAATCGCAAGCCAAACACTGATCATTCGATCGACGACCAAAGCGGCATCCCTTCCCTTACGTTCCGTATGAATATCCGACCAGAGTCGCTTCATCACAACCCAGATACCTGCGGTGAGGAATTCTCGCACAGGAAAGGACATCCAATGAAATCCGATCGATCTGGTTTGCTCTCGATGCTTGGAAAGAATCTCTTCCATGAATCTTGCAAACAAGGACGAAGAAATCGGATTCAACAATTCCTTTGTTCTCCCATCCAAATTAAGCGAAACCAGGGCGGTCTGTTTCCTCTTCATCCTATTCTCCTTTAAAAAAAGCTCGGGAAAGAAATCCCGAGCTTTCTGTTACAAATCCAACTCGTCTGCAGCTTTGTCAACCGCTGCACTTGTCGCGGTCTGAGACAAATTTCGTCTATTCCGTCCATGCCGATCCCGCAGGACAAAATCTCCCAACTCTGGAAGATTCATCATAATTTCCAAGAATTCGTCTTTTTCAAGCGGATCAAGTCCGACCTGAACATAGACATCTGGTGTTATTTCCGCGTGGAAGAGATGAATGGCAGCGAGGATATATTCCCTCAAAGGATGAGCTTTAATTTTCATCTCAAGCATCCGGTCCCAATCCGGACGATCTTTAAGCTCATGAGCCCAGGCAAGAATACCCGCCTCAATCAAGGTTCCAGTCATTGCAGATCGCATGGCTCCGAGTACATCTGCTGCGGAACTAATTTGCATAGCAACCGAAGGCAAATCTCCTCGCGCGACCATGAGTTCCCTCAATCGACCTGGAGTCAGGTGCTCCTGAAGCCACTCCGATTCCTTGCCTGGTTCCACTCCGTCCAAAAGGACGTCCAAGACGTCAGCCGCGGTTCTCGGAGTAATTCCGTATTCCTCCCCCTTCTCAATCATTTCCATGGTTCCAGGGATATCTCCTTTGAGAACAAGAAGCGCTTTTTCACGCTCCTCACCTATTCCTTGAACCACACATTTGAAGAGAGCTTCAGGAGCATCTGTGCCATCCTGCCTGATTTGCACAGCAGGAACACTTGAACAGGAAGGAAGAAATGGAATGAGATCTTCCCGCTTTTCCGCCTGGGAAAGATAGACATATATGCTCCCAAGAAATCGCCGTCCGCGAGAATCGGTCTGAAGGATACTGCACAGATTCGCAATCGGATGACCCCTTCGAACGAAGAGATAAACCGTTTTCCCTTTACTATCTTCTCCGGACACTCTCGTGTGAGATCCGGTCTCATGTGTCATCAATACATGGGAACAGACAACCGCAACATCCTGCGGCAACATGAATGTGACAACACGTAATCCGAGACCTGACACATCACGTGCCATCCTATCCCTGGTGTCTGCAACCACTATATCATTCTCCACACGGACATAATTGAAAAATGACGACACGAATTCTTCCATCTCATTTCTCATCACGCCTTTTTCTCCTCTTGTTGTTGAAAAAATATCCAAAAATCTCCGTTTGGAGCCCCTTTTTTTCCAGGTTCCCCAAGCCCAATGATTCTACACCATGGTATATTTCGCGCGTGAACGGGAACAGAAACAAACGTCTTTCCCCTTCCAAACGGAAGAGATATTTCGACGGTTCCTCCTTGATCCAACCTATCCGTGGAAACCGGACAAACCATCCAGACATCCTTTCCGCGTTTGGGAGAAATCGGAGCTCCCGGCAGGAGAATATCTGTCCATTTACGTCCGGATTCCTCTCGAAACAATAAATCTTCCACAGAATCGACTGGATCGAATCCGCGGTCGTACGCGCGCCGACATTTTGCATTTGAAAGGCAATGATATGCCTCTGTTGCCTCTTGAAAACGCTGATCCGCAGTTTCATCGTCAGGTTGACGATCCGGATGATAGAGACGAGCAAGCATGTGATATGCACGCTTTATTTCTCGAAGGTCGGCGTCTTTGGAGACGCCGAGAATCTCGTAGTAATTCGGCATCTCGAGTCTCCTTTTAAAAGAACATGTTCTGTCCAAATTGGACTCTTTCTTATACCGAAAGAGTCAGAAATCGTCAAGTTTTTTTGGCCTTTTTTTCGATTTCTTTTTTTAAAAATCGCTTTATATCAACAAGCGTCACTTTTGAAACTCCTGGAGTATTCTGATATCCCCAATTTCGATCCATACCAAAGGTAAACCCTCCAAACTTGCGAAATAGAGCAAGTGCATAAGGTGATTCTTGAACATACACAAGCCCTCTTCCGCGTTCAAATAAAATAAGCGGAATGGGTTTTTTGACTTTCAATGCAATCAAAAGAGAAAGACGCGGTCGCAACTCTGTTTTTCCGCGACCGATAACAATCGTAAATCCATTCCATTCGGTTCTCTGTTTCCACACCTCTTTTGTGATTCGCTCTTTTTGTGCTTCGGTCTTCTGATTCAGATATGGACGCATGAGCTCTTGTCGATATGCAAGAACCCGATACATATCGGATTCTTTGTATCCTTCTTCACGTAAAGCCCAAACAAATCCGCGATCCATAATTCCAATACCACGGACGAATTTTGGTTCAAATCCAAGTCTGCACATTTTCTTATCGTCTATACGAAATCGTTTCAAAAATTGCTCCAAAGAAGAAGGAAGTAATTTTTTTGTTTTTGGATCATGTGCGCGATCAAGATGATCATAATGATGATGATCAATAATCACAACCTCAACACCCATCCGCCGCAATTGCGACTCTGTCCGAGGTCCTGGCATTTCGACGATCACAATATTTTTCCATCCGCCTGAACGAATTTTTTTTCCCATGTTTTTTTCTTTATCAAGAGATGCTCCATGAGGTTGGAGTGATTCAATGACAGATAATCCCATGGCTTTGGCCAACATAAAAATCATGACAGCTTCCGGGTCATTCGGAGGAATAATGAGAACCGTATCTTTTGTTGACATATGGAAGAAAGTATAACAAAACATTGCAAACAAAAAAACGTCCAAATTTTTTCAGACGTCAACGATTCTTTTTATCAACGAATAGCAAAAATATTTTCGGAAATATATCTATTCACTGATTCCGTATACTCTTCTGGTTTGAACCCCAACCAGTTACATCTCCACCGCAGGTGATCGACAAGAAGTGTGTCGGCAATGAGACGACCATGACTTGCCACGAGTTCCCCATATCCATGACTTGCATCCCTTTCAATCACCCGAGCAGCACTATAAAACTGTTCAATCTTCTCCCATTTAAGATGAGAGAACGAGAGTAATAATTCTCGATTTGTCTGAGTCTCACACTCAGGTGGAGCTGGAAAATCCTTCATGGAACCAAACTGTCTCCGCAAATGAGCGACAAGAAGAACACCAGCTACATCAGGACCACACCTCTCACAAACAGATGCATATGCTTGAGTTCCTTGTGTTTCAAACAAGAAACTCGCTTGATGATAAGATTCTGGAAATTTTAGGTCCATTGTCTTTTCCTCCAAAAAAATTCAAAGAACGGCACATATACCTTTACTCCCTTTTTTCTTTTTTGGAAATAACATACTGCCTTTAATTGAAATCCTCTTCAGAAAAAATCTTTGTTGGAACAACATTTTCTTCTTGAAAATATTTTACATCAACCGTTGGGACAAAATCTTTCCCCCAAGAAGTAAACGTAATCTGAGAACTTGTCGTATTTTCTGTGGCAGCAATAATGGGCAGATTTAGAGCATTTTCCAAAGCTTCAGCCACTCCTTCAGGTCTTGCAGATTTACACCCCATTAAAATAATAGGAGCTCCTTTGGCAAAATAAGAAGAAATACGTTTTCCTCCTGTTCCTTGTAAATGTTCACGACGAATAGCTCCTGGAACACCTGTTATTGGATCGTCCTCATGATCAGCTCCAAAAACTAAATTTCCTCCTCCGTGAGAATGTGTTGCAACAATTCCAAAAAGAAAATCTTGATTTGGAAAACGACGATGTTGTGCCATCAGTTGTAAGATAGCTTCTATTCCGTCTCCTGCTTCCAAAATTCGCATCGTTGCACCTGGTGGTAATTGATCGCACATATCCTGAAGTTCTCCAGAGAGTTCTGAAAAACCATCCCCACCATCACGATGAAGTGCCCACACGACTCCATAAGGTTTATTCAAGAACGATTCTTCAAATTGTTTTGCAAGCATATCAGGACCGTAACGATGAAACGCACAAATGCCGTACGTTTTAAAAAGGAATCGTGCGCTCTTTGGATGTTGATTTTCAAGGTCAGCAATGGTTGCAAAAAATGTTGGAATATCGGAATTAAAACAGGCCTCAGGATCATCACTTCCTTCTTTATTGATCATGGTCACATCGTAAAGCATTGAACGTCCAGGTGTTATTTCCCAAGGCAAATCAAACACCTCCATGAGTCGACGATACATATCTATGAGAGGAGTCTTTTCTTTTTTATTTGTTCTTTTTATGAGATTTTTTAAAAAATCAAAAAGATCATCCGGGTCAGCCTTGTGATCGCGACAATCTTCAACCATCCGATCAATTTCTTTTTTGGATATTTCACGAAGATGTTCGGATGAACGAAACAATCCAATCTCCGTGTCCAATGACATCTCTTGAAACATATGCAAAATATCATTATTGCTTCACAAATCCAATCACCAGATCGCATTCATTGATACGGAGTGTTTCTTGAATCTCAGGAGCATCACCCGTCGTGCACAATTCAAGAGCAAGAGTCGAAGTAAGAAGAATTTCTTTGTATTCTTCCAATGCCTTTTCCATTTCAGAGGCAGAAGTTGAAACAAAAAGTTCAATACGGTCTTCAATGGTCAAACCAGATTTTTTGCGCAAATCATTTACGCGACGCACAAGTTCACGAACCATTCCTTCGCGTAATAATTCAGGAGTCAACACCATATCCAAATCAACAGCATACTCTCCTTTTTCTACAAACACTTTTTTTACATTGACTTCATCTTTGATTAACGCAACCAAATCATCTGCCAAAGAACCTTCCGGAATGGTAATGGTCGCACTTGAAAGCGCTTGACGCACAGGTCGTCCAGCTTCCGCACGCTTTTCAAGCAAACGCGAAACAATAGAACGCGTCTGCCCCATAGATTTAAGTAAATCTTCATTCAAATATGTTTCATCTATCACTGGCCAATCTTCCAAATGCACAGAATCCTTTCCACCAGAAAGACGCAGATACATTGCATCTGCTAAAAATGGCGTAAATGGTGCCATGAGTTTTGTAATCGTGAGAAGACACGTTCTCAAAGTTGCAAGGGCATGTGTTTTATCTTCTTCATCTGATCCTTTAAATCGATCACGGCTTCGACGCAAATACCAAGTGGAAAGATCATTAATAAAGTCTGCAATGTCGCGAGCAGATTCAGTCACTTTATTGTTTTCCATGCGAGAGGTTGTTTCTGCAACCAATCCATAAAGTCGTGCCATAATCCATTGATCAAGCACATGTCCCCCCTGCTCCACCTGCCCCTCTTGCGCCCCTTGCACCTCCTGCATCCCACGCACCCCCTCACTCTCATACATCTCATAAAACGTCATGACATTCCAAAGAATCATGAACACTTTTTTCACCATCTCATCCAATGTTTTCAAGTCAAATCGCTTTGCATCTCCTGGTTGGTTAATGGTGTACATGTACCAACGAACCGCATCTGCTCCAAACTGGTTAATCACTTCCATAGGATTCACCACATTTCCAATGGACTTGCTCATCTTTTTTCCTTTTGCATCAAGCACGTGTCCTAAACAAATCACACTCTTGTATGGTCGTCCTTTTCCAAGCAAAGTTGAAACCGCAAGAAGCGTATAAAACCATCCGCGTGTTTGATCAATGGCTTCAGAAATATAATCAGCAGGAAAAGAAAGATTCTCATCAATACGTTCTCGATTTTCAAATGGATAATGCCACTGTGCAAACGGCATGGCTCCCGAATCAAACCACACATCACACACTTCTGCGATACGTTTTGCAGATCCACCACACTTGTCGCAACGTAAAACAATATCATCTACAAATGGACGATGTGGATCAAAATCGTGAGCTACAGGAGAAAACGATCGAGATCGAATTTCTTCAAAACTTCCTACACAACTTTTTTCTCCACATGCTTCACACACCCAAATAGGAAGTGGGGTTCCCCAATAACGCTCACGAGAAAATGCCCAATCTTTTATTTCACGAAGCCATTCGCCAAATCGTCCATCTTGAATATATTCAGGCTCCCATTTGACTCCTGCATTTGCTGCAAGCATTTCATCACGCAGTCCACTCATGCGGATGTACCAAGAATCTTTTGCATAATAAATAAGAGGAGATTTGCAGCGCCAGCAAAATGGATACGTGTGTTTTACTTTTTCCTGACGAAGGAGAAGATTACGTGAAGCTAAATCTTCCAACACTTTTGGATCTGCATCTTTTACAAACAATCCTGCAAACGGTCCTGCTTTTTGCGTGAAACGTCCATCAAGACCAACAAGATGATATTTCGGAAGCCCAAGTTTTGTTCCAAGTTCAAAGTCGTCTGCTCCGTACATGACTGCAGTGTGCACAATACCAGACCCATCAGTTGTTGAAACAAAATCTGCAGGAACGACATACCAAGCCTGTTTTGATTCTTGATCCGTTCCTTTCATGGCATCTTGGGCAAATGGATAGAGCGGCTCGTATTCCATTCCAACCAAATCATGCCCATGCCGCTCCTCAACAATTTCATAGGAACCAGAAGTCGCTTCTTCCACACGATCTTTTGCTAACCAGTAATATTCGTGATGTCCTCGAACTTTAGGAAATTCATTTCCATCTGAAACAAATTCTATTCCTTGATCTAAAATAAATTTTTTAACCAATATATATTGAATATCACCCCCGACTGCAAGTGCCACATTACTTGGCAGTGTCCATGGAGTCGTGGTCCAGGCCACGAGATATTCCGGTTCCTCCGAATTCGGAACAGATCCATCCGCGCGTTTTGTAACACGAAACTTCACATATACAGCAGGATCCTCCACATCTTTATATCCTTGTGCAAGTTCATGACTCGAAAGTGATGTACCACAACGCGGACAGTGTGGAGTAACGCGATAATCTTGATACAATAATCCCTTGTCCCAAATTTGTTTAATAACCCACCAGAGGGATTCAACATACGCGGGCTCGTACGTCACATACGGATGTTCTAAATCCAGCCAAAATCCAATACGGCGCGTAATCTGCTGCCAATCGGCAAGATATTTCCATACGCTCTCTTTGCAGTGTTTGTTGAATTCCGCAATTCCGAATGCTTCAATATCTTTTTTACCGGTAAATCCAAGCTGTTTTTCCACTTCAAGTTCAACAGGCAGACCATGTGTATCCCATCCTGCTTTTCGTTCAACCAAATACCCCTGCATGGTACGAAATCGTGGAATACAATCTTTGAAGGCACGCGCTTCCACATGGTGAATCCCTGGCCGACCATTGGCCGTTGGCGGACCTTCAAAAAAAACAAAACGTCCTTTTGGTGCCAGTTTTTGCAATGTTTTTTCAAAAATTTTTCGCTCATCCCAGGATGCGAGCAGTTCCTCTTCCATTTTGGGAAAATTTGGGCGGGAGTCAGACATAAGATAATAGGTTATGTAGAAGCCGTAAAAGGCGTAGAAATTGTAGAATGAGATATTGACTTTGTACATTCTATCTTATTCTTCGTCCATGTACATTACAGAGAAATGACATTGACGTATATTAACACCAGTGTTACACTTTTTTAAAAATGCTATGCCTACTCTCAAACACCGGGTCAATCTTTCTGTCCCTGTCGAACTTGATCATGCCCTGCACCTTCTCGCCCGCCGGGACGAACTTTCCGTATCATCAAAAGCCCTCGAACTCCTCCGACGAGCTATTGAAATCGAGGAAGATGATGTTTTATTGGCAATAACCGAGCATCGTGACAAAAAGAATGTTACATTTGTTTCTCATGAAAAAGCATGGAAGTGAAATATTCCATCAAATATCATCCACTCGTCGTCAAAGAAGATATTCCAAAACTCGATGATGTAAATCGAATCAGGATTAAACAGGCAATTGAAGAGAAACTCATGACTGCACCGGAACTTTTTGGTATTCCGTTGCGTCGATCCCTCAAAGGTCATCGCAAACTTCGTGTTGGAGATTATCGAATCATTTTTCGCATCCAGAGTCGTGAGGTACTCATTTTTATCATTGAACATCGTTCCGTTGTTTATTCGCACGTCCAAAAAATGGGAAGGTAAACAAAAACACGCGCTTCCAAAGAAACGCGTGCAAGATTATGAATTTATCGCATCTGACCGATGCGACGAAACTCTACATCGAGAGTAGGAGCACGATGTGCAGCTTCGGAGAGAACCGCGTTCATCATCTCGATTCCCTGTCGGTAGGCTTCATCAAAAAGCCTGCTCCAGATCATCTCCGCGCTGCCACTTAGGTCTACCCTTCCGGAAGGTATTCCCGCATCCTTACGGATGTTGTCGATTACTTCCGGATTGGTAATAACCGAACTCGATACCTCTCTCAACGATTTCATCTGATACCTGCTCAGACGAGCAACCAAATACACAACCGGTAGGTACTTGGCGAGAGTCTCCTTGAGAACAGGAGCCCGATCGATCATCCACTCCACTAACGGCTGGAGTTTGCCGTGACGATCGACCAACTGACAGATTTCGAGGAACTTTACCTCCTTCGTTACCCCGTCAGTCAGCTGTTCATTGTCCAAGGAAAGATCGGCAACCAACAGCCGGAGATCGTGATCATTCAAAATCTTGGTACATGTCTTTCGATCTTCAGCGGAGATCGAGGTTTTCGAAGTGGCGGTCGGACTACCCTTCGATTTGTCCTCCGTCGGCTTCTCCTCCACCTCATCACTCAGATCCTTCGCACGAGTCGCGAAGACTTCGAGTGTCTGGATCGGGAGCTTTGGCTCGATCAACCGACCGAGGAGATCATTCGATCAACCGACCGAGGAGATCATGAGGGGTTCCAATAGTTCCCTTGATCTCCGAGTAGTGGCGGAGATACCGGAGGAACTTGGAAACCGGACATCCAACCTGCTCGAGGATTGAACGAATAGTATGGTTGATTTCACCATAGAAATACTCTGCAAGATACGGAGGGATGTCCGCGTCCTGCAGGGGCAAGGCGACCCCAGTCATGGACACGGTGTCAAACCTCGTCCCAAATAGAACCGGCCGATTCGTCGGCCATGCGATCTCGTGCGTCCGCACGGTCATACCCTGGATCAGAGTCCCGCAGGTGGGACAGACCGTCCCGGTCATTTTCCCTGTGGTCGTGGATCCGAGCAAACCGGAGCATTATGACCAAGAGCTGCCACAGCTTGGAAGGCCGAGACAAGCATCTGAACCCGGTTGGCCGGAATTCCGGTCACACCGTTGTCCGCCATGCCGATCCGAATCGTGTCGATCGACAGATCCTTGAGATCGCCGTACGTCGGTTCATCGCCGATCGCTCCCTCGAGGATCGCCTTCGCTGTTGTCGGAGTCACCTTGAAAGTGAGACCACGCTGGACAGCCTCCCCAATCTGTTCGCCGACTTTCCCAAACGAGAAAAAGTCGGAAATGAGACGGCGTGAAGCAATCAAATGCGGACCAACGACAGAAGTAAGATTGGACATTATGTCCCCTCCATCTGATTTTAAACGATCGTTGACCAACACTCTGCTGGTCAACACAATAAAAACAATTTCGGGATTGAATCCCGCCTGTGACATCTAGATAAATCTCAATATCACGGGCGGGACAAGCAGACGAGAACCGTCTGCTTGTTCGGAAAAAGATTCTCTATTTGTTCGAGATCCCGTGATCGTGGATCTTTTTTTCCCTCGTCACGAGAATTCGCCTGAGCCTTTGGAGTTCAGAATCCCCAAGGTTCCTTACCACATAATTGGCAAGGAGCTTTCTTTGATCGGATCCTATCTCCGTTGACTCGGAGCATGTCTCCCCGGCGACCTCTGGAAAATCTCCGACGATTCTCAGAAATTCTCCTTCGGTCATCCACGTGAGTGACCTCGCTATTCGATTCATCTCCTCCATTGTCATCTCGACATCGAGAAGATGGGAGGAGAGAGTGGACCCTTTTGATCCCGAGGATCCTGACGAGGCGTTCCTCTGGTGATGGATCTCCTCCACCTCATCACTCAGATCCTTCGCACGAGTCGCGAAGACTTCGAGTGTCTGGATCGGGAGCTTTGGCTCGATCAACCGACCGAGGAGATCATATCTCCGAGTGGTGGCGGAGATACCGGAGGAACTTGGAAACCGGACACCCGACCTGACCGAGGATTGAACGGAGAGAGGAGTTTATCCCCTTTCCAAAATGCTTGATGAGGTAGGCGGGGATGTCCGCGTCCTGCAGAGGCAAGGCGACCCCGGTCATGGACACGGTGTCGAACCTCGTCCCAAATAGAACCGACCGGTTCGTCGGCCATGCGATCTCGTGCGTCCGCACGGTCATACCCTGGATCAGAGTCCCGCAGGTGGGACAGACCGTCCCGGTCATTTTCCCTGTGGTCGTG
>LCAH01000013.1 GCA_000996355.1 Candidatus Uhrbacteria bacterium GW2011_GWC2_41_11
AGTGGTCGATTGCGCGCGCTTGGAAAGCGCGTATGCCGCAAGGTATCGAGGGTTCGAATCCCTCCCTCTCCGCCACGAGAACGTCTTATCGGACAACCCCCGAGTGTCTCAGGCGCAAGGGGCGACTTATAGGGCCTTGTCGATACCAAAACAACCCTTCGCGGGGTTGTTTTGTTGTGTTAAGCTCACAGCGTATGAAAAATCCTTGGAAAAAACTGGATTCAAAAATGGTACACGAAAATCCGTTTTTTTCAGTTCGAGAAGACAAGGTCATTAGACCAGACGGCAAGGAAGGCACTTACAGAGTAATTGAAAAATCTCCCTCTGTTTTCATCGTGCCGATCACGAAGAAAAGGGAGGTTTATCTGATCGGCCAATACCGTTACACGACAAGCCTCTACTCTTTAGAAGTTCCCGCAGGTGGCTCTGATGGCCAGCGTCCGCTTACGGCGGCGAAACGGGAACTGCAAGAAGAGACAGGGTTGATAGCAAGGAAATGGACAAAGCTTGGCGTTATTCAATGCTCGAACGACTCCTCCAATCATCTCGGACATATTTTTCTCGCCCAAGATCTTTGCGAGACCGAATCAAATAAGATGCAAGACGACGGAATCGATAGGCTAAAGATCGTACCGTTTAAAACGGTTCTACAGATGATCACAAATGGAGAAATTACCGATGGCCTAAGTATCGCGCCCCTACTCATGGCCGACTTGTGGCTACGAACGTCAAATAGACGGCCCTGTCGGCCCCCGACCCACATGTCTCAAAATCGTTGAAATATAAATCCTCCGAAACCCCTTCAAAAATCCCCGCAATTTTGGCACTGAACTCACAGACACCGCCAGTTTTATCAATTAAACAAATGGTTTTTTAGATACAGGACAAAGGGATTCGAACTATGGACAAGGAAACAATACAAACCTATAACCAGATGGCGAAAGAATATGATGATGAGACTATCGACTTTTGGCAAAAATTTCCTCGGACATTCTTCGATAAATTTGCTGAACTCGTACAAGGTAAAGTTTTGGATGTCGGAAGCGGTCCAGGAAGAGACGGTCTGTTATTGAAAGAAAAAGGACTTGAAGTAATTTGCCTCGACGCTTCGGAAGCAATGGTCAAGCTGTGCAAAGAAAAAGGATTAGAATCCACACTCGGAGATTTTACCGCCATGCCATTTGAAGATAATTATTTTAACGGCGCATGGGCATACACTTCGCTTCTTCATGTTTCGAAAGCGGATGTGTCCAAAGCTTTTAATGAGATAAATCGAACATTGGAAGATGGTGGTATTCTAGGACTTGGCTTGATTGAAGGAGAAAAAGAGGAATATCGAGAGACCTCTGGTGTGAGTATGCCACGTTGGTTTAGCTTTTATACCAAAGAAGAAATAGAAAATTTGTTAGAAAAACATAATTTTAAAGTTCTTTATTTTGAACAGTTCAAGCCGGGTTCCAAAAACTATTTAAATTTTATCGCGCGAAAAACAACGTAGATATATACATTATCCTTATCAAAACAGTGTAGGATAGTGAATATATTAATAGACTTTAACTGCAAAGTTCGACACATCAAAATATTCCGGTTTTTCTTTGTAAATTAGTCTTAATTTTTGTATAATTAGGTCAAGATTCCTGATACTGAGTCGTTTATTTGGTTCAAACTTCCGGACATCGCCACCGTCAGGACTATTTCGTATCGTGCAACCCGAATTGGTCGTATGAATACGGGAAAATCTCAAACACAAAATCGCCTTGGTGGCGATTTTGTGTTTGATGTGAATAAAAAAATGAATGTAGATATATCAAGCGAACGTTCGCGTGCAGGCGCATGTTATGAATGAGTGTTGTCGTATAGTTACGAATAACACCATAACATGAAATGAATAATTGCGCTTACGCGCTGTTGTGTGTTGTTTCGCGTTCTTTACAGAAAAATTGTCGTAAACAAAAAAGCAAGAAAAAATGGTAATATCGCCAATATTATTCCAGCAATAATGACTTGAATGCTCTTTTTGAATATTCCTGTAATCAATAAACCTATTCCTGCCAATACCATTATTTTTCCGATTGTTTTGATGAACATAATTTTATTGAAATATTTATTACCGAACTCATACTGTCAGGCAAAACAGTGTTCAACGCAGAAGCGAAGCTTGCAGATTGTGCGATTGAACCAACGGTACATCCGTGCGATGAGAATGGGTTTCTTCGTATTGCGACGATTGGTGTGAATCACAGAAATAAACCCGGCTCTCTTGATAATTGTTTTGTTTTCCTTCGATCAACGGTTATGTCATTTGTAGACGTTCATCCAATGCAATTCGTTGCATGTTGTTTGAAGTGCATTCCACTACATCTCCGTATGGAGAACGTTGTTGAAAACATGATAGTGTGAAACTTTTAGTTTGGGACCGTTGCTCATTTTAGCACATTTACGTGGTTAATTGACTAAGAGTTCAAAAAAAGAGCCGCATCCAAAGATGCGACCCTTATGATGCCGAACGAGTCCGCTTTTCTATTTACTGGCGCGAACTAAAGTCTCGGACAACGGCCGTGGAGTTTCCGTGGAATCGGTCATAGATATTGAATCCACCGAACCCCATCTCGTCATACTTCTTATCGTGCCATATGACGGGCGAACGCACACTCAGCCCCGATCTCGGCGCGTTGATCAACAACGCTGCCAGGATAGTGAAAGGCACGCTTACCCCATCCATCTGTTCGACCCAGTTGGGTGACTGCGAGGCATTGAAGAGTGTCGCGAAGTCAGCGAGCCGACCGGCCTGGGAAATTTGAATGTCTTCTAGAAAAGGACAACCATCATCAGGGTGCCAGTTGGCACCGAAATCTACAGCCTGCACTACAATGGTGTTGGGCTTGAACGCACTGGCACCTGGAATAAGCTCAACGCGCTTATCGTCGACACCCTGCTCATAAGCGTCTGCCCATTCAATGTAGTGATCGTTCCAGACCTCTCGCATACGTGCTCGACCGTAACGGAGCGTCGCCGGGACGTCATTACGATAGATCACGATGACAAGGTCCAGAAGCGGATTATCCGGGCTTTCGGTCTCGAAGCCGGCGATGGTGCCGTCTTCATGTGCAAGCGCAACAGCCGCGTCCACCTCGTTCGGGTTGATGCCTGGCCAGGACTTGACCAGAGCGATCTTGTCCGCGAGTGGAGTGAACCGGGTGCTGAGTTTCCTGGCGTCTTCCGCAATTTTTGTCATTAGCAGCTCTTTTCTCTTGTTTTGGCTTACCTTATCCCTTTTTTTTTAAATCTTAGGGGATGTTGGCTTACCAATTGTTGTTCTGACTAGTCATTCTTAAAAACTTTATAAAAAATATCACAGATGATAATTTTTGTCAATTGTTACTGACAAATCTGGTTATAACAGTGACCATTTTCTCAAAATTTTTTGGAGAAAACTTCTAATTACTTATGATGACAGATGGATTTGCCAAGAATAAAAAAATTTGACTCCAGATTTTTTGACAAAAATAAGAGTATTCTTTATAGTGCCAACACTTCTTGATTAATAAAGGTCAGAAGTGTTCATTCATTTCGGAGGTACATCTCATGTCTACGTTGATGCGTGTGATGGTCATTGTGTGTGGTGTGTTCATGTTGATGACCAATGTGGTCTTTGCGACCACCAAGTCGCAGGTGCAGGCGGTATGCGAAATATCACATATCTCCGCACCGATGGAGTTTACCCAGGGTCTGGAAGAGTGTTCACTTTCCCAGGCAAAAGAGTTCTATTTGTTGTTTTCCGATGCGATGCAGGATGTTCAGGTTGCGTATGAGTTTTCTGTTGATATTTCGTACGATGTCGGCATGTGTGCCGATATGCGTTGGGTGTTGGCAAAGACGAAAGCTGGGACAATTTATTGTTTTGTCTGGTGTGAGTGCACCGAATACGGAAATATCTGTCACACGGAGTGCATTTACGTGCCGTGAGTGTTGATCAATTTTTTGCTGCCGGATTCAGAAGTGATTCTGATGAAGGCGGTTTTTTGTTTTAGTCTGTGTAGGAAAGATTGATAAAGATTTTTTTGCCTGAAGATTTGTTTTTTGTTTAATCTCCATGTCTCAGAATTGTTCTTTAATTAACGCGTAGAACTTTATTTTTGTGGATAATTTGTTATTGTTTATTGACAAATGTTTTGATAAATGGTAAAATTTAAACGTTCTTTCAATCCGGTAAACCGGTAAATTTACATTTTTTGTTCCAAAAAGAAGGACAGGAGGAATCCTTGAAGATTTCAGATTTCGTGTCTACTGTTCTTGTTGCTGTCCCCGCCGCCGTCCACGTCACCAGGATGAACAGCATTTTTGGTGATTGGCTCGTTCTCAACGGGCCGCAGTGGAAGACCGAGTGCGTCGGTCTCGAGCAGGTCGGAGAGAACATATATTTGGCCTACTGCAGTGAGCAGTCGGCTGATGATGTTCTTTGGAAAGCCTGCCTCGCGGCTGGCGGGAAAACAGGTCGATATTTGGACACTGAGACGAAGTTCGGTCCCACTGGGTTCGTCCGGACCAGCGGCGAGATCTCGATTCGACGGATGATCAAGGCGTTTCTTGATCTCGTTCGAGACGCCACCAACCAGGACATATTGGAGGTCAAACCTGTCACTCTCAAGAAGGGGATTGACCTGTCCGATATGGACAAGCTCGAGAGGCGGATCAAACAGGCGATGGGCAACATTAAGGGACGGGGCCCTACAGCCCTGAGATCATTCCCATTCGCCTGGGTGGTCCGCGACGTGGATGGCGGCGTCATTCTTCGTTGGGAGGGTCAGTGGACGCGTGGTCGTTACGTCGAAGTGACGATCTATCCAGACCACGCAATCTTCGAGTGGAACTCGGCGACCGGCAGAACCTCGCAGTTCATCGACGTCGCGGGTCGTCTTCAAGGAGTCGTCATCGATGAGATGGAGACCAGCGAGGAGATAACGAAGTCCGAACCAACGGACGAGACCACACAAGACATCGAAGTCGATGTCTTCCAGCAGTCATTCGACGTCGATTGCGGGGAGGATGCAGAGGCCTGATAGACCTCTCTCCCAAACACCCACTCCACTCAAACCCGGGTTTATCGCGTATTTGCGATGATCCGGTTTTTTGTTATTTTACAAAGAATAGAAATCTTGCCAAATAGAGAGATACGGCGTTATGGTGGAAAGAGAAAAACTTTTCTATGATGATTCTTTTCTTCTTCCTCTTTGCTCAATTTTTTCCAACAGAAAGAGTGCTTGCTGCTCCGGCTATTTCCGTTCCCATTTCGGTTCGTAACACTTTTTCGTTTGAACGGACAGAAGTCTCGACTTTCGGTCTTCCGATTCCGCAGAAGGCAAATCTGTTGACGATTGATGAACTGGGTATCCGAAATGTGAAAGGAGAACTCGTTCCGGCGGAATTTCATGTTACATCGCGATGGGGCGGTGGGCCGGAAGATGTGGGACGTCCTATCCGGTGGATTTTGATTTCCGCCCCTTTTTCCGTTGGTCCTTCAGAAACAGCGATTTACAGACTAACGAACGATGGAAACGGTAATACGCTTGCCCAACAGCAGTCCAGATTGTTTTTTAAAGACAACGATTCGCAATGGTTGATTTCAACTGGTACGGCTGAATTTGTTCTCTCAAAAGATAAGTTGGATCTTTTCAGTCAGGTCACTGTTGGAGAACAAACTATCTTGAGGCCGGATACTCGCAATGGATTTTTCATCACGTCGACTGACAAAAAATTTTTTTCTTCACAGACAGACCTTTCAAGTCTCAAATGGGAGACGGAAGAGAAGGGTCCGATGAGAATTGTTTTGAAGGCGACGGCTGTATTTAAATCGAATTTCACCGATGAGCAAGATGCTTATTCCGTAGGAGAAAAAATCGCCCCGGCTTCCTATTTCGGTTTTTATGATGCGGCCGATGAAGCGAATACAGCCCTCGATGAACTTACACTAATCGTTCGTTACATATTTACGAATGAACAAAGCGATGTAGGACTCCTTGTTTCCGTTCAGAATTTGAATCCGTGTGTGATTGGGAATGGACCCAATTATTATGCTCAGCCGACCTGTCAACGCATTGGTTCTCTGAATAGTATTCGTTTTGAAGATTTGCGTTTGCAGGTGGTTCTCGCGGATATGCCGGTAGGGACGTCACTAACCGAACAGAATTTGACGACTCCCACGGAAGTATGGAATGGCACATTGGGTCCGAATGACACAATAAAACTCTCCCAGGAATCCACGGGTTTTATAGAAGGGGATGATTTGGGATGGAACTATCAGGCAGTCAAACAATTTTTTCCTCAGGATCCGGCCTATGCGGCGTTTCCTGGAAATAAAGTTTTTCTGAACGACTCGGTCTTCTATCAATCCCAGCGTTCAAAAGGATGGATTCGTCTAAGCGCTCGGGATCGAACCATTGGAATCTCGATACGCGATTTTTGGCAAAACGCTCCGAAATCTATTTCTATGAGTGGAGATGGTCTTGTCACTGCCGGTCTCTATCCTATCGAGTTTTCCTCCCCATTCCGTTTCCGCGCCGGAGAGCAGAAGACAGATGAACTTCTCCTCGTTTTTGACCAACGCGATATTTTTGGAGCTGAGCAGCGCGTCAGGGCTTTTCAAGATCCTCTGCGTCCGCTTGCTTCTGCTGCCTGGTATGCGGACAGCGGAGCGTTTGGAAGGATGGTCGCGTTTCAAGGATTGGATAATGTTGAGACCGGGGCCTATGAACGCCAGGTCGCGCTAACGGTTGATCGGAAATTGAACGAGCAGGGAGCTCCGGATTGGATGGACGATGGCCCGTTGACACTTCCTGATTTTTTGCGTGCTTACAATGTTTACGGTTGGCGCCTTTACGGAGACCAGATGATTGATTTCGAACAACGAACCGCTCAATTCCAAAATAAGTATGACTTCGCGAATGGATTTATAAAACAGTTTGTCCGCACGATCGGCACATCATATGAGAACGCTTGGTGGAATCTTGCCGATCCGGCCGTGAGACACACGGCTGACTTTCTGATTACTCATGCGCCAGAAGCCTTGCCGGTCACGCATTTTTCCGTTAAAGCGCCTTGGGGAATGGTCTTCCACGAGGCGGAAAACCAATATGATCCCCTCCGTGGCAACAGTGGAAATCAAGGAACGTCGTCGCAACTCTATTTTGGCCTTGAGGGTTTGATTCATTATTATTATCTGACAGGTTATCAGCCGGCGTTAGACACAGCCAAGGAAGCGGCGGAAAACATCCTGTGGCGCCTGGAACACGATCGGACGCTTGGGAACGCCCCTGATAAGGGAATGGGGTATTTCGAATGGTTCGATGGGGAGGAAAAAACGGATTTATCCGACGGGCGCGGTGTAGCGAATTTTTTTTCCATGGTTATTCCGGTCTACGAGGCGACAGGAGAGAGTCGGTGGTTGGAAGGGATGGATTTGATGCGATCTGATCTTGTGAAGGTTTTTGATGGGGGAAATCAAATCAGCGGAAATTTTCTTGATTGTCCCTGTTCGGACCGTTCGGCTGTTACGGCGCCATGGCGGACGCTTTATCTCTACAGCGGTGTGATAAAATACCTTTCCTTTTTAAAGGAGCGCGGGGAATCCGGGACGCAAGCCTATCAAGACCTCGCGCAGAATCTGATTGAACGTCTTGCTTTTTTTCAGCAGGAAATGATTTATCCTGATACCCCACAGAAAGGTATGACCTCCCTTGCTTCCTCTTGGTCTTGGACGGATGGCAGCCGCGGCGATCCGGATAACAGCAATTGGTCCCTTGTGGCTGCGGATGTGTTTGCTGCCTTGTCCAATCTCGGCCTCACAGATGATTATAAAAACACAGCCGAAGCGCTGTTTCGACATGGATCGTCCTATTGGAACGGTTTGAATTGGGCACCGATTTATTCTTCCGTAAAGGAGGCTGTTCTTTCCGTTAATTATGGGGGAGAGGTGTTCTGGATGATGAATGAATAGGAAAAGAGTCTGGAACATTTCTGTGATTCTTAGAAATGAAGAAATAAAAATGCCGAATCTCGTACAGATTCGGCATGATGGTTTAGTGGTTTTTTTGATTGACCACAAGTATTTTTTCCCAGTGCCAAGACTCTTTTTTGGCGCCATTCATGACCAGATTTGCCTGGTCTGTTGGAAGCTTTTCAAGAGCCGTCTCAAGACAAGAGAAACTTCGTTCACAAACAATCCAGGCTCCGCGCCCAATAGCCTCGAGATCCGGTGGGTCGTTCGGAAATTCTTGTCGTGCCTGTTCAATCGCACGCGTGAGTCCGCCTGTTGACCACCCGGAAAAAAGATTTGCATTCGGAGCCGGAACACGTCCCATTCCTCCGCGAATCGCATTCGCAAGAGGAATAGGCAGACCTGACAGATGAGATTCAGGTTCCATGGGTTTGTGACGAAGAACTATCATCGGTTCTCCGTAGCATGAACCCTTGGAAGTCGACGCTGCCATGATCCATTGGTTGACGTTTCCTTCTTTCATGAGACGGTTGTAAAAAGGAATTTCATCCGGATCAATGTCGTGTAGCCCAAGAAGTCGCCACAATCGAAATCCATCATAGTGAAGGGAAGTGACGAATCCTTCCGGGCGAACCATAGCTGCATTATCCCAAATTCCGCATCCGATCAAGAACACGGCACATGCCACGATCACAGGTCGAATGTTGGAGAAGTGGATGTTTGCAAGAATTCCGATCCAACCAAGAATGAGAGCATAGTATCCATTCAGATAATATCTCTGAACGTACACATCTGAAATCATTAAAGGAATCAGAGCAAAGCATGCCCAGAGGATTGGAAATCGAAGGATATTTTTTGATCCTGTTTTTCCAAAACTCAGAACAAGGCCAATAGGTATGGATGCGAGCAGAATGGTTTTGTACGCCGTCTGCCACATTCCTCCAAGTTCTTGGGGAGCTGTAGGGAGAAGCCACCATAGTTTGACCCAAACAAACGGAAGTTCATTTTTCATGTTTGCCGGGTTTATCCATGGGAGTAATGAACGTCGATGATCAAGACTCGCATTCGTATTTCCCAAAAGCCCCAAAGCCCAGAGGGTGAATATCGCAATCAAGAGTCCGAAGAGAACCGAGACAATCCCACCTGTTTTTGCTCTCTGGCCAGGATGAAGGAAAAGAACTCCACCAAAAGCCAGAATAGCTGCGAGATTTAATCGATACATCATGTACCCAATCGCGACAATTACCATCGGATATACCCATTCAAACCACGGGCGCTCGTTTGGATCTTTTATGAGAAAGATCACAAGCAGAATGGGAATCCACAAGAATCCCGTGTGATTTCCATATGGCATGAGCTGCCATGCTGTTGTAAATGTGGATCCAAAGATCCAGAGAGCCGCAGCCAACAAACAAAGTGTTTTGTTTTTGATCTGATTCGTGACAAACACGAGAACCAAAACAAACGTAAACACTTCACTTGTGATTGCCACGGCGTGCAATGCCCAAATGGTCGGACCAAATCCAAGCCAGGAAAATACAACAGCTCCGAACACTGGCACAAGTGTGCCTTGTGCAAAGCTGCCATATTGATAGCGAGCAAGAAACGCTCCAATACTTGGGGCAGGATCAACGTGTCCTTGACTTATATCAAAGGCAAGCTGTCCAAACTGGGCAAACTCCCATCCATATAGCATGGGTGCATACGAAAGGAGCTGTAGGACGCGTAACATCACGAGAATAACACATGCGGCGGAGATCCACCGCCATGAACATGAGGCAGAAGGTTGGCTGCCTAGATGCATGATGATGTCCTCCACTTATTTTTTTTGGTTTGTGAAACAGCATTCGGACGTGAATACATCATGTCCGAATCCTGAAACGCAAATGATTATGTATAAAAAACGTATAATCTTAGCATTTTTTAAAAAAAAATCAAGAGGCAGGTTGTGTACATCTATTTTATCAAGAAATAATAAAACATTGGAAATATTTTAACCAATCATTTAGGATAGAACCAGATTCGATAAAAGGAGGTTTTGATGGTATACCGACTTTTGATCACAGGCGGACCTGGAAGCGGAAAAACAACCGTGATCCGTGCTCTGGAGAAAAAATTCTTTGGTCGTGTGTTGGCAGTTCCTGAAGCAGCAACCATGCTGTTACAAGGTGGATTTCCACCGCCAGGACAACATCCTGACCTTATTCTCTTACGTGCATTTCAGCGTGCTATTTTTTACTTGACCGTTGAGTTGGAGACAGCTTATGTGCATCAAGCGGAAAAAAGAGATGCACAGATGATTGTATCTGATCGCGGCCGACTTGATGGAGAGGCATATATGAAAGGGGGTCGTGATGCTTTTCTTTCGGACATCGGCATCCAGGATCGACAGAATCATTTACTGATCTATCATCAGATCATTTATCTTGAGTCTGTTGCAACCTACTCGCCTGATCTATGGGTGCAAAATGCAGGGAATCATTTTCGTATGGAAAGTGATCCTGCGGTTGCTGCAGCTGTAGATAGGCGCACCTTGCATGCATGGTCTGATCATCCACATGTGCATTATTTTTCCTGTAAAAATGGAATAGAGGGAAAAATTACAGCTGTGGAAATACTCGTTGATTCTCTTCTGGAGAAGAAAGAGTAATCACGCTCGTTTGTAAAGACAGACGGGCTTTTTTCTTTTTCTCTGTGTACAATAAGAGAGATTTTTAGTTTTTGCGTTTATGACATTCAAAGATCATGCATCTCTTTCTGTAGAAGAAGTCTTTTTTCAGTTTAAAACTTCCCTGCAAGGATTGACTGAACAAGAAGCCATTCATCGTCTGAGTATAAATGGTTCAAATAATGTGGCAGATAAACGTCTTCAATGGGAACGAGTATTTTTACGTCAATTTTCTTCTCCTTTTTTGTATATTTTGGCATGTGCAGCAGGACTGTCCGCATTTTTTCATGAGTGGATTAATGCAGGGATGATTGCCGTGTTTGTGTGTGTGAATGCAGGAATCGGTTTTGTTCAGGAATATCATTCTGAACATGCCGTGGAATTACTACGGCGTTTTGTGGTTGCGAAAAGCCGTGTGCGTCGAGGAGGAAAAGAAACATGGATTGACAGCCGTCATCTTGTCGTGGGAGATATCGTCATTTTGGAGATAGGAGACGTGATCCGTGCGGATGTCCGGTTTATAGAAATGGAAGGGATGACAGTAGATGAATCTGTTTTAACCGGGGAATCTGTTCCTACAGAAAAATATTCAGAGACACCTGCACAACGGTCGAATGAGATAATACTTGCATCGAATATCGGATTTGCAGGAACCACGATTGTCACTGGTCGAGGAATAGGAGTTGTGATTGCCACAGGAACACGGACACAAATAGGAGAAATCGGACAATTGACTGCACAAGCAGAAGGAGAAAGTCCGTTTGAAAAAGGTCTTCGGCAATTCAGTCGATTTATTTTGTACGTGATTCTTTTAACATTGGTTGTCGTTGTTGGAGCAAATATATTATTGAAAGGGACGAATGTTGATATTCCAGAACTTTTTATTTTTGCGATTGTGCTTGCGGTTTCTGTGATTCCAGAAGCACTTCCTGTTGTCACAACTATGACACTTTCCCGCGGAGCATTGCGTTTGGCACGCGATAAAGTGGTGGCGAAGCGATTATCTTCTGTGGAAGATTTGGGAAGTATTGAGGTGTTATGTACGGATAAAACTGGAACATTGACGGAGAATAAAATGACGGTTGCAGACATCTTTGGAAATAATCCGATGGAATGTCTCTGGGAAGCAGCATGCGGTTCTTCTTTTTTAAAAGGACAAACACAACGCGTGTCAAATTCTTTTGATGCTGCTGTTTTAGATCGATTGGATTCGTCTGGGTGTACACGTTTAAATGCATGCGAACGATTGCATGAAATTCCATTTGATCCTGCCAAACGTTGGAACAGTGTTGTGATAAAGGAAGAAGGAAAGATACGATTGATTGTTCGCGGAGCTCCGGAAGAAATTCTTGCTCTGTGTGATATAAGTGGAGATCAAAAAAAACGTGCGCTTGTGTGGGAACAAGAACAAGGAAAAATAGGTCGACGATTGTTGGCTGTTGCTGTTCAACATCTCGATGAAAATGGAGAATATGCTCCGCGTCCGGAAGAAGGTCACCTGACCTTTTGTGGCATGATTTCGTATGAAGATCCCATTCGTCCAACGGCACGTGAGGCAGTGGAGCAAAGCAAACGTCTGGGCGTACAGGTAAAAATTTTGACCGGAGACAGTCGGGAAGTGGCCGGATCTGTCGCAAAACAAGTCGGACTTATTTCTTCCTTTGAAGAAGTGATGACTGGGGCTGAATGGGCATCTTTGCCTGAAGAAGATCGTCAGGTAACGGCAGAACATTGTGCTGTTTTTGCTCGTGTTTCTCCGAGACAAAAATTTGAAATTATGGAAACACTTCAACATCATTTTGAAGTCGGATTTTTAGGAGAAGGAATCAACGATGCTCCCGCATTAAAGATTGCAAATGTCGGAATTGTTGTTGATACCGCTTCTGATATTGCACGGGAAGCAGCGGATATTATTTTGCTTGAACATGGTCTTGGAGTCATTGTGTCCGGAATGCGTGGAGGACGGGAAGTATTTACAAACACGACAAAATATATTCAAGCAACCCTTGCATCTAATTTTGGAAATTTTTATGCGGTTGCGGTTTCCACATTTTTTATTCCAACCCTTCCCATGCTTCCGCTTCAAATTTTGCTTTTAAATCTTCTGTCCGATTTTCCCATGATTGCCATTGCAACCGACCGTGTTGAACCCGAAGAACTTCGACGTCCGAGGACATATCATATTCGTGAGGTTGTGATGATCGCGACTGTTCTTGGATTTGTAAGTGCTCTTTTTGATTTTCTCTTTTTTGCTATTTTTTCTCATGCATCGTCTGCTGTTCTTCAAACAAGTTGGTTTATTGGAAGTGTGCTCACGGAACTCGTATTGATTTTTTCGATTCGAACAAGACATGTATTTTTCCGTGCGGCAGCTCCTTCTCGTATCTTATTCATTCTTTCGGCATTGGCGGCCGTTGTTGCCGTGATGATTCCTTTTCTCACATTCGGTCAGAAGTTTTTTTCGTTTGCAACTCCGTCTGTAAGATCTTTGATCATTATTTTTGCTGTCGTTCTTGTGTATTTTGTGGTAAGTGAAATTGCGAAACTTGCCTATTATCGAACCATCGGCCGCCAGGAAATACATCCAACTGCTCTTGCTTGATTGTGTGTTCGGGCGCAAAGTGATCCTATCTATTATGGATCCAAAAGATGAAATAAAACGTCGGATAGATATTGTGGACATTGTCGGAGAACAGTTGGTACTCAAACCATCGAGTACGAACAGTTTTATAGCACTTTGTCCGTTTCATGAGGAAAAAACACCCTCATTTCATGTTTCTCGTGAAAAGCAGATTTGGCACTGTTTTGGATGCGGAGAAGGTGGAGACCTTTTTGCATTTCTCATGCGCATGGAAGGTATGGAGTTTTCCGAAGCGCTTCGTGTTCTTGCTAAACGCGCAGGAGTCGAAGTGCCTCGTTTTGTTTCCACAGAAAGTAATCGGAATCAACATTTAGTTGAATTGAATGCGTATGCGGCTACGTGGTATGCAAAATGGTTTTGTGAAGCTTCTGAGGCAGCTTCTGCTCGTGCGTACGCGAATAAACGAGGTATAAGTCAGACACTCACAGAAAAATTTAATATAGGCGCTGCGCCAGATGCGTGGGACGGGCTTGTGCGTGCACTTGAAAAAAAAAGGTTTTCTTTTTTAGAGGCTGAACAAGCAGGTCTTGTGCTTCGGCGACGTTCTGGATCCGGGTATATTGATCGATTTCGTCACCGGCTCATGATTCCGCTTCGAAATGTGCGCGGAGAAACGGTTGGGTTTGCCGGACGATTGCTTCCATCTGTCGCTCCACAAACGGATGGATCATCTGCCCCAAAATACGTAAACTCTCCGGAAACATCTGTGTATCGAAAAGGAGAATTTTTATTCGGTCTTGATCTTGCTAAACGTGCGATCAAAGAAAAAAAGTCTGTCGTGATCGTGGAGGGAAATTTGGATGTTGTGGCTTCGCATAAAGCGGGTGTGGAACATGTGGTTGCAAGTTCAGGAACTGCGTTTACCCAATCACAGCTTGAACAATTGCGGCGTCTGACAGATACGCTTATTTTTGCGTTTGATCAGGATGCAGCGGGATTCCAAGCCGCGCGTCGTGGAATTAATCTCGCTCGTGACATGGATTTTCAAATAAAGATTGCCCTGCTTCCATCTGATGCAGGAAAAGATCCTGATGAAGCGGTTCAAAAAGATCCAGCCTTGTGGCAGGATGCTGTGGAACATACGGTACCAGTGATGCAATATTTTGTGGAACGAATCATGGCAGGAAGAGATCTTTCCAGTCCAGATGCAAAACGAGAAGCAGCGAACTTGCTTATTCCTGAACTTGCCATGGTAAAACATGTGATTGAACGGGAACACTGGCTACAAATGGTTGCAGACTGGTTGCATGTTGATATAGGAGTGTTACGACATGCGGTTGATCAGTATGGAAATACTCGACGTTCTTCAGAGTCTGTTCAGATGGTCGCTCCCAAAGTTCAACCATCTGGAATGTTTCCCATTGTGGAATCAAGGAGTCGTCGACATGCAGCTGCTGAAGCTATCCTTGCTGCCTGTTTACATATGCCAGATTTTCAAGGATCTGTAATTTCCTGTTTAACTCCTGATCATTTTCCAAATGGATTTTGGCGCGAACTTTACACGTTTTTGGTTCCCGACTATACTAAAGAACGATTTTCCCCATCTGCCGAACAGACATCTTATATCGGCTGGATTCGTGGAATTCTCAGTGGAGAGCCAAGATATGCGTCTCTCCTCTCTTTTGCCACAAAATTAGCCATCTTAGGAGAAACCCTTTTTTCTGGGCTTTCTTCCTCTGAGGCGTCTCGACAACTTGACGAACATATCGGTGTTCTTGATCGCTTGTGGCGTGAAGATCGCCGAAAAACATTCGAAGCTGCTATTCGTCGTGCCGAAGCACAAGGAGACCAAGAAACGGTTACGCGTCTTTTACGCGAATATCATTCTCTTTAAGAGAAAATCCTACTCTTATTTGGTTTCTTTGTTTTTAAAAGAAACAGGGAAACATGTTGCGTTTTATGCCATCTCGTCAAAAAAAACCAATCGTAAAAAAACCAATCAAGCGTCCGATTGGAAAGCCTGTGAAAAAACCGTTAAAGAATATTCCTGCAAAAAAAGTCGAGGCAAAGCATCCAATTCAAAAACCAAAAAAAGTTCAAAAATCCGCTCCTCCTGCTCCTGTTAAAACAGAGCGAGAGCGATATGTAAAAGCCAAACCTCCATCCCCAGAAGAAATGGATAAATTGCTTCATCGTGGTCAGATTCGTGGATTCATTACGGAAAATGAAATTCTTTTTGCCCTTCCTGATATTGAAGATTATCTTGACGTGTATGAGGATTTTCTTGATCAATTAGATCGAACAGGTATTCATTTGGTTGAGATGAAGGAAGGGGTCCTTGGACGTCGAAAAGAACATGAAAGCGTCATGGAATCTATTCGATTAACTGGAGAAAAGGGGCGTGGAGAAATTCCAGATTTGACGCAAGATTCCATTCAAATGTATTTGCGTGAAATTGGAAAGATTCCTTTGTTAAAAGCTGAAGATGAAGTGGCTCTTGCTAAACGTAAGGAACGTGGAGATAAAGAAGCAGATCGTCGTTTAATTGAAGCAAACCTTCGTTTAGTTGTTTCTATTGCAAAGAAATTTGTGGGAAAACAACTTGCCTTGCTTGATTTGATTCAAGAAGGAAACATCGGACTTTTTCGTGCAGTGAAGAAATTTGAATATCGAAAAGGATATAAATTTTCCACGTATGCAACCTGGTGGATTCGTCAGGCTATTACTCGTGCGCTTGCTGATCAGTCTCGTACCATTCGTATTCCTGTTCACATGGTGGAAACCATCAATCGATTCCAGCAAGTTGAACGTCGATTGATTCAAGATCTTGGCCGTGAACCACTCCCAGAAGAAATTGCTCAGGAAATGGAAGAGTCTATTGAAAAAATTCGTCATATTATCAAAATTTCGCAGGATACGGTTTCTTTGGAAACATCGGTTGGTGATGATGACGAGGATTCTAAACTCGAAGATTTTATTGAGGATGTTAAAAATATTGCTCCAGATCGTTCTGCTGCACGTGAACTTTTGCGCATGTATGTGGATGATGCCATGCGAGATCTTTCTCCACGTGAACAAAAGATTCTTGAAATGCGTTTTGGATTAACAGATGGTGTTTCTCATACCTTGGAAGAAGTTGGCAGGGAATTCGATGTCACTCGCGAACGTATTCGTCAAATTGAAGCAAAAGCGCTGGAAAAAATTCAAGCGCATCCAATGATCGAAAAATTGAGAGATTATTGAGAAATACAAAACTCCACATACGTACTGATTTTGGCTCACAAGTATTCGGGCGCGTTCTCTTGTGGAGAAACGCCTTTGCCAATCCAGCGCTGCCAGTTTTCACCGACGAATCTGAATTGGATCCGCTTTTTGTCTTGTAAACAAGACAATGCCGCGGAGCTCTCGTGTCACAACCAAGGTTGTGGCAGTTCCAAGCTCATGAACCAAGAATAGCCCAAAACAGTACCGCATGTGGAGGTATGTTTATGGTATCATAGATATACATGTTCAAGAAGCAATTTTTTAAAAAGAGTATTCTTTTGATGGCAGGAGTGCTCGTTTTTTTTGTAATTGTTTTTCTATATTGCCAGGCTATTATTTTGGAATCGGCACACGGAAGAATATTTGAAAAAACAAAAATTCCCTCTGCTTTTGTTGTCATTGTTCCAGGAGCGAGTGTATTTCCCAATGGTCGTCCTTCAGATGTATTAGCTGATCGACTCTTGACGGCTTTGGATTTGTACCGTGCTGGAACAGTACAAAAGTTTTTATTATCCGGAGATCATGGACACAATGATTATGATGAAGTGAATGTCATGCGAGATTTTTTATTAGAACATGGTGTTTCTCCGGAAGATCTTTTTTTGGATCATGCAGGGTTTGATACCTATGACACCATGTATCGAGCTCATGCTATTTTTGGGGTCGAGCAAGCGATTGTGACAACACAAGCCTATCATCTTCCACGCGCTATTTATGTGGCAAAATCTGTTGGTATAAATATTTCTGGGGTTGCTGCTGATCGGCAGATATATGTCAAGATGTCTTTTTTCCGTGTACGCGAATGGTTTGCAAGAGGAAAAGCTGTTCTTGATGTCTGGTTCAAAGTACACCCAAAATTTTTAGGGGAAACGATTTCTATCAAAGGTGATGGACGAGTAACATGGGATCAAAAAGAAAAACACCAGTGAATCTGGCGTCAATGAGTATCTGGAATATATTGGATTCCCATGAGTTTCAATTTTTTTCGGATCTCTTCTGTATCAATGATCTCAGATCCGATAAAAAGAACCGGAATCTTCTGCAAGATACCGAGTTCACTCATGTGTTGACATAATCGTAAGCCGGTTTCTCGGGAATCGAGCTCCAATCTCGGATCATCATCTTTCCAATTCATCAATTCTGTTATAGACACAACCGGTAACCAGAGACTTGTGATAATAATCATATGAAAGATATGTTTTAGTGAAACAAAATCTTCCAATTCTTTACGAGCTGTCTGTTCATCTTCAACAAAAATAGCTTCGCCCCCCAAATGGTCAATGAAATCACCAATCCATTTGTAATTTACGTCTCCAACAACAAGGGCTTTTTTTGTCATTTTTTCCTCCTGAGGAAGTTGAATTTAGAAAAGAACAGAGAAAAGTAAAATAATTTATGTGATTTGTCAAGAATATTTTTTATCCCAATGTAATTACGTTGTTTTTCTTTTTCAATAATCCATTTTTTATCATTCGTTCCAACATATTTTTGAGCCATTCTGTATCCAAATGTCTATCAAAAGAAGGATCAATATGTAAACCAATTTCTTTCATATCTACTCCATTTGGATCGTGTAGACGAACACATTTTAACATGCGTCCGCGATAAATACGGTCTGGATATGGTTTATTGCGATAATGAGTTTCTTTTGCTTTTTGAATCATGTTTTTAGGAACGCGAACATTTCCAGATAAGAATTTTTGCGCCGCGTGACATTCCTTGCGTAAAGGACAAGAGACACAATTTGGTATTTTTGTACAAACAGATGAAGCAAGATCAAACAGGGCTTGAGGAACATCATAAAAACGTCCATGTGTTGGAAGCCAGGCTTTTATTTTTTTTTGAATCTGTTTATCTTTTTTTGGATCAGGAAACAAAAGACCAAAAAAGAAACGTCCTAAAACACGTCGAATATTTGTATCAATGGGCATGACTCGTTCGTGCAAACTAAAAGCCGTTAATGCGGATGCGGTGTATGGTCCGATTCCTTTCAAAGTCATCCATGTTTCTCTTGTTTGTGGTGTTCCTTTTTTGACAATTTCACGAGCGATATCTCGTAACATGAGTCCTCGTTTGTTATATCCTAATCCTGACCATGCATGAATAATTTCTGTATTCGTTGCTTGGGCGAGATGTTTCCAATCCGGAAACTGTTTCAACCAGCTTGAATAAAAAATGAGTACACGTGAAACTTGCGTTTGTTGAAGCATAATTTCACTGACGAGAATATGATACGGATTCCGTGTTTTTCGCCAAGGAAGATCGCGGCCGTGGCGATCATACCAAGAGAGAAGTTTTTGAACTGTTATCATACAGATTTTAGTGTAACATATTATTGAGCTTTTTTATTGTCAAAAAACCTAAAAAAGAGTAGGGTAGAAAGAACTTTTTACTTGAACTCACATTATGTTTGCGACTCGTTTTCAACGATGGATGTATCTGTATGTGGCAAAACCTTTCTTTTTTCAACAAGATCCGGAAAAGGTTCATGACAACATGACGCGATTTGGAAAAATGCTTGGACATTATTCGTTTACGCGGAAGGCAACATCTTTTCTTTATCAATACAAACATCCGGCATTGGAACAGAATATTCTCGGCATTCATTTTTCGAATCCGATTGGTTTAACTGCCGGGTTTGATAAAGATGCACATTTGACTCGTATTCTTCCATACGTTGGATTCGGGTTTGAAGAAATCGGATCAGTCACAGGAGAGCCTTGTTTAGGAAATCCAAAACCACGTTTGTGGAGATTGCCAAAATCCAAAGGATTGGTTGTCTATTATGGTTTAAAAAATGATGGAGCAGAGGCGATTGTCGCACGTCTCAAAAAAGAAACATTTGGATTTCCGATTGGAATCAGTGTGGCAAAAACAAACAATCCGAGTACGGTCGAAACAGATGCGGGTATTGCGGATTATATAAAAGCCATGAAGACGTTCGTGGAAGCTGACATTGGAGATTATTTTACCGTAAATGTGAGTTGTCCAAATGCGTACGGTGGCGAACCTTTTTCCACTCCCGAACGATTGGATCTTCTTTTGGAAGCCCTTGATAAAGTGGAAACAAAGAAACCCATTTTCGTGAAACTGTCTGCAGATACGGATTTTGAAAAAATCGATAAAATGGTTGAGGTGACGGATCGTCATCGTGTTCATGGATTTGTTCTCACCAATCTCACAAAAAATCGTCAGAATCCTCTTATTCGTCCAAATGAAATTGCTGGAATTGAGAAAGGAGGAATGAGTGGAAAGCCTATTTTTGATCTTTCCAACCATCTTATTTCTCATTTGTATCAGTCAAAAGGAGATCGATATGTGATTATGGGTTCCGGTGGGGTATTTTCTGCAGAGGATGCCTATGAGAAAATTTGTCTCGGAGCTTCTTTGATTCAGCTTGTAACCGGTATGATTTTTGAAGGTCCACAACTCATTGGAGAAATCAATCAAGGATTGGTTGGTCTTTTAGAGCGCGACGGGTTTACATCTATCCATGAGGCGATTGGTTCTAGATATCAGAAAAAACAAGAAAATATATGAGAAAATTTCAAACAAATCGTGGACCAAAAAAACGAGAAAGTGGAACAGAATGGGAATCATCCGCACGCCAATATCACGAATATATTGAGAGTCCAAATACGCTTCAAAAAACGGTTGTGTATCCGGGAGTGAAACAACTGCTTGAACCAAAAGCAGGAGAAGTGTACGTGGATATCGCTTGTGGAGAAGGAGCTTTTGCGGAATATTTGGCAAAAGCGGAAAAAAAGGCAAAAGTGGTTGGGTTTGATGTTTCCACAACGTTTATTCAAATGGCGCAACATCGAAATGTTTCTGGCACAGAGTTTTTACGTGCAGATGCGGGAAGTGCATCACGTATGTTAAACGGTCGTATGTTTGATGGAGCTGTTTGCGTTCTTGCAGTTCAGAATATGTCTCAACCAGAGCAGACTTTTATGGAGACTGCGAAGTTTTTGAAACCTGGTGCGAAGTTTGTGATTGTTTTGAATCACCCGGCTTTTCGCATTCCTCGCCAAACCATGTGGGAATACGATGAAAAAAAGCGTTTGCAATATCGACGTATTGAACGGTACTTGTCTCCCATGGATATTCCGATTTTGATGCGTCCTGGTTCAGATCGAAATGTGAAAACTGTTTCTCACCACCATCCAATTTCTTTTTATGTGAATGAACTTGCGCGTGCTGGATTTCTCGTGGATGCAATGGAAGAATGGACATCAGATCGTCAGAGTGTTCCGGGTGGACGAGCACGTGCAGAAAATCGTTCGCGAAGTGAAATTCCTCTGTTTCTTGCGATTCGCGCACGACGTCTGGATACAAGGAGATAATAAAAAGAAAAAACCGCTGACCAAGAATGATGGTAGCGGTATTTTTTTATCGATTGTTTTCGGGTGTTTTTAAGAATAAGCACCCGGTTCGAGTTTTTGGATCGTTCACAATCTCTGTTTCCATCTCCCAGATGATGATGCCTCTTTCTTTATCTCCATCCTGGTATTTATATGGAAAACGCATGAGAATTTGAAGATCAACTTCAGCTCCGAGGAAGAGAATATCCGTGCGTTCACACAGTTGCTGAAAATGCATCCCTCCCATATTTCCTGAATGTCGGACAATTGGCAAACCGCAGGCTGCTAGATTCAGTGCATCGTAAAAACCAGGTTCGTGTTGGTCTTCCACAACAGCTGCCGCATGACTGAAGTGTCTCAGACCAATTTGACGGTCGATCCAATTTCCTTCATCAAATCTTGAATATTGCGGTGGAAACGCCATGGAACTGAACGCTTCTTGTGGAAGAATCAGAATGAAATCCTTCTGTTCCAGGTTGATTTTTTCGAGAATTGCGACACCGTTTCGATACCATTCTGATTTCTCGAGAAGAATAATGGAATGACCGGTTCTGGTCCCGGAGTTGACGATATCAATTCCTTCGGCAAGAAGGACATATCCGGGTTTCTGAATCAAAGATTTTTTCTCTGGAAGCGATTCATCTTCTTCCATGTCATCATCAGACGACCATATAGTTTCTTTGAAATCGTCATACGGCGCACATTGGAGAATGTGGATAGCGTCCGGATCTGAACCGCGGACTGCCCATTCGAGATAAAAATCCTGACCGTTCTGCTGTTCTTGTAATCGTTTCAAGCATGTGAACAGGTGTTCGAGGATATTTGGTCCGATTTCGTACAGCTTCTTCCAGGGAATATCTGTGTCTAAAAATATGTCGTCGCGAAGACTGAGAGCAGCTGGAAGTTCTTCGATCATCTTCACAAACTTTTCTCTGGGAGGGGGCTCTGTAATTGGTTTTCTTTCGAGTGTATACTCGAATGCAAAACCAGATGTAAATCGTACCAATGGGTGACCGTGATATATAGTGTATGCACGACCGGAAAGAATCGGAAAGTATCCTTGATCAAAATCGTCATAATCAGCAACCGCTGACTGAATGAGGAGAGCCATCCCCATGGGAAGATTTTCTTTCTGGCGCCAAATGCGCGCATCCATGCTGAATTCACTGAAATACACTCCGCACTGTTTCATCCAAAGGCGATGGAGATTCGAATCAATTTCTTTGCCTCCTTTTGGCGTGAAGAAATCGGTTACGTAAATGCCATTACCTCCGCGTTCAGAGCGTGCGGAAGAACGAATAGCATACGGTTGCCCGGGAGTCATGCGCGAAAGAATTTCTCGATTTATCGTCTTGATTTCTTCGGTTGGTTCTACCCATCCGATGACAGAGATACCCGTTGAATCAGTAAAATTCCTTTCTGCAATGAATCGATCAAACACTTCAGCGGCAACAACCATACCTCCGGGAACTTGAAATCCCGCCATTTCCAGCATGGTTTTTCCGTCCTGAAGATCTTTTGCTTTCAGACCGACATCCTGCCCGCCAAAAACCGTAAACATTTCTCCCTCCTTTGATAACTTTTGTGAAAGAACGAACGAAAAATTTTTATTCCTAAAAAGGAAAAAAGTCAATTCTGAAGAGTCGGAGGATGTGCACTTAAACGTTCAAATGCAAAAGTAACCAATGCGGTAAGAAGAAACGCAATCCAATAGTCGAAAATAGGAGAGAGTAAAAGGAAAACACCAAGAATAATAACACGACCGGTACAAAGTGCCATCTCGCGTAGAACCGTATATTCATCCACATAATGTCCTGCGTCTGCGGCTTTGGTATACATCAATGCTTCAAATGGAGTGCGCATGAGAATACTGGCAAGACTGTGAAAAGTTCCAGCAAAAATGACTTGTGTCATGGAATGCACGAATGCTTTGATGATCCATCCAAGAGAAGTAAGACTCATACCTGTTTTGAGAAGTTTTTGATTATCAGGCTTGCTGTCAATCCATTTTCCAACGGTCATTTGAAGGAGAATACTCAATAAAGTTACAAGTGCAGTGATAATTCCCGTTTGAATATAATTTTCTCCAAGCACTTCAAAAAGAAACACCGGCCAGACAAGAAATCCTACGACACTTTCCGCTCCTTCAGCTGCAAAGATAAAAAGAAATCGCCGATGTTTTTTATGAAAAAGTTCTCGGAAGGTTTGCATAAATGTATATTCATATCGTTCTTTGATGGCACGTATGCGTCCGAGGGGAATAGCTGAAGAAAAAATAATGCCGGCGGCAATAAGAAAAAGAATCGAATAACCAAACATGGTAATGATTGATCCGGAAATAATAGGAAGAATCATGCCAATACATGAACTAACCGCAGCAATGGTTCCAACAGCTCTTCCCATACGTTTCGGATTTGCGCTTTCGGCGAATTCTGTGTGATATGGAATCCAATAAATAACATGCCAAATGACGAGTGCGGCAAGACTTCCAAATGCGACCACGGAAACAGAAAGATTTTTTGAAGCGAGTATTCCAAAGAATAGGATGTAAAAAACCGTTCCTAATCGCATGGCTTGCGGAAGGCCAATACGAGTCATGATCATGGCGCCAAGCGGCTCAAATATACCGGCGAGCAAGTAATACAAGAGACCATAAGCAAGGACAAAACGAATATCATTTTGAAAAAGATGAAAAAGAAAAATAGGAAGGAAGAGTCCGAGAAGTCCCGCTCCTGTGTGTGTGAGAATACGGTGAAGACCGAGGGCAAAAAGTCCATTTGTTTCTACCGCATTCGTGCGTTCTTTGCGATAAAAATGAATAGGACTCGTATGAATACGTACAGGCATAAAAAATAGATGTTTTATTGCACATCTATTTTGAACGGTTTCGTTACATTTTTATAAAAGATAATCATACCGCAATCAATAAAAAAATAAAACAAAAAATACAGGTATCATTGACAAAAGAGAAAAATAATGTAAACATCCAATCGCGTCTTTTGTTCTTTTCGTTCGAAAAAAGAGAAATTCTCAAAGGAGTTTTTTCCATGCGAAAAAGTGGAATGTTGATCCTTGTGCTGGTTTTTTCTGTTTTCTTTGGAATTCAAACAATTCATGCGAAAGAATTGACCTGGACAGGAACCCAGACACTCACGTCATTGGGTGCGGAGATTCCTTTGTCCGGAAAGAATTTCTTTCGGACATCCATCCATTATTTTTGGACTCCAGAAATCGGACATGAAAAAGATATGGTAGCGGTTTATACCGGACCAAAAATGCGTTCAGAAAACATGTGGGTTGCCCCTCAAATCGGTTTTATGGGCAACTGGATGGAAGAGGGAAAAGATGCCCTAATTCTTTCCGTCTGGTCCGGCGGATCCTGGGGAAAGTTCAGTGCCTTTTTGGAGGTCGAGGTTTATCTGGCACAGAATAATCCGGTGGATTTTTACGGATGCTATTTTTTCAACTATGACCCAATGGCGACTTTAAATGTCGGATGGCATGTTGAAGAAGTGAATCTGAAATTTTCCACAGGTCCCCATATCGGAATAACCAAGGGTCCGATTCATTTTGAACTCCAGTATTATATCAATCCTGATCTAAATCACACGGTTCGGATTGTGACAGGAGTTGGTTTCTGAGAGAAATAAAAATAAAACACATTCTGTCTGAATGTGTTTTTTAATAGTCAATTTTCCAAATAGATTTTTTTTGGTATAATCAAATCAATGATAATCACTTGATATGTTTGGACAAAGTAAAACATCACCAGAATTAAAAGGACTCAAGGGATCTTCAACAGAAGTTCAGGCAGCGATAGAATCCCTTGAACAAACGGCACGAATTGCGGAACAAGAAGCTTTGAAGAGAATTTTGGCTGAAGAAGAAGCAAAAAAATTGGCGAATAAACAGTGAGCTGGAGAAGCTTAAAGCGGGAGAACCGGCGGCAAGACGCCTGTGGGTTCTTGAATCTCCTACCCATTGAGTTGCCGATGTGAGCTCATCTTTGATTTGTGTTCTTGCTTCCTCGATTTTTTTGTAGACATGTAAAATTTGAAACAGACGATCCGCTTGATCCTTGTCTTGGAAAGCTTGCGTGAGTTCTTCTTTTGGAATTCCGGAAAATAAATCGGCAACCACGTCGATTTTTTTCGTAAATTCGCGATCTGATTTAATTCCTTCACGATACATTTGTACGGCAGTACGAATTCGTTCCGAAATTTTTTCGTCGCGACCGATGGTATTTCCAACAAGTCGTGCGCATAATTCACGTACTTGGAGACCTGTTTGAATGGCGGCTTGTTCGACAAGAAGGGCTCGAATGGGGTGTTCCGCAAGTTTTTCTCTATCCGTATTTGTTTCTTCGAGGATTTTTCTGAGCGTTGCCCGATCAACCCCAAGAATCACCATAGGAAGGTTTGAAAGAGACGTTTCATATGTTCGGCCTCGTGCATCTTTTACCGAAGATTGAAAATATCTGACACGATTTCCTCGTTGAAGTTTACCAAGTTTTTTTTTGAGTACATCGTCATTTGCTGCAACCGTAAAATCGAGTGCAAGACGGAAAGAAGTTTCCGGATGATCACTAGGCCATTCAAGCACACCATCAATCCCATTGTCATAATCGTCAAATTTGCTTACTCGTACAAATCGTGCCCCAAACCAGTTTTGACGAGACAACTCAACTTGCATGAACGCTTCCAACAAATCTCCGAATGCAAGTTCCGGAGTTTCTTTTTTTTCAAGTCCAAAACGAACAGTTTGTGCATCCTGGTGATGTTGGTCTCTTGTGCGTGATTCTGGTGTACCGATTCGAGTAAAAGCATCCGGATGCGGTTCAGGAGGAAGCATATTGATCAAGTCTTCATACTTCCGTTTCAATGTTTCTTCCAAAGATGAGAGACGAGAAAATTCTTTAGGTCTTGCGATGGAAGAATCTTGTTTTAATGTTGTTTGGGTGAATGATTCAGGAAAATGTCTCTCTCGATTCATAGAGGTTTAAATCAGGTTCTCAATCATTTTAGCACACTTTTTTTGTTCGTAACTTTTACATATCTTTCTGACGCATTTCTTGATACGTAACAAGTTGAGCAAGCTTTTTTAACATCGTTTCTGTTACAACCTTTCGTTCATAATATAAGTCTTGTGTGATATACGTTGATGGGTCACAGACTGTGTCAAAAATCATGAATTCTTCAAGTTCTTTTCGTGATCTTCCTGTCACTTTTTCGTATTGAGTTGCAAGGATGTCATATAGTGCTCGTTTTGTCGCTGTGTAGGCATCGATAGATTCTTGTTTTTGAAGACGCATGATTTCTTCCGATGTCGGTGTTAAATCTGTATACGTTCGAAAGAGGCGTTTTATCCGTTGTGTCTGAATATCACGAATATCTTCTTCATGGTGTTTGAGATCATCTTTTTCCTCTTGCTTGCGAATCATTTTAAATTGTTCTTCCACATCTTTTTCTTCTAAAACTTTGTGGGGAATTTTTGTTTCTATAACACGCAAAGTTTGGTTGATGTCTTTTTCTTGTTCTTCTTTTTTTAAATTTAAAAGAGTCGTGCGAGGTAAAACAGCAACAATCCATTCTTTGGGAATGTCTCCTTTTACAGATATTTCTCCTTTTGCTTTACCTGTTAAAGCTTCATATTTTGAAAGAGGAAGATCAAGAATCATAAGTCCTTTTTCTCCATAATTTGTCGCCTCGATTGGGTCTGTTGAAACAGAAATATAGGGAGGAATTCCTGTATCTGTATAATGACCTCCGGTAAAACCAAATGTTTTATGAACAAGACAGAGACGAAGAGAAAATCCAGATAATACGTCGTCTTCGATAGATTCAAGATCTTCTTGAAGACGTCGAATTTCCTTATCGGTGAGATCTGGCCAAACAGCTTCTATGTATTTAAGGAGATTTTTATAAGTTGGTTGTGAAGTAAGGAGTGCAACTTCTTGTCTTGCATGTTCAAGAATTTGTATGGAATCTGCGTTTTCTTCACGAGAGCGTAGGGCATAAGAAACTTGTTGTAAAAGAGAAGTGTCAAGTTGATTGATACCTCGATAAGCACGTACCAGTGGTTCAGATCCTGTGTATTGATATGGGAAAAGAATCGCGTGTTTAAATATTGTTCCGTGAGGAATCTCTATTGTTTGAGTTGAAATTCCTTCTTGTCTTAAAAGATCTTGGATTTGTTTGAGTTTTGAAATCGAATCTGCATGATAGTCAACCTGATGTTCAATTGAAGAAACAGGATATTCTTGAAAAGACATAAATATAAATACGTTTTTGGATCAAATATCCATTTCAGATGAAAGATTCATATAAGATTATTTTAACATTTTTTTTCTTCGAAAGAAATTTTGCATAGAAAAAATTGATCCATATGCGATATACTGTTGAAGTATGTCTTCTCCTCATGAATACAAATTATTTCCATCTGCCCCATCATTGCGACAACTTATTGGTCCAAGTTTTTTGATTTTGGCATTAGGACTTGGATCCGGGGAAGTCATTCTTTGGCCATATCTTGCAGCGAACCATGGGCTTGGTATTGCTTGGGCGGCGGTTATTGGAATTACGTTTCAGTATTTTATCAACATGGAAATTGAACGATATGCGCTCGTAAAAGGAGAAAGCGTATTCGTTGGAATTGGACATTTGTGGAAATTCGTCCCTATCTGGTTCATTTTTTCCACATTTATCGGATTTGGACTTCCGGGCATTATTTCCGCTTCCGCGCATGTAGTTGCTTTTCTTGTGGGGATTCAGGATGCGCGCTGGATTGCCATTCCCATGCTTCTTTTGATTGGAATGATTCTTTCTGTCGGTCGTACGGTTTATGGGGTAATGGAAACACTCACAAAAACTATTATTCTCGCAGGAGTGCCATTCATCTTTTTGCTCGCAGTTGTGATGGCACGTTCCGTAGATTGGACAGCACTTGCCCATGGACTTGTCGGATTTGCAAGCGGAAATCATTTGATTCCTGAAGGAGTTTCTCTTGCGACTTTTCTTGCGGCTTTTGCGTATTCAGGAGCGGGAGGAAATTTGAATCTGACTCAATCTATTTATGTAAGAGAGAAAGGATATGGAATGGCTCTCTATGCACAAAAAATGGCTGGGTTGTTTACTGCAAAAGGAACAAGTGCACACATTCGTCTTGATGGAACATTCTTTGAAGACAGCACATCTACACAAACGAATTTTCGTACATGGTGGAGACGAGTAAGTGTGGAGCACGCGGTTGTGTTTTGGTTTACAGGAGCTCTCTCCATTCTCATGCTGATGTTGCTTTCGTATACAGCAGTTCATGGTTCAATCCGTTTTTCTTTAAGTCGTTATAATACTGAAGAAGAAATTGATAAGGTGATCGGGATAATGCCCGGCATCATCAAAGAACTCAGACAAATGTCGCCTTTCGGCAGAGAAAAAACAGCTTGTCTGCCGAAATAATTTTAAATAATCAACCCAGAGTTTTTGTATACATTATCCTTCTCCCATCGTCTTCCATACATAAAAAATCCTCTGAATAACTGTGAACCATGTCAATACAAGAAGTATCCAGAGCACAGGCATTATAAACCCTGTGATCAGGCCGAATGATATCAAAATT
>LCAH01000014.1 GCA_000996355.1 Candidatus Uhrbacteria bacterium GW2011_GWC2_41_11
CAGTTGATTACCTTTCAAAATGGATCTGGAACGGTTGCATTTTTAACAGACATTGTTGGAGGAAGCAGTCTTTTTACCGATGGAGGAACAGTCACTTATTTGACGTCTACCACGGATGATCTTGCCATTGGCGCAGCGACCCTTGTCGCCCCTTTCTCAATAGACGTTGATACCAACATCCTGCGAGTGGGAGATGGAACAAGTGATACCAACGATCCAACAATCACATTCTATGCCTCAGATGCTACCAATAGCGGAAGCTTATCGTATTTGGATAGTGATGATTTTCTTTTGACAGGGGGTGATCTTACCTTTGCCCAAGCAACAACCATTGGAGATGGTGCAGATCGTTTAACATTTGATTCAGATGGAACCATTATTATAAGTGATGCTATTTTAAATTTTTCTGCGGACGGTTCTATAACTTCCACCACATCAAGCGCGATGACCATAGATTCTGGAACAACCGGAGCTGTTAACCTTGCCAATGGAACAAATGCTAAAATAGTCACGATTGGGAACAATACCAGTACAACCTCCTTAAATTTAAAGTCAGGCACAGGGGATATTACACTCGATTCCGAAGATGATTATCTTTTTACATTAGCCACTGAATCAGAAATAGACATTACAAGTAACGCTTCTCTTGTTACAGATGGCGTTCTTGATATTAATATTGATACAAATATCGCGGGTGGAATTTTTACCGGAGTTAATAATAGACTAACGATTAATGATGGAGCTGGAACAGGGGATGAGTTTGTTGCGGAAAAAATTACTTTAGTGGCCAATGATGCGGACGCGGATCTGATTGGGCTTTCGATTTATGGCGAAGCCACACTAAATGCTGCGGTTGGTTCTTACAAGGCAGGACTGCGCATTCATAATGATGAAGATATTTCTGCGTCCATGACCGATGCTCTTATTATTACAAGCGCAATTAGCGGAGGGATTATGGATGGAATTGATGTTTCGGACGCTGAACTTACCAATGCTATAAACATAGGAACAAATATTATTTTGGGAACAGCAGGAGTGATTGATTTTGATGAATTTGATATTTCTGGATCAACTGGTTCAATCACAATTAACGATGATGGGAACCTTGGTCAACTTTCTGTTGAAGGAAGTATTTTAGATATTGATAGTTTGATATTTGTTGGGGCAGGAGCCCTTTCTTCAACCGGAGCCACATCGGATCTTACTTTATCTGCTGGACGAGATATTACCTTTGACGATGATAATCTCACTGCTGCGATCCCTCTTTCTCTTTCAGATACTGATCTAAGTAGCTTTGATGCAGGTGATCGTGGAATTATTGATGCATTGAATTATCTTCGTGCAAGTGCAAGTAGTCTCTTTACTGATGGTGGCACAGTTTCTTATCTCACATCGACTTCAGATGATTTAGCAATTGGGAATACTAGTTTAACCGCCCCATTTTCTGTGGATGTGGATATTAATACTCTTCGAATTGGTGATGGAGCTAGTGACGCAAACAATCCCACCATCACCTTTTATGCCTCTGACGCGACCAATAGCGGGAGCTTATCGTATTTGGATACAGACGGATGGTTTTTTAGCGGAGGGGATGTCTATGTTGGAAATGACAGCGAGTCCATAAGTTCAACGGAATTTTCTTTAAGTGGAAACGATGTTTACATGGAGGATGCCCTTGGAGTCAATGGGACTATTTATGGCGACGACGGTTTGAAAATTCTTGGAGAATTCAACCAGGATATCGATATTTTAAATGCGGGGGGAACTTTAACAACCGGAATAAATGGTATGTTAAAAAATACATTTACAGGCACATTACTTACAGATCGGCAGGATGTCGGTCTTTATACAAACACCGAATCAAATGTAAGTGTTACTTCGCAGGATTATACCCTTGTTGGAGATTATGTTCGTGCAAATTGGGATCCAAATGCTCCGGGAATTACCCCAACAGGAAATACAAATATTTATGGTAGATTAACAGATTTTACTACAGGAAATATCACAAATTTAGATAATCTTATTGGTCATCGATTTTCCATTGGAGAAGGACATTCCATTAATAGTGCAACTATTTCAAATGTGGAATTTATTGATGGAAGATTTATCCCGGGATCAGGAATAGCGGTTACAAATTTTAAGGGTATTTATCTTTCCGCGGATGATAATTCCGGAGCTGGAACGATCAATGATGCCAGAGGTCTTGACGTAAGTTTTACGGATGCCGGAGCCGCGAGCTTCACCTCCGCCTATGGGGTTTATGTGAGTGAAGTTCAGGCCACAAATGCCTATGGAGTTTATGTGGCAAGTGTCACAGGAAGCTCAAATGATTATTCGATTTATACAGCAGATAATGCCGGAAATGCAACCTTTTTAGACAATGTTCTTGTTGGTGCCACCTCTGAAGATATTACGGATGGCGTTTTTACCGTAGGTGGTGATGATCTTTTTATCAGCGGTCAACTTGGGGTGTCAGATCTCATGCGCCTTGAAGCAAATTTTGCTGGTTTTGCTGGCGGTTTTTTTAATGATGGAGGATTAGATAATCGACAAGGAGTTTATCTTCAAGGGTGTATTGATTCGAATCCAACTTCTTCTTGCAATCTTCTTGAATTGCGTGATGGAGATGGAACTGTCATTGGTGCCATTGAAGGAAATGGGGCAGGTGGAGTCACTCTTACTTCTGGGGCTGCGGACTACGCGGAATTATTTCCCGGAGATCGTTCTCAATTTGTTTCTGGTGATGTTGTTGCCCTTGATGCAGATAATCAAGTTCACCCTGCCTCAACGGGAATGAATATTATTGGTGCTCTTTCAAATGCCCCAAACGTTTTGGGAAATGCATTTGATGGTTGGGAACAGAATCAAACATTTGTGCCAGTTGCCCTTTTAGGACAAGTTCCTTTGCGTGTAAACAATGAAGGTGGTCCTATTTTACCTGGAGACTATCTCACGCTTTCTTCTGTCCCTGGAGTTGCAAAAAAGGCACATGGAGCTGGAATGATGATTGGACGAGCCTTGGAACCAAATACAACTGATACTGGTGTTATTCAGACATTTATTCAACCAGGATGGAATGGATTACAAACCTTTTTAAGTGAAAATGGTTCAGCTATTCTTCCAGACGGTGTCCAGTTAATGCATTTGGATGAAGCAAATGAAACAAAGCCGCTTCTTACATCTCCAGTTCTTTCTTTGCGCGGTTCTGTTTGGAATGGATCTTCTGCAGATGATGTTTCTATGAATCTTGCAACTTATGTTGAGGGCACGGATGAGTATCGTCTCTCATTTCGTAACACCTCAGATTCAGAAATCGCCTCTCTTTCAAATCAAGGAACATTATCAGTCAACGGAGATGTTGTTGTTGGTGGTCATCTCTATCCATCAGAAAAGGGAATGAAACAAACTTCCGCTTATATTTATTATGATAGTCAACCTATATCTGAATCAAATCCTTCTGAAATGGGCTTTATGCGAACAAATGCCGCTGGATGGGGATCTGGTTCTTATGATTTTGCAGAAACATTCCCGTCAGATGAATCTTTGGAAGCAGGAGATGTCGTCGTCTTTGCAGAAAAAGACAGTTCAATTCGTCGCGGAATAAGAGGAGAAGCATTGAAACTTGCCGGAATTGTTTCGACAAAACCTGGATTTCTTGCTGGTGATCTCAAAGAAAAACATTATCCTATTGCGTTAGCCGGACGTGTACCCACAAAAGTCATATCAGAAAATGGAGCTATCCAAATTGGAGATCCACTCACAATCTCTTCTACTTCTGGATATGCCATGAAAGCAACAGAACCAGGTCAAATTATCGGATATGCCCTTGAACCGTTTGTGGAAGGAGATAAACAGGGAACAATCATGACCTTTGTAAATCTCACCTATTATAATGGAGGATCATTGACCAACATGCCTGGAACAACGAATGACGCATCCGAGTTTACAGATAATGGCCAGGCATCATTCAGTTCATTGAACCTAAATGGTAACATTTATCTCAACGGAAATGATCTTCTGAGTATCAGAAAAATAGCAGGAATTGCAGATCGATGGTCTATAGAAGAAGATGGAACAATTCGAACTGAAGGACTTTTAAAAACAGTTATTACAAGTCATCAAAACGAAAAGGTAGAAACAGCAGCTGTTACTTCTCCAGAAGTCGTTATTACTCTCATGGGAACAGCAACCTTGGAAGCAGGAGAGAGTATTATTCATTTTGAGGAAATTCAGCCTGCGTTTAATGATGTTATTTCCCCGACAGCTCCCTTGCGAGTCATTGTCACCCCGCACGGTCCTATTACCCTTTATGTCGTGTCCCAAGATCAAAACGGTTTTGTTGTCCGACAAGCAGGAGGAGTTGATTCCGGTATCACATTTGACTGGATGGCAGCAGGATATCGTAAAGATTTTGAACCAACCGAACCTATTTCACCAGAAGATGAAACAGCACAAACAGAAACATCTGAAGAATTAGAATTAGGAGAAGAAATGGGTGGGGAAGTACCAGTCGAGAAAATTTTAGATGATGAAGATATCACAGACCAACCTATCCCTACTACAGACACTCGAGTTCCGGAAGAAACAACACAAACAAATAATGAAAGTGAAATCCAACCTGAAACAACTGCAAATTCACAAGAATCTGCCACGGAATCACCACAACCATAATTCTCCCATGCAGACCGAATGGATGATGATAAATCGTCCGTTCTCCTGCGTTGAAGAAACTTTTTTTCCAACGCAATCCCATGTCCAGAATGTTTGTTTTGTTCTTTTCATTCTGGTCTCACAATCTCATAACAAAATACGCAGGACCCCACTCCGGCGTATTTTGTATTTCACAACGATCTTCGTGATTGTGTTAAAATAAATCAATCAGAGATCTGTATCTGTATGAGATGGACTTCTTTTTTTCATCATCAACCAAATTTTTTTTCGCTTTTTTGTTTTCAAGCATCTAAAGGATGTCTTTTTCTTCTTTTCTTGTTCATTCCTCTCTTTTTTCTTCCGTATAGTCTGGATGTTCTTGAAGTAAGTAAACAAACGCTTGCAACGATTCTTATTCTTCCTGCTGTTCTTTTTTGGATAGGATCTATTCTTTTAGAACGGAAAATTATTTGGCGACACCAAACATCTCACTTATTGGCAGTATTATTTTTTCTCACGACCATTATTGCCGCGATTCTTTCTCAAGGAGGATTTCTTTCCTGGATTGGAACCTCCGCACAAGAATATACAAGCGTTTTTTCTTTTGGATTGTTTTTTCTTCTTTTTCTTCTTCTCACCCAACTTGGACATGAAATAGCTTTCGTAAAAAATCTCCTTTTTGCCTGTATTTTTTCTAGTTTTTTAACGGCCACGATTGGGTGTTTTCAACTCTTTGGATGGTTTGTTCTTCCATTTGATTTTGCAAGAACTCCTCTTTTCAATTTCATTGGTTCACTCAATGCGTTTGGTATTTTTCTTGCTGTCACTTGCACGCTTGGAAACGGATTTCTCCTTTTTCAAGATCGGGAACCAAATCTTATTTCAAAAAACTGGATGGGGTGGGTGGAAAACCTTCTTGCTCTTTTTCTCTCAATTTTTACCATTGTCTCCTTGCTTGCTATCCATTATTGGATTCTTTGGATTATTCTTCTCTTAGGTCATACTGTTCTTCTTTTTTTTACATTTATTCATGCAAAAGAAATTTTCATCCATGGAAGGACATTTATTTTCATGCTTGTCTGTGCTATTTCTTTTTTCTTTCTCTTTTTTCCGTCACCGCTTCATATTAATCTTCCTATCGAAACAACATTAAGTACAAAAACAAGCTGGGATATTGTACAAAAAAGTCTAAAAACTTTTTCTTCGTCCTTTGGTTCTGGACCAGGAACATTTCTGTTTGATAGTACTCGTTTTCGACCTGTAGAATTGAATACAACCTCATTTTGGAATGTAGCATTTGATCGCGGTTCGTCTCATTTTTTAACCTTATTAGCAACCCTAGGAATTATTCCTTGTATTCTTCTCTTCTTTTTTATTCTCGTTCTTGTTGGAAACACTATTTCTCTTGTTGCATATAAACACTCAAATTGGTCAATCCAAATTATTCTTCTCAGTGCCTGGACGGGTATCATTCTTTCTGGAATTCTTTATCCGTCAAACTTTACTCTTTCATTTCTTTTTGTCATTCTCGCAGGTCTTCTCTCTGCCAATATGACAGAAAAATATATTTCTGTTTCTTTTGCCAAACGTCCACATATAGTCCTTACGATTTTTTTTGTTTTTATTCTTCTTTCCATTGGAACAACAACGATTTTTTTTGTTTTTATTCAACGTTATCAAGCGGAAATTGCATTTACAAACAGCATCCGTCTTCAACAAAAAAAGAACGATACGGAAGAAGTTTTACACCATCTTGATCTCGCCATAAATCTGAATCGACATAATGACACATATCATCGTGTTCTTGCACAAACTCTTTTGTTGAGACTTAAAGAATATATCGAGTCTTTCAAAAACAAATCTATAGGAGAAGGAGAACAAACCCATATTCAATCTCTAACAGCAGCGAGCATACAGGCAGCTATTCAAGCAACAGAGCTTGATCCGTTAAATGCAGCAAACTGGCATGTTCGCGGCATTGTTTATCAGGAACTCATACCATTTATTGATAAGGCTGAAATCTTTTCGATTACGGCATTTAAACAAGAAGCAATCCTTGCACCAACAGATCCAACCGTACAAACTGAGTTGGGAAAAACATATCTTGCACTCGCAGAAAATCTACACCCTCTCACAGCAGCAGAAGATGAAACTATTCGTAAAGATACAGAAACAAAAATGTATACAGCTCTTGAACAGGCCGTCATTGCATTTCAAACTGCTCTTGATCTGAAAAAAGATTTTGCGCCGGCTCATTACGAACTTGCCATTGCTTTTGAACGTGAAGGACGTTTAGATGACGCGATTGGAAAGATGGAAAGTGTTCTTCAATATCATCCAGAGGATGTCGGTGCTGCTTTTCAACTCGGACTGTTATATCTCCGACGAGGAAATCCAAAAGATTTGGAAAGAGCGCGGCAAACATTTGAACATACCATTATACTTGTTCCATCTTTCAGTAATGCTCGTTGGTTTCTTGCTTCTATTTATGAACGTGAAGGAAATATTTCTGCTGCCATTGAACAGATACAAAAGGTGCTTGAGTTAAATCCTGATGATCCTCTCATAAAAACCAGACTCAATCATCTCAAAATCGGTAAACAGGAAACTCAAATTCCAGCAGTCCTGAGTTCAACTCCTTGACCAGAGGTGCGACAAACAGTATTCTGTTCGTCATAGAACTTTTTGGAAAAATCTACATAATTAAGGGCCGTTAGCTCAGCTGGTAGAGCGCTTCCATGGCATGGAAGAGGTCAACGGTTCGATCCCGTTACGGTCCACCACAAAAGACATCGACTTCTGGTCGGTGTTTTTTGTAGTCTTATGATAAAAAAATTCCACCAAAAAGACGGAATTTTTTATTTCAAGATTATCCTGGCATTATTTTGCAAAAACAATTACGCTGTCAAAAACGCTTTCTATGACCCCACACATTCTCTTCGAAGACAACCATCTTATGGTTGTTGAAAAACCCATCAATATTCCTGTTCAAGAAGATGAAAGTCGTGATCCGGATCTTTTATCCGAACTCAAAATATTCATCAAAGAACGTGATAGAAAACCTGGAAATGTTTTTCTTGGACTTGTCCATCGCCTCGACCGTCCGGTCGGGGGTGTAATGGTGTTTGCAAAAACATCCAAAGCGGCTGCTCGTTTATCTGAACAAATACGAAATCGTACATTTGAAAAAATATATCTTGCAATTGTTCATGAAATTCCAACCATTAAACAAGGACGACTTGTTCATTTTTTGGAAAAAAATGAACGCACCAATACGGTATATGTAACCGAAGAAGCAAACTCTGCAGCCAAAAAAGCCATTTTGAATTATGAACTCATAGAAACAAAAGATGAATTAAGTCTTATAAAAATCCAGTTGGAAACAGGACGTTCTCATCAAATTCGTGTTCAATTTACTGAAATAGGACATCCGCTTTGGGGTGATCAAAAATATGGAAAAAATTTAAACAAACCAGGACAGCAATTAGCTTTGTGGGCAACAGAACTCTCTTTTGAACACCCGACAAAAAAAGAAGAACTTGCTTTTTTCAGCAACCCGCCAAAAATATTTCCTTGGAATTTATTTCCCAATCAAAAAACAGCATCTTTCTGATGCTGTTTTTTAAAATTAGTTTTTTTAAGTCATTTGTTTCACTAATTGTTTTCGTTTTTCTTCAAATTCAGCAATACCTCTTGAAAGACGATCTTGTGTTCTTGTGTCATTTGTTAACACCCGATCAGCTTTCAATGATTGAATTTTTAAATCAATAGCCTGTAGACGAGCCTGATTTATTCCCCCACGTTCTTGAATAGCGTGTTTTGCCGCCATTACTTCTTCTTCATTTTTCGATCCCCATTGAACAAGATCAATCTGATGTAAAAGACCTCTTGCAAGTCGATCATATAATTGACCGAAAGATTCCATAACACCTCCCCTTTCTTTTTTCTTTCCTAATTCAGCTTTAGATGCACCAACAGGGGATTGTTCAGTAACAGACGATTCTGAAAATTTAATTCCACCCCAAAGAGACTCAACTTTTTCTGCAGGTATAGCAGGTGGAATTTCTTTTGCTCTTTGTTTTTGTTTTAAAAATTCACTTCCAAATAAGGATCCTTCCGGAAGAGGGTTTGATTTTTCATGTTTGTTTCCACCAACTTGAAATTTTGCCAAATCTTCCTGGGAACGTATTTCTCCACGCATATGAAGAAAAATAATAGATTTATTTGTTTAATTATATCGAAAAAATTAAAAAATGTCAAATAAAAATGACAATTCAAAAAGCGGCATCCACATGACGCCGCTCAGATTGGGTTAAAAGGTCAAAAAATCTTGACCATAACATATGCGATGATGTCGATGGTGACCATCATCACGAAACTGATTGCAAAAATTATAGGTTTCCAATTTTCGATATCAAAATGTGGATTTATTTGCCGCATTTTTTCTCCGAAATCGGAACAATCCTTCTCGACTTTGGCGATCCCTTTTTGATTTCTCATGACCCGCCAAATCATCAACTGGATGGTGGATATGAAAATCGTGAACGGGATGAATGCCGCGTCCTCGAAAACAAGCAGTCCGGTCTGTACGATCGTCAGAAAGATGATAATTACCTTTCCGACAGGGTTGAATCCATTCCATGAGCCTTTCATTATATAGGCTCCAACAATGAACCATGTCAATACGATCATCAAATTCGCAAGCATAGCATTCTCCTTTTTTTGTTCAACTCAAATGAGAGAGATATTAACCCCGCCCCACAACCATAGCGTAAGCGATCAAATCAGCTATGATCTTCAATACAAAAAACATCAAAAAAACAGAATAGTTAGTATCCGTCCTCTCTATGAACAACTGGAATCCTCTTGTTGTCCTAGATATAGACATGAGTGCTACAACTGCCACACAGGACACCACAACACTCACGAGAAATTCCTCGGGAGCGAAAATAGCAGTTTATGAAAGACCGACGTTCAAGGATATTATAAAAGAAACATTTTGTCAAATATTACTAACAATATAATATTCGACACAAAACAAACCAACCTCTATACTTTTTGTGTATGCTACAAGTCGGTATTGTTGGTCTTCCAAATGTAGGAAAATCTACTTTATTTAAAACTCTCACCAAAAAACAGGTTCCGTGCGAAAACTTTCCTTTTTGCACAATTGAATCAAACGTCGGTGTTGTTGAAGTTCCAGATCTGCGTTTAAAACAACTTTCCGAGGTTTCCAAATCTCAAAAAACTATTCCAACAGCTATTGAATTTGTTGATATTGCTGGTCTTGTAGCTGGTGCACACAAAGGGGAAGGACTTGGAAATAAATTTCTTGCAAATATCCGTGAAGTAGACATGATTGCCCATGTGGTTCGTGCATTCGAAGATTCAAATGTGCATCATGTCAGTGGAGATGTAAATCCACTTCGAGATGTAGAAATCATTGAACTTGAACTTGCCATGGCAGATCTGGATACGGTTCAAAAACGTTTGAATGGTATTCTAGGCAAAATGAAATCTGGAAAAACAAAAGAATTAGAAGAGGAAGAAAGTGCTTTATCCAAAATCCTCGCAGGACTACAAGCTGGAATTTCAGCTCGTTCTGTTCCTTTAGAAGAAGAGGAAAAAAAAGCCATTCACGGCATGCAACTTCTTACTCTCAAACCAACCCTTTATGTAATAAACACGGGAGAAACGACAACTGTATCGGCAAACATAAATTGGGAAAGTCCACTTGGTCCTGACCGTCTTGCCATGCCTATCAGCATTAAAATTGAATCGGAATTAGTTGACATGCCGTCAGAGGAACAACAAATGTTTCTCGACTCCATGGGACTTTCAGAATCAGGACTCGATCGTGTGATTCAAAAATGCTACGAACTTTTAAATCTCATGACTTATTTTACATCTGGAGAAAAAGAAACTCGCGCCTGGACTGTTTCCAAAGGAACCAAAGCTCCACAAGCAGCTGGGGTCATTCATACAGACTTTGAAAAAGCCTTTATTTGTGCAGAAATTATCCAATGGAAAGATTTTGTGGAACTTGGAGAAGCAGGAGCCAGAGAAACAGGTAAACTGCGTGTAGAAGGAAAAATATATCTGATGCAGGACGGAGATGTCTGTCATTTTAAAGTTGGTATTTAATTTTCTTGACGTTTTTTCAAATCTCGTGCTAAATTTCGTTTATAATTAAGATCAAACGGTTCTCTTGGTAAGAGGCTTGAGCTCCTTTCACTCGGAAATCCGTCATTTCTATTTTCTTATGCTCACCCCGAAACAAAAACAGTCCGTCATCGATAAATACAAAACTCATGATTCTGATACAGGTTCTCCGCAGGTTCAAGTTGCCATTCTTAGCTCAGAAATCAAAGAATTGACCAACCACTTACGGATGCACAAAAAAGATTATTCCAGCCGCCGTGGTTTAATCAAAAAAGTAAACGAACGTCGCCGCTTGCTCAAATATTTGGAGCGTGAAGACAAAAAAGCGTGGCAGACGCTCAAAGAAAACCTTGGTTTGAAATAAATAAACGCCCCGCACTCCTGAAAAAGGATGCGGGGCGTCTTTCCTTATTAGATCTTTCTATGTTGTCCTATTCGGACCAGCGTGTCGGTGTTTTTATAGACACGCAAAATATGTATTACAGTGCCCGCAGTATTTTCGGGCGCAAAGTGAATTTTAACAATATTGTTAAAGAGGCTGTTGGGGAGTGCAAACTCATTCAAGCCATTGCGTACGTCGTTCGCACCAAATCAGAAGAAGAAAAACCATTTATTGATGCTCTTTCAAATGCCGGCATCAAACTGCGCGAAAAAGAACTGATGGAATATCTTTCCGGACAAAAAAAAGCGGATTGGGATGTTGGTCTTACTGTAGACGTTATTCGTATGCTTGATATGCTTGATGTCATTGTTCTTGTTTCAGGTGATGGCGACTTTATTTATCTCAGCGATTATGTTCAAAGCCGCGGACGCATGATGCATGTCATGAGTTTTCGAGAAACAACATCATCCCGCCTTATCGAAGCAGCAGATGTTTATACAAACATGTCTGATCAAACAAAAAAATTTCTCATTGGACCAACCAGACGCGGACCTATGCGTCCGCCAAGGGGAGGAGAAATTTTAATCGAGAAAGAATAAAAAGGGATTACCATATGATTAAACATTTTGAAACAGAATGGGGAGGAAAAAAACTCATCATTGAAACAGGAAAATACGCAGAACAAGCTGGAGGAAGTTGTACGGTTCAATATGGAGACACCGTCGTTCTTGCTGCTGCAACCATGAGTGAAACCGCACGAGAAGGCATGGATTTTTTCCCATTGACTGTTGAATATGAAGAGCGACTTTATGCAGCCGGTCGCATCAAAGGCAGCCGTTTTATTAAAAAAGAAGGCCGTCCAACTGATGAAGCTATTCTCACAGGTCGTGCGATTGACCGAGCAATCCGTCCATTATTTGATGATCGCATACGTAATGAAATTCAGGTGATTATCACTTGTCTTGCGTTTGATGGAGAAAATGATCCAGATACCATCGGTCTTATTGCAGCGAGCTGTGCTTTACACATGAGTCAGATTCCATGGAATGGCCCAATTGCCGGTATTCGTATTGGTCAAAACAATGGAGAATGGGTCATAAATCCAAGTTATCAAGCACGAGAATCTTCTCTTCTTGATCTGGCATTTGCCGGAACTCCAGAACGAATCATTATGGTTGAAGCTGGAGCAAACGAAGCCCCGGAAGATGTTGTTCTTGATGCTTTTTGGTTTGGACAAAAACATTTACAAAAACCAATCGAACTCATTGAACAGGTACGTGTAGAAGTTGGAAAACCAAAAATCCAAATTTCAGAAAATATTGATGAAGAATCAAAGGTAAAAAAACAAAACATAGAATCTCTTGCAAAATCTTTTATCAAAGAAAAAACACGTGAACTTTTTTTCAGCAAACCAAAAGCCACGAAATCTGAACGTCGAGAAGAAAAACGTCGAGTTAAAGATCTGTTAAAAGAGTTTCTTTTGGAAAAAAATGTCGCTCCGGAAGATTTCCGATTTGGACTTGGATTGGTTGATGAAATCATTGAAGAAATGGTCACTCAATCCATTCTTGAAGAAGGGAAGCGTGTGGATGGAAGATCTTTAAATGAAATTCGTCCTCTTATTTGCGAAGTTCAAATGCTTCCGCGAGTTCATGGTTCTGCTCATTTTAAACGCGGAGAAACACAAGTCCTTTCTGTAGTGACTCTTGGAGCCCCTGGAGATGAACAAACCCTTGATGGCATGGAATATGTTGGCAAAAAACGATTCATGCACCATTATAATTTTCCTCCATATTCGGTTGGGGAAGTAAAACCCATGCGCGGACCAGGTCGACGTGAAATTGGTCATGGAGCACTCGCAGAAAAAGCCCTCTCTGTTGTGATGCCTGATAAAGAATCATTCCCGTACACCATTCGTGTTGTTTCTGAAGTGTTTGGCTCAAATGGATCAAGTTCTATGGCATCAACTTGTGGAACAACACTTGCTCTTATGGATGCTGGTGTTCCTATTAAAGCACCGGTGGCTGGTATTGCCATGGGTTTAGCAAGCAATTCTGAAGGAAAATGGAAAGTATTTACTGATCTTCAAGATTTGGAAGATGCTAGTGGAGGAATGGATTTCAAAATTGCAGGAACCAAAAAAGGAATTACCGCTATTCAAATGGATACCAAGACGATTGGTCTCACTCGTGAAATGGTTGAAGAAGCTGTTCATCAAGCAAAAGAGGCTCGTTTTACTGTTTTGGATCGTATGTTGTCTGTTCTTGCTGAACCACGACCAGATCTTTCTCCTTATGCACCACGTATTATTACCCTTCGTATTAATCCAGAATACATTGGTGATGTAATTGGTCCTGGAGGAAAAATGATCAATGAAATTATTGCAACCACAGGCGTTCAATCCATTGATATAGAAGATGATGGACTAGTCATGATCACTTCGACCAATGCAGAAGGGGCACAAAAAGCAGAATCCTGGATCAAAGATCTTACTCGAGAAGCAAAAGCAGGTGAAATTTTTAAAGGAAAAGTAACGAGACTCATGGACTTTGGTGCCTTTGTAGAATTTCTTCCAAAAAAAGAAGGTCTTGTTCACATCAGTGCTCTTGCTCCTTGGCGCGTCAATAAAGTTTCAGATATTGTCAAAGTTGGAGATCAAATCTTTGTAAAAGTCACAGAAATTGATGATTTGGGACGCATTAATCTTTCTATGAAAGACGCTCCAGGAAATGTTTATCCAGAACGTCAATCTTCACCACCTCAACCACTCAAACCTCCACAAAATTAATCTAGGGTTGTGTACCTGAATATTCCACTACACGGATCCAAAACAACCCGCCATCGACGGCGGGTTGTTTGGACATACGGAATTGTTCTAGGAATATGGATTATTCTTATGTGGATCCTCGCTGTTTTATGGTTCACTCGCGATCTCCTTTCTTCTTATGCTCCAGATGAAACAGGAGTCATTATTCATCTTGTTCCTGAAAAAAATCATTGGGATACACTTTTACGTGATTTTGGACATATTCCTCTTATCTCGCACCGCCCATTTTTTCTACGAGATATTCTCCCATTTACAAAAGGGGATTTAGCTATTTTTCTTCTCAAAGATGGCTCAACAGCTGTTATTATTCGAACATCAGAATCAAATATTCCTGTTCACAAATTAGAAATATATGGAATTTCGATCCAACAACTTGATCGAAATATTTTTCTTTTATCTGAACACCCCCTTCCATTTTCTCCAAAAAAAACACTTCATCTTGAAACAAAAGCTCTTTTTCCAGGATCACTTGGTTCCATTCTCTTTTTTGAAGATCAAAAAATATTTCGCAGTTCATTATATTCTGTTGCAAAAGGATATACTTTTTACCTTCCACGTGAAAAAGAAGTATCATCACCATCTCTTCCTGTTCTTCCTCAAAAAACAATCGCCGCTATAACATTTTCTCCATTTTCCATGGATGAATTATTTTTTATTCTCACAAAACTCAACCGTTTAATTGAACCAATTCATGCAGACATGCTTTCTTCCTTAAAAGAAACTCTGGAAAAACAAGGGGGAATCATTGCTTTTACACAAACAGATATGAAGAATCCTCATTTTATTCTTCAATTCAAAACGGAAAAATCAAACCTTCTTGAGACAATTTTAAAAATAGCGTCTGCGTTTCAAAAACCAATCATTCGACCTCTTCTTCTTCCGGATGGAACTTCTGCACAGGAAATCATCATAGATCCGGCAAATACCGTTGTAGAACAAACAAATATTGAAGGAAATCAATCTATGCGTGTTCAAACAGCTGTAGGATCTCTCATAGGAACAAATCGCGAGTCAGATTCATATCTATCGACCAATGAGGAACTTTTACACTTTTGGCTTGGTTCTGATAAAAAAGATGGACAAAAAACATGTGCAAAGAATCCTGTGGCTATTTTTTTTCCACCTCAAGCATCGTTCTTTCTTTTGGAAGAAAAACATTCAATAGAATCAAACATTTTATTAAATCTCACAAAAAATTTTCAACAAATAGGAATTTTTAAAACAATCACGGGAAAAAAATTCCTCTTTTGCTATTAAAAACAACCATGTGGATAACATATGCACAAACACAAAAAATTGTGGATAACTTTATGGTTATACAACATCCAAAATCATAAATAATCAAAAAATAACGTTTTTAAAAGAAAATATTGATTGTTGACTTTTAGTGTTCAAACAGGTAAACTATATTTAGGATCAAAAAAGATCCAAAACGTTCTTTTCAACTTAGACTCCACAGGAAGTTTTCCGAAGGAATTATTTGATAAAAAGTTTTATCAAATAACATTTGCTCTTTTTTACTTTCGGAGAATATCCCACTTCTTTACTTGTCAGTTTGCGAATTGGACCAAAAAAGTCCACAAAAACAAAAACAAAAGCAGCTCGGTCCGTCCAATTATACGGCTAGCTTGCCTGCCGTCCCGGACAAGACCAATGATTGGTAGAGAAGTAGAGTCGTCTTGGACCCTTTTGATTTGGACAGATGTCGAGCCTTGCAAAAAAAATCTTTTTTGCAAAGCCCGGCATCTGCCGGACATCGGGCCCCCTTGGGGGGCACGCTTTTAATCTTTACTTATAGAGCGTTAGCCCTCTTTTTTTATTTAAGAGTTTTTTCTCAGTTTGAATAAACAATATCTCATTCGCAGCAGCTTGTTTTTTTCTCTTTATCTGCTATTCTGAGAGAAACATTCCGCTTTGTAAATCTCTTTTTTATGACACCACAATTCATTGAGGAAATGAAACAACTTATGATGGCGGAAAAAGAAAAATTGGAAAAAGAACTCTCCCAATTTTCTCACCGCAATCCTCAAACAACGACTTCAGAAGTCTATTTTCCCAATTTGGGAGATGAGGAAGGAGAAAATGCTTTAGAAGTCGCTCGGTATAGTGATAACCTTTCTTTAGAAGATGCTCTTGATAAATCTCTTCGAGATATTGAAGGAGCTTTCAAACGAATAAAAGAAGGAACTTATGGCATGTGTATGTACTGCAAACAAGAAATCGATGAACGTCGGTTACGTGCCCGCCCAACATCTTCTTCTTGTATCCAATGTAAAAAAACATTGACACAAGAAATGTGAACATAACCGAATCAAAAAAAGCAATCATAAAAATCCTCGGAACAGGATTGATTGTTCTTTTTGATGTTTGGATGAAACGAATGGCTGTTCAATCATTTCCTAGGGAAGAACAACTGATTCAACCTAGTTTTTTTGACTTAGCTGTTCATAAAAACTATGGAATTGCATTTGATATTCCTTTTCGAATACCAATCGTCATTGTTCTTACTATTATTGTTCTCGGTATTCTTGTTCGATTCGCAATCAGACACTGGCAAATACAACCTCAAGTAAGCGCAGCTGCTTGGATTATTATTCTTGGTTCACTGGGAAATCTCTTTGATCGAATCTATTATGGATTTACCGTTGACTATCTCATCTTTTTTAGTCGATCAGCTGTCAATCTCTCAGATGCAATTATTGTCACGGGAGTTCTACTTCTTTTGCTTACAGGAAAATCAAAAAAGAAATTTTTTCGCCAATAAATTTATTTTTAGAAAACGTTAAAACTTTGTTTTAACTCTCATAAACTCCCCTGTTGAGATATTTCCGGGGAGTTTTATGTCTCACTACATTCCATCCGTTGCAATCTTAGGAATTGATGCAAAACCAATCATTATCGAAGCAGATGTTGCATTTGGTTTGAGTTCATTTACGATTGTCGGATTGCCTGATGCAGCTGTAAAAGAATCAAAAGAACGCATTCGTGCCGCTATCAAAAATACAGATCTTCCATTTCCGCGATGGAGAGTAACTGTAAACCTCTCTCCCGCCCATTTAAAAAAACAAGGTGTCTTATATGATCTCCCTATTGCTGTCGCTATTCTCGCGGCACAAGAAAACATTATTCCAGAAAAAGAACACTCAGCTGTATTTTTAGGAGAACTCGGCCTTCAAGGAGAAATTCGACCTGTTCGTGGATCATTTGTTGCGGCAGTTGCTGCAAAAACGTACGGTTACGAACATCTCATTCTTCCAAAAGAAAATGCACAAGAAGCTGCATTAGTTCACGGATTAAAAATCATTCCGGTTTCGAGTTTACGAGAAGTTGTGGACTATCTTCGTAATATATGGTCACCAAAACAGGTAGATATACCTATTCTTTTAGATGAAAAAGAAAAAAATCCGTTTGTTGATCTTGCGGATATTTTCGGACAAGAACATGCTAAACGCGGATTAGAAATTGCGGCAAGTGGAGGTCACAACCTTCTTCTTTATGGACCGCCTGGATCAGGAAAAACCATGCTTGCCAAAGCCCTTCCTTCCATTCTTCCCTCAATGTCACCTGAGGAAGCAATTGAGGTGACAAAAATTTATTCGATTGCAAATGAATACGGATCTCTATCTGGATTCATTTCTGAACGTCCATATCGCAGCCCACATCACTCCACTTCTGCATCTGCATTAGTAGGTGGAGGAGCATGGCCTAAACCAGGTGAAGTCACTCTTGCTCATCGTGGAGTTCTTTTTCTGGATGAACTTCCTGAATTCAACCGGTCAGCTTTGGAACATTTACGCCAACCCATTGAAGACGGTCATGTGACTATTTCACGTGTTTCCGCTTCATTTACATTTCCATCTAAATGTATGCTCGTTGCTGCCATGAATCCGTGTCCTTGTGGTCATGCAGATGATCCAGGAGTCATCTGCACCTGTTCTACATCTGCTGTACACCAATATCGTAAAAAAATTTCAGGTCCATTACTCGATCGGCTAGACCTCTCCATTTCTGTTCCACGTGTTGAAACGGAAAAATTAACAAAACGAACTCTTGGAGAATCATCGGAAACCGTTCGTAAACGTGTAGAAATAGCACGTACACGCCAAATCAATCGATTTAAAAATATCGGTATTTTTTCTAATGCTGAAATGAATTCTCGTCTTCTACACGAATTTGGAACTATTGATGAAGCTGGCGAAAAAATTATGCGTATAGCGACAGAACGTCTTCATCTTTCCGCACGAGGATATACACGAATCATAAAAATGGCACGAACGATTGCAGATTTAAAAGAAGAAGATCATATTCTTCCCTCTCATCTTTCTGAAGCTCTTACATATAGACACTCTTTGGAAAAATAAAACTATTTTCCAAATCGTCGATCACGAGATTCAAATTCTCGCAAAGCTGCATCTAAATCTTCTTCTTCAAAATCAGGAAAATGTTTTTCTAAAAAAAGAAGTTCACTATATCCTCCAAGCCAACTCATAAATCCGGAAAGACGCTGCTCTCCACTTGTTCGAATGATAAGATCAGGTGATGGAAGGTCTCCTGTCCAAAGAGCTTGGGTCACCATTTCTTCTGTTATATCTTCTGGGCGATATCCTTTTGCCAAAAGATTTTTTATTCCTTCAATGATTTCTGCCCGACCTCCATAATTCAAACAAATATTTAATTGACCATTTTTTCCATCTTTTGTTTTTTCTTCTGCCTCTGTCACAGCCTTTTGAATACGAGAAGGAAGTTCTTTTATATTTCCAAATACTCGCAATCGAATACCGCGTTCCTGATAAAAATCAATTTCTTTTGTAAGAGCTAAAAAAATAAGATCCATTAAATAAGAAACTTCTTCTTCACTACGTTTCCAATTTTCCGTTGAAAATCCCCAAATCGTCAGATGAACAATTCCACGTTGTAAACACCATTCTCCTATGTGTTTTATTTTTTTATATCCGTGACGATGACCTTCGAGAGTTGGAAGACCGCGTTGTCGTGCCCATCGTCTATTTCCATCAGGAATAATTGCTAAATGATTTAGCTTCATATTTTATAATTTGAATCGAATCCACAAATAAACAACTCCAAGACCAAGAAACCAGATTCCTCCAATCAAATCAAGAAAGCGCATACGAGATTGATATTCTTCCCAACTTCCCCAACCACCATATTTCCATGACCATCGACGTCCAAATAAAAACAATAAAAAAAGGATAATAAAACCAAAAAGTGGAATAAGAGAAAGAAAAAACCAAAAATAAAGTCGAGCACCAAATGACCAACCCTGCGTCCATAAAATAGCACCTAAAGATGGACATCGTAAAAATCGTTCTTGAATCTTTTTGTCTGGTTCTAAAACAAGGGTAAATCCACATTTAGCACAATGTTTATTCCAGTCTTCGATTTTTGCTTTACACAAATCACAACTTTTTTTCATATCAAAATCATTATAACAACTACTTCTTCAGATAAAAGAAAAACTCCGCTTTATCGCGGAGTTTTTCTTTCTGTTTTAGCGAACGAATTCCAATGGATTGCGACGTTTTCCATTTTCAAATACCTCAAAGTGCAGATGTGTTCCTGTGGAATAACCGGTTGTCCCTGTCATACCAAGTGCTTCCCCGGCGGCAACCTGCTGTCCAACCTCTACAAAAATCTTTGAAAAATGACCATAGCGCGTTTTATATCCGTCACCGTGATCTATATCAACACATAATCCATATCCGCTATACCAACTAGCACGAGTGATTGTTCCCGCACGCGCAGCATAATTTTTTGTATTATAATCTCCATCAAGATCCAGACCAACATGTTTCCATCCATAATACTGGGTAATCACATGCCAGTCTGTAGGCCACACCCATCCACCATCAGAAGCAGAAGCCTTTTTTCCAACTGAATCGTTTGAACTTGGAGAAACAAATAACTTTGTCAAAGGGGCTGTGCGTCGAACAGGAACAATTTTTGGAGGTTCTCCACCAGGAATGATTAGATTTTGTCCAATCTTCAAAGTGTTTGCATTTGTTAATTTATTAAAAGCAACAATCTGTTCTGATTCAGCTGAATATTTTTTCGCAATACTCTGAATGGTATCCCCATTCTTTACGGTATAAAGAACTCCGTCAACCGGCGGTATAGCAAGTTCTTGTTTTGGTTTAATTGTACTCTTGAATGTCAATTCATTCGCCCAAAGTACTGAACTCAAATTCAAACCATAACGATCAGCAATTGTACTTAATGTATCACCATCCTGAACCACATATATTTCTGTTTCTGTACGAGAAGAGGATACAGGACTTTCCGCACCAATTGATGAAGTTAAAAATCCATTTCCTCCAAGAAAATTTACATAATCCTCATCAATAAGATCAAGATCAGCTGTATCCGAAGGGGACAAAGCATACATCTCGGAATAATTTGTTTTTATAGGAACAAATCCTTCTTTTGCTTTTATTTCTTCAACTGTTGCTAAGTCTTCTTGACTTACAATCGAAAACAAAAGACTTTTCTCTCCAAATGTCTCTGCACGCACCTCACTTCCTTGAAAATTTGAAGATGTGGTCACGGCAACAATTCCAATGACTGCTGCGTGAAAAACATATCGATTCGAAACCAAATACAACAAGCGATTTTTTGTAGGCAAATATAACTTTGAGAAAAAACGCTTGATCCAAAAATAAACACGATAAATAGGCACTCCAACCCATCGAATGAGCCGGATAAAGATAAACAAAAGTGGTTTACTGACAAAACGAGCAGCTGGACAGGCATGCTGTTTCAAAAAAACAAGACTACGAAGAAACTTCAATAAAACTCCAACAATCCATTGTTTCAAAGTAAATTTGATAGAAAACCTCAATTTTTCGTACGATCGCGACCGATTCTTCCAAAATATGCTGTACCAAGCCAAATTCTGTCGCCATCGATTGAAAATTATGCTGAATTAAGCGAAATTTTCCTCCAAGACACCAAGAACTTCAACCTCTTACAAGCAAGGACGTTACTACAAAACTCGATTTTGGTCAATAGCTCTCGTGAGAACAAGAAGAAGAAGACGCAACGCGTGCATAATCATCCTGAACCCTTACAATATCATTTTCATTCAGAAGAGAACCAGTCCAAACCTCAATAAATACCAGTGGCTCGTCGGAAATACACTCCACACGATGAAGTGTTTCAACTGGAACACATACATAAGACCCTGGATTGATTTGAAATTCTTGATCAACTAACGTCATGAGTCCTTGACCAGAAACAACAATCCAATGTTCCACTCGAAAATGATGAAATTGAAGACTTAATCGATAATGAGGCTCAACGGTAATGCGTTTTACCTGATGTGCGACTCCTGTCTCCAAAATATCGTATCGCCCCCAAGGACGAATATTGATGGGTGTTGTTTCATTCATATATTTATAGGACTTTCACATTTAGATGCAGAACAAGGAGAAATCGAGGATTTTTATGAACTGTATTCACAGGTATAGTGAACAAAAAACGTAGATTTCGACACAGGTATGCGCCGAATGAGAAAATCCTTATTTATTCCTTATTTATTCCTTTCCAACCAAGTCTATGAATAGGGCACGGTCCGAATCTTTGAAGATTTTTGCGATGAAGAGTTGTTCCATATCCTTTGTGAATTTCAAAGCCATAAGAAGGGAATTCTTGTGCATAATCACACATAAGACGATCTCTTGTCACTTTTGCCAAAATAGAACCAGCTGCAATAGAAAAAACAGATCGATCTCCATGAATAATTCCTTGTTGAGGAGTCAAAATTCCTGGAAGATGCCATGCGTCCACAAGAATAAAATCAAGAGAAGGGAGTGATTCCAATGCTCGTTGCATGGCTAAAAATGTTGCGTGTCTAATCCCAATTTTTTGTATTTCTTCAACCGTTGATTGTCCAACAGCCCATGATTTAGCTTCAAGAACAATATATTTATACATCCTTTCTCTTTGTAGAGGAGAAAGAAGTTTGCTGTCTCGAATACCATCCCATAATTTTGATTGTGACAATACAGCCGCTCCAGCCACCACAGGCCCTGCAAGCGCTCCGCATCCGGCTTCATCCACTCCAGCAATTACTTGGTACCCTTCTTGCATCAATTGGTTTTCTCTATCAAAAGTTGGGAGATCCATATATTTATATAAGACAGTGGTGCCACAAGGAGTGCAAGAGGAGCATGGGGAGCAAGGGATTTGGTTTTGTAGATTTTCTTATTAGTCAAAATAAACTTGAACGACTATATAAAGATTATCATATCCAAAACTTTTATTGATTTAAATTTGTGTAAATCAATAAAATAAAACTTTCTTAGTTTAAATGAGTTAAAAAGACGCCATTTTTAGAAGCTTTTAAACAGAAAACCCGCTGGAAGAACTACCAGCGGGCCTTATCTTGAAATGGAGACCTCTCAAAAAAAACGAGAACTGAGGCCTCCTGTCGGGCGAGGTTGAACGGTTGTTGGTTTTCTAGGGCGGACGGAGCCCGGGGTGCCGAATTCGATTGTCCGGCTCCGTAGGACTTTTCCTGGTGTGCGACCCAGGAAAGACAATACCTGTCGCACCAGGTTTTTCGATGAACTACCCAAACTTCGATGGGTACCTCATCGATCACCTCCTTTCTTTACCGGTCACGCGTGGTACAGGCGTGTTTTGCGTAACCGGATTAATTTTTGGAACAGCGCCAGCGCCCATCATTTGCGACTGGCGCGAAAAAACTCACTCCTGCGGCTGGCTCTGGCTGGCCGCCTTCATGCGGTCCCAGCCATTGTTCCGGACAGGCTTGGGAACCTTGACCGGGTTGTCCTCAGCGCCACCCTTTACCCATCCGCCCTCGAAAATTCGAGCGGCGGGCACGGCGGGCTGACTGGTTTTCATCCCGTCAAGAATCTTGCGGGCATCTTTCGATGCCGACGTCCGAACGAGACGTTCGGCCACAGTCTCGGCCGGACGACCGACGTTTGCCCGCTGCTCGGCCTGACGAGCCTTGCGAACAGCCTCGAACTCGGCCTGGCGGCGCGTGGCCTCGGCAAACTGATCCGCGTACTTGAACATACGCATCTCAGCACTCCGAACCTCGCCGACTTAACCACCCGGTCGAGCTTCTCCCGCATGGTGCCGAAGTCGGGCGTGGCGCCGTGATCGGCGTCGTCGAGGTCTTTGCAGACCACACAGGTCAAGGCGGACTTCCGCCAGGCCTGGTGCTTGGCTGCGATCTCAGCCTGTTCGGCATCAATCTTGGCCTGTCGTGCCTCGGCTTCAGCCTTGCGCTCGGCCTCGATGGCTTCGCGCGCTGCACGCTCTGCCGTTCGCTTCTCGAGCTGGGCAAGAGCGCTAGAAAGGGTAAACTTATAGCCCTTGTCCCAAAGCCCGTTCTGACCCACGCAGCGTTTGCAGACTGCCTGCGCGACGACCATCTCGGCCGTGAGATCACGCATCGAGACCCCAGCAGCCTCGGCGATTTCCTCAAATTTTGGAACCATAAAATTGGTTCCTTCCGCCTTATATCCACACACCGTACAGGTGTGCTTGGCGGAAGTGGCAGTCTCGGTCCCTGCGGTCGCGGTCGTCTGGCCGTTGGTCTGATCCTTATTCATTTTTAACTCCTCAAAACGCTGGGTTCGCTCCCAGCAAGCAGAGAACATCTACCGAACTTCAGGAGGATATTCCTCCCACGATTCTGAAGGTGATTTTCTTTTGCAAGAAAATCCCTAAGGAATCCAGTGACCTGTTGCAAGAACCGGTATAGATTCCAAGAATATCAGGCGTATGAAGGCAGCTAGTGCAAGCACCAGGGACCTTCATTTGATATTCCTATCCGCTTTCTCAGTGAAGAGAAGGCGGGCTCTCTCCCCTCAGAATCGTGGAAGAAATAATGTTTTATAAAAAATTGTTCCTTATCTTGATGAATACACTTTACCAAATTTTTAACTTTTTGTCAAGAGTCTTTAACAATTGACATGATATTTGTTAAAAGTTATGCTCAACAAAGCAAATTTTTTCCCTAACACCTCTTATGCCAACAATACAATTGGAAAATCTCCCAAAAAATAGCGCAAAATTGACTATTACTGTTCCTCAAGATGAACTTGTTTCTTTTTTGGAAGATGCCGCAAGCCATATTTCAGAACATGCAAAAATTCCTGGATTTCGACCTGGAAAAGCAGGATATGACATTGTAAAACATCATGTTGGAGAAATGAAAATCTACGAAGAAGCTTTGGAAAAAGTCGTTCGTAAAACATTTGTTGAAGCTGTTCTTGATCAAAAACTAGAAACAGTTGGATCCCCAGCCATTGATGTTGTAAAACTCGCACCTGGAAATGATCTTATTTATTCAGCGACTGTTACTCTCATGCCAAAAATTGAACAAATGGCTGATTTTCGAACAATCTCTGTTTCTTCAAAACCTGTTGAAGTATCTGAAGAAGATGTGGAAAAGATGTTGAAAGATATTCAGCGTATGCAAACCAAAGAAATTCGCATGCCAGGAGATCATGCAGCACTCAAAGAAAATAAAATCGTGGTTGACATGGACATGAAAAAAAATGGCGTTCCTCTTGAAGGAGGTCAGGCTTTAAACCACAGTATTTATCTAAATGAAGATTATTATATTCCAGGTCTTTCAGAACAATTGATTGGCATGAAAGAAGGAGAAGAAAAATCTTTTGATCTTTCCTTTCCAAAAGAGCATTACCAGGAAAATCTTGCTGGTCAAAACATTCGCTTTGAAATGAAAGCAAAAGAAATCTATTCCTTGGAAAACCCAACACTTGATGATGCGTTTGCTCAAATAGTTGGGCAAAAAGATTTGGAAGGACTTAAAAACATTTTGCGAGAAAATATTCGTAGAGAAAAAGCACGAGAAGAAGATATGCGAGTAGAACGCGAAATGTTGGATGCAATTGCAACAGGATCTCGTTTTGGAGATATCCCGGATCTTTTAATTAATGAAGAAATCAACCGCATGATTGAGGAACTCAAACGAAATGCAGATGAACAAGGCATGACGTTTGAAACCTATCTTCAAGCCATTAAAAAGACCATTCCGGAATTGAAAGTAGAAATTTCTCCTCAAGCTGTTCTTCGTGTGAAAGTTGGTTTAATTATTCGAGAAATTGCAAAAAAAGAAAATGTTTCTGTCTCAGACGAAGAAATTGACAAAGAATTAGACGAACTTGCTTCACACCACAAAGACAAAGAAACTCGTGACCATATTTACTCTCCCATGTATCGCGAATACATGGAAAACGCCTTGCGTAACCGAAAAGTACTCGCTCTTCTCAAAGAAACAATGATAAAATCAGTAGAGAAATGATCTTATTGTATGCGCTTTGGCGCTCATGTTTCCGCTGCGGGTGGTGTATGGAATGCTCCAGAACATGCAGCTTCCATTGGGTGTGAAGTTCTCCAGATGTTTAGTCGACCTCCTCAAGGAGGTACTCCCGCCCCCATTACAGCGGAAACCATTCAAAAATTTCAAACATCCATGAAAGAACACGGTATTCATGCCGCGTATATTCACGCACCATACTTTATCAATCTAGCATCTGGAGAAGCTCGCATCAGACATGGATCTATTCAAATTATTCGTGACGAACTTGAACGAGGCTCACTTCTTCATTGTCGATCTCTCATGTTTCACCCAGGATCTGGAAAAGATTTGGGACAAGAGAAGGGTATGCAGGCTGTTGTAGAAGGATTAGATGAAATTCTTGATGGGTATAAAGGAACTTGCCAACTTCTTATAGAAATCTCTGCTGGGGCTGGAATGATTTTAGGAGATTCTTTTGAAGAAATTGCTTATTTTTTGAATAAAACAAAATACGGCAAAAAAATCGGAGTGTGTTTTGATACACAACATGCGTTTGCTTCTGGATATGACATTCGTACAAAAGAAGCTTGGGAAAAAACCATTGAACATTTTGATATACTGATTGGACTTGAACGACTTGTTTTAAGTCATTGTAATGATTCAAAAACTCCGTTTGAAAGTCACAAAGACAGACATGAACATTTGGGAAAAGGTTCAATTGGTCTTTCTGCTTTCAAAATTCTTGTTCAACATCCAAAACTTCAGCACATAGATTTGATTCTTGAAACTCCATTTGAACCAGATATTTCAGGAATCAAAAAAGACTTGCAACAATTAAAAAAATTTCGGAATGTATGATTTTAACTGTTCATGTTCAACCAAATGCCAGACAAACAGAAATTACAAACTGGTTGGATGATACAACGGTCAAAATTCGAGTTGCAGCCATCGCTGAAAAAGGAAAAGCAAATGAAGCATTATTACGATTCCTTGCAGATTATTTTGAAACAAATATTTCTTCAATCAATCTTATCCGTGGAGGAATGACAAAAATGAAACAGATTGAGATTCCAGATTCCCTATGGTTTGTACGTAGAACTTAATCATTTTAGACCAGTTTAGGTGCGCGGGGTGCAAGTTCTTCCGAGCCGTACTACAGATGGTACGGTGAGGAAAGCTTGGGTCCCCGCAAACCATGCACCAGATGGTGCATGGTAAACCTAAAATGGGCAAAATGAGGAAGTTCTAAACAAAAACGGCCTTGAAGCCGTTTTTATGGTACACAATCTTCTCCTCCACGCGACCACGGATGACACTTAGAAAGACGTTTTCCTGCAAGCCATAATCCGCGGAAACATCCATATTTTTCAATGGCCTGTCGTCCATATTCCGAGCAGCTCGGATAAAAACGACAGTATCCGTACGGATAGAGCCATCGCAAAATTCCATGATCAAATGACAATGTTTTTTGATAAATTTTGATCAAAATGATCAGAAAAAAACAAGGAATTTTAAATATTTTCTTAAACATCTTTTTTCAAAAAAGGAGTTTTTTTTAATAACGCATCCATTCGCTCTTCTAAAACATGAAAAGAAGCATTTTTTGCTTCTACACGGGCAATAAATGCTACATCATATCCAGATTCCAAAGAAAATATTCTGTGACGGATAATTTCTCTTAACCGACGGCGAATACGATTGCGAACCACAGCAGATTTGGAAACTTTTGTTCCTACCACAAATGCAAAACGAGAAACTGGAAGCATGTTTTTTCGAAAACGAACCCCATAAAGGGTATCAAAAACATTTTTTCCTTTTGCAAAAAGGATTTCAAAATCTTTTTTCTTTCGTAATCTGTTTTCTGCAGAAAGCATAAACAAGACGAGGGTACGCGACCCTCGTCTATTCCTTATTTCTTTTTGGCTTGAACAGAAACTCGCTTGCGACCTCTGGCAATGCGGCGTTTCAATACATTTCTTCCAGCCGGTGTACTTGAACGTGCACGAAAACCATGAACACGAGCACGGCGACGTTTTTTAGGTTGATATGTTCGCTTTGGCATATATCGTTATCCAACTCATTTTCTGAAAATATTTCCCCCATCTAACCACATCCTCCACAATTTATCAACTTCTTGCTCTTTTCCTCCTCCTTTCTGCTCTTGCCCCCCTGTGGACAATTAGTTTACACTAACCTCACTAAACCGTGAGACTTCTTGATCCTATACCTATGAATACTAACGAACTTTGGCAAGCCGTCTTAGGAGAACTTGAGCTTAAACTCAGTAAGGCAAATTTTACGACATGGTTCAAAAATACATTCATATTAGTATATGAAAATCAGGAACTCGTGATTGGAGTTCCAAATACCTTTACAAAAGCCTGGCTTGAAAAAAAATATCATAGGGACATTACCAACCTTCTTCAACAATTTACCAGTGACCGCGTACGCAATGTTGTTTATCGAGTAGAAATAAAAACATCTCCCATGAATATTTCTATTTCGGATTATTCCCAAGAAATTTCAGATCAAACTGTTTCAGATGTTTCATTTCAACAACCTGTTTTTTCTCAAACATTCACACTTCCATCTCTTCCACGTTCCTATTCTGAAACACCGGAACCATCCCTTAATCAAAAATACGCTTTTTCCAATTTTATTGTTGGAAAACAAAATGAACTCGCTCATGCTGCTGCTCAAGCTGTTTCTATGCAACCTGGAGGTGTCTATAACCCTCTTTTTATCTATGGTGGAGTAGGACTTGGAAAAACACATCTTCTACAAGCAGTTGGAAATGAAATTCAAAAAAGAGATCCTCAGGCAAAAATCCTCTATATTACCTGCGAAAATTTCACGAATGACTTTATTCATGCCGTACGCACAGGTCGCGGAAAAGAATTTAAAGATATTTATCGAAATGTGGATGTTCTTCTTATTGATGACATTCAATTTATTACAGGAAAAGAAGGAACACAGGAAGAATTTTTTCATACATTCAATGCCCTTCACCAAAATAACAAACAAATTATTCTTTCTTCAGACCGACCACCAAAAGCAATTCCTGCACTTGAACAACGTCTATCTTCTCGTTTTGAATGGGGAATGATGACGGATATTGGAAGTCCGGATTTCGAGACACGTATTGCTATTTTGGAAGCAAAATGCCGAGAAAAAAAATATCTTCTTGATGGAGAAATTCTCCATCATGTTGCCACAACCATTCAAAGCAACGTACGCGAACTTGAAGGAGCTTTAAATAAAATTATTGCCTTTCATCAATTCAAAAATATGATTCCAACTGTGGAAAGTGTGAAACCTATTCTCACAAGCTTTCAACCAACAAAAATGAAAAAATCTGTCACAACTCGACAGCTTATCCACACAGTCGCCCTCTACTACGATTTATCAATTGACGATCTTCTTGGAAAAAGCCGCGAAAAACGTCTTGCGTTTCCTCGTCAAATCATTATGTTTCTCATGCGAGAAGAAATGAAATGTAGCTATCCATCCATTGGAAATGAACTTGGTGGTCGTGATCACACAACAGCCATGCATGCTTACGATAAAATCACAAATCAACTTACAAACGATGAACGACTTCAACATGATATTGAAACGATTCTCCAACGTTTATATGTCGTTTAAACTTTGGGGATAAAAAGAGTAAAACATGAGTGAATAAAAAAGAACAAAATTTTTCATTCACTCCTCCACACCGTTTCTTCCATACTTCTTTCACTTTTCCTCTTTGCTTTTTACCGCTTGATTAAAGAGAAAAAAACAGTTTTCCACTCCATCCACACCCCCTACTATTACTACTATCAATTTTTAAAAATAACATAATAATATCGATTGGGCTTATGAAGTTTTCCTGTATTAAAGATAATCTCTCCATTGGCCTAAGTATTACAAGCCATATTCCAACAAAAAATGCGAATCTTCCTATTTTGAATAATGTTCTCATGGTGGCAAAAAATGGTTCTGTTCGTTTAACGGCAACAAATTTGGAAATGGCGATCAGTTGTCTTATTCGTGGAAAAGTGGAAGAAGAAGGAGATTTAACTGTTCCGTCAAAATTATTTTCTGATTATGTGAGTCTTCTTCCAAATGAAAAGGTAAATATTCGTATTGAAGGACAGATGATGCTTGTGTCTTGTGGATCATATAAGACAAAAATGAATGGCTTACCTGCCGCAGATTTTCCTCTTGTTCCTTCAATTACCGCAACGCGTTCATATCAGATTCCTGCAGAAAAATTTCGTCATACCCTTTCTCAAGTTTTGTTTGCTGTGGCTGCAAATGAGTCAAGACCTGAACTTGCAGGTGTGTTTATGAAATTTCACACTTCTTCTCCAGAGAAAGGAATAGTGACTTTAGCAACGACGGATTCTTATCGTCTCACGGAATGTCAGATTGGAGTGAACTCCAGTTCTTCAGAAGAAATATCTGTCATTGTTCCAGCAAAAACCATGGCAGAAGTAGGAAGAATTCTTTCTATTTTTCGTGATGATGTGGAAACACCTAGTGATCTTACGGTAAATCTTTCGGAAAATCAGATTGTCTTTGTATTTGGAACAGTGGAATTGATTTCGAGAACCATTGATGGAACCTATCCGGATTATCGACAAATTATTCCGAAAACATTTCAAACAGAAGCAAAGATTGATCGAGAAGATTTTATAAAAATAGTGAAAGCGGCAAGTTTGTTTTCGAAGTCAGGTCTTTTTGATGTAAATGTTGAATTTCAGCCAGGAGGATCTGTAACAGTGAGTGCAGTGGATGCCGCGCGTGGAGAAAATACAGCCTCTTGTTCTGCAAAAGAAATTTCAGGACAAGTAAATGCGGTAACACTCAATTATCGTTATTTACTTGATGGACTTCAGGCATTAAATACAGACGATATTTCTTTTCAGATGATTGATGCAGCAAATCCGTGTGTTTTGAAGCCTGTATCCTCTTCGAATGAATATTTGTATATTCTTATGCCAATTCGGCAATAGAATTATGCTTATTCTTCCAAAAGAACCACATATTTTACGATTAGCTGTTGGTCGGCTTTGGAATGGAAATGTTTCCACAGATGATCATTTAGCTTGTCTTTGTGAATTTTTTCAAAATGCAGAAGGAATTGTTGTACGGGTTATTATTCCGACATTACCAAACGAAAAGAAACCAAATATTTCTCGTGGATCTCGTTTGAATTCAATTGATGAATATGATTCTGTAAATATTTTGTTTGTTGACGAAGATAATCAGTATTTGGAAGTCATTTTTGGATTAGGAGGATCTTATTTGGTAAGAGGGTTTGATACTCCTGGACATTTGATAACAGATTTTTCAAACGAATCTTTTTCTTTTATCTATGAAAGAGACAAGGATTATATTTCTCATATGGAAATGTTGATTCCTTATGATTTTTTTCCAACACATTTAAAAGCAATAAATGCGTTTCTTTTTACAAATGATCAGTGTTTAGCTTATCATCCCCTTTCAGGAGATGTATTAAATATTCATCAACCTTCTGTTTTCCCTTTTGTAAAAATGGAATAAAAAAGACCTCAGATAAGAGGTCTAAAATAAACATTCTATTGGATGTTTATTTTTTATTGGGTTGTAAATGGATTTAATTCTGATATGACAGGAACAGACGCAGGAATTGTTTCTGTATTCGTGTTTTCTGTTTTAGAAGCAATCTGACTGGAAGGGGAAGTTATGTGAACAATAATTCCTGGTGTTTCTGTTCTTCCATTTTTTCCTTCTGCTTGGGCGGAAAGAACCCAATCACCATTGCTTGGAAGTATCCATGAAACCGTGAGAAATGGAGATTCTGGATGAGAAATATGTTCAATAAGTGTTCGATTATTTTTTCCAGGTTGTTCTACATAAACACTGACAGATTCATAATCAGCTGGTTTATCCATAGATATAACAACCGTAAACTGACTTTGAACACGTTCGATTGTTTGTCCATTATTTGGGTCTGTAATAAGAAATTTTCTGGAACCTCCTTCTGATCGAAGACGAATACCTACAGAAGACGAACCCATGTTATCAACGTCGTCATAGGCAACTGCTTTAATAGTATGATATCCGCGTCCAACACTAGAAGGAATTGTTGTTTCAAATGTATATGGAGCGTTTGCATCTTGTCCAAGATAATATCCATCAATATAAAATTCGACTCGTTGAATTCCTCTTGGGGCAGACGCATTGACTTGGATTGAAATATTTCTTGATTCAAAAGAAACATCTTGTCCAGGAGATTCAATGGAAACAGAAGGAAAATGAGCTGGAATATGAACATCGTCAAATTCAGTTGGTGCGGTTCCTTGTTGAATTTTTACCCCTGTTCGTTCTTCTTCACGGCGCATCCAATCTTGAATTCCTTTTTCCCAAGATTCGTAATATGGATCATCTGCTGGATTGTTTGGGGGAGGTCCAAGTGGGTTATCTTTTTGAATGTAATGGAGGATAGAATGATATTCTGCAAATGTTTTTTCTTCTCGATAGGAAGCTGGAGTATATTCGGTTGCTAATTTTTGAGATGCACGGTCGATCGTCACTGTTTCCTGATGGAGACGACCATCAAGAATATCTTTTCCTGTAACAGGAATTTCTGGGGCTGTGAATGATTCAGGAGGTTGAGAAGCGAGCGCTTGACTCATAAAGGCGTTCCAGATAGGTGCTGCAACCACAGAGCCGTCTGCACCGCGAGACATGGCTGTATTGTTGTTGTTTCCAACCCAAACACCTGCAACAAGCGATGGAGTATATCCAACAGTCCAAGCATCATGAAAATTGTTTGTTGTTCCTGTTTTAACAGCAACCGGACGATCCGAAAGTCGAAGTTGTGAAGCTGCTCCAAAAATGTATGATCGTGCTTCTGTATCTGAAAGAACATTGGAAATCATCCGAGCATTATTTTCCTTCATCACACGTTTACCTTCCTCGGGTTTCCATTCTTCCAACACATTTCCTTTTGCATCTTCGACTTTCAAAATAGCAATAGGTGCTCGAACAATCCCTTCGTTTGCAAATGTGGCGTAGGCATTTACATGTTCGAGAAGCTTTACTTCCGCTCCTCCAAGAACAACAGCAAGACCGAAGCGTGAGCGGTCTCCTAGTGTTGTATATCCAAGTTCTTCAGCAAAACGGAGTGTTTGATCTAATCCAACAAGGTAAAGAATTTTTACGGCAGGAATATTCAAAGATCCTTGAAGAGCTTTGCGTGTGGTTAAAGGGCCATTTTCTTTGAGATTGTAGTTATTTGGGGAATAAATGCCTGTTGGAGTAGGAAAATCTGTTTTTACATCCCAAAGAACCGTATTTGGGGTGTATCCCTTCATAAAAGCAGCTGTATACACAATAGGTTTAAAACTGGATCCAGGTTGTCGAGGACGAAGAGCAACATTGACTTGGCCATCAATGGAATCATCAAAAAAATCTTTTGATCCAACCATGGCAAGAATTTGAGAGGTTTTTGGATCAATAGCAACAAGAGATGCGTTGTTAAATTGATAAGATTCTCCTTTTGCTTCTACTCCTTTTGTGACTTCTGTTTCTGCAATGATTTGTTTTTCAAAATCAAGAGAGGTAATCACTTTCAATCCTTGTTCTTCTACCTCTCTCTGTCCATATGTATCCTCAAGAAGCTGTTTTACATAAAAAACAAAGTGAGGCGCAGAAATATTTGTCACTTGTGTTTCCAGAGTTATTTTTTCTAATTTTGCTTGAGTTGTCTCATCAGATGTAATAAATCCAAGTTCAGCCATGCTGTCGAGAATCCAATTTCGGCGGGCAAGAAGAAGGTCTGGATTGTTCAAAAATGTTGTTGGACGCTGTGGAAGAGCCGCAAGGGTAGCTGCTTCTGCAAGGGTCAAATTTTTTACATCTTTTTTTAAATAATGTTGAGAAGCAGCTTGAATACCGTAATTGGTTGAACCGTATGGAATTTCATTAAAATAAATTTGAAGAATTTCGTCTTTGGAATATCTTCGTTCAATTTCAATAGAAAGAATAAGTTCTTTTATTTTTCTGGAAATTTTCTTTTCACTGGAAAGGATCGCTTGTTTAACTAACTGTTGAGTGAGGGTTGAACCACCATATCTATTTCCGTGCAAATTCTGCCAAACAGCTCGCAAAATTCCTTTCACACTAAACCCATGATGTTCACAAAATGTACGATCCTCAGCAGCAATAGTTGCTTGAACAGCAAACAAAGGAATTCCTTCCGGATTTATTTCTGTTTTTTCTTTATTGCAAAATGACTGAGCAAGTTGTACAAGCGTACGATTTTCATCCCCATGAATTTCGTAAAGGAGATGTTCTCCTGTGCGATCATAAATTTTAGTGCTTTGAATCACTGTTCGGTCTGAAAGAGTGTTTGGATCCGGCAGATCGTGACTTACATATGCTATAAGAGCGAGTACACCAACAGATCCAACTAATCCGAGCGCAATAAAAAGAAGAACAAGATTTTTAAATAGACCTTGAGGAAGACGTTTAAACCACGAATGACTTACATGATGACGCCAAGCATGAAGTCGGTTTGGAGTATGAGACATAGTTGACAACAAAAAATCGGCATTTGATTAGCTTATTTTAGCAAAAAAATGACTTATTCGTCCAGAGATTGTTTTTGGGAGATATTTTTTTATTTTTGTTTTTTGTTTGATATAACCTTTGACAAAAAAGATAAAATCTGGTAATATATTCGGGCTTCCCTGTAATAGGGAATTTTTTAATTGGATTTTACTATGTTCAATTTGAGTCGCTTTAGAAGGACATGGAAGAGATATCCGTTTGAAGTTGGAATGATTTTTCTTGTAACGGTCTTTATTTTTGATCTTTTTTCTGCCGGAATGGCAAATGCGGTCGTTGATTTCGGACCATATATTTCTTCAGATCATCCACTTGTATTAGAAATAGAAGCAATGGAGAACGAAACAAAACCATTCGGAAAACTTCCGCAAGCCGGAGAACGGGCAAAACGAATCATGAAGATTCCTGTGACTGCCTATAATAGTCTTCCAGAACAAACAGATGACACTCCGTTTATCACAGCATCCGGAACTCAAACTCGTTGGGGAGTTGTTGCAGCAAATTTTCTTCCCATTGGAACAAGAGTTCGATTTCCTGAATTGTATCCGGGACAGAATTTTTATGTCGAAGATCGCATGAATGCGAGATATAACAAACACGCAGATATTTGGATGGAAGAATTAGCTGATGCACGAAATTTTGGCTCTCAATGGACAACGATTGAGGTTTTCTAGTAGGATAAGGTGGCTTGAAATTGTCATCAGGCCACGTGGCGAAGTTGGTTAACGCGACGGTCTGCAAAACCGTTATGCGCCGGTTCAAATCCGGCCGTGGCCTCCACAAAAAGACACCTATAGAAAGGTGTCTTTTTGTTTGATTTATCTCATTGATTAGATTCCTTGTTCTTCTTGTACTTCAGCCACAATATCTAATAAATCGTGATTAACGAGATTTTTTGGAATAAAAAGATTCGTACATTTAAGAAGTTGAATATGTAAAGATTCTTTGAGTTCATTTTCTTGTTCTTCTGGAACTGTAAAAACAAGTACTTCAAATTCTTGATTTTGGAGTCGTTTCATTAATTCGTTATTCAAGTGAGTATAGAGGTGATCTTCTGTGACATGTTTTTTCCATGTATCGTGTGCATCATCATTAGATCGCATAACCGTTTGACCTGCTCCTCCGGAAAGTTCAATAGATATTCCATCTCCTGCAACCTGTTCAAGTTCTGAGGAAACATCAATCTCTCCTTTTTCTTCAATCATTCGGTTATTTGCAAGAAAAAATTTTGCATGGAGTGTATTTGTAACAACAAGAAGGGTTGGTTTCGAAAATGCTCGATATTCAGATGGAATTTGCATAAAGAAAAGAAGTTTTAAGATAACACAAGTATTATAGTCAAATGAGAAGAAGATAGATAGAATACAAAAGCTTGCATCTTGTGTATTTGTCTTGTTAGATACTCATTCGATTTGAACGTTATTGAATTATGTCAAAACACTTTGTTTATCTTGATCATGCAGCTGCGACCCCTTTGGATCCGTATGTTTTTGATGTTATGAAACCTTATTTAAAAGAGGTTTGTGGAAATCCCTCAAGTTTTCATACGGTTGGAAAACAAGCAAAAGATGCAATTGAAGTAAGTCGGGAAACGATGGCTCGTCTTTTGAGTGCACGTCCAGATGAGATTCTTTTTACTTCTGGTGGAACAGAATCAGATAATCTTGCGATTCTTGGAAGTGCACGAGCAAACAAAGAACATGGTCGTCATTTGATTACAACAGCCATTGAACATCATGCAGTACTTGAAGCTTGTACCTATCTCCAAAAGAAAGAAGGGTTTGAACTGACGATTCTTCCGGTCAATACTTTTGGTCTTGTTGATCCGGATCAGGTTGCGCAAGCATTGAGACCAGATACTATTTTCGTTTCTGTAATGATGGCAAATAATGAAATAGGAACCATTCAACCAATTGCAGAAATAGGAAACATTATTCGAAAATTTCGTGGATCAAATGCTTTTCCTCTTTTTCACACTGACGCGTGTCAGACAGTAGGTACGTTTGATTTAAACATTGAACGTCTCCATGTAGATCTTTTAACGCTCAATGGTTCAAAAATGTATGGTCCAAAAGGAATTGGTGCTTTGTATATGAGGCGAGGGATAAAATTACAACCATTGCAGTTTGGAGGTGCTCAAGAGCGGGGAATTCGACCTGGAACCGAACATGTGGCTGGAATTGTGGGACTTGCGAAAGCGTTTGAACTTGTGCAACAAGATCGTGAAAAAGAAAATGAACGGCTTGTAAGACTGCGAGACATGTTAATTCGTGGTATTCTCGAACATATTCCAAAAACACGATTGAATGGTGATCCAAAAAAACGTCTTCCAAATAATGTCAATATTTCTTTTTTGGATATTGAAGGAGAGGCACTCATTCTCTATCTCGATGCAAAAGGCATTTATGTTTCAACGGGTTCAGCGTGTGCAAGTGCATCTCTTGATCCAAGTCATGTGATTTTAGCACTTGGTGTTCCATATGAAGTCGCTCATGGTTCTGTTCGGTTTACACTCGGACACTCCACAACAGAAAAAGATATTGAATATGTTTTAGACGTCTTGCCTCATCTTGTGGAAAAATTGCGTGTGATGAGTCCTGTTCATGTTGAGGAAAAATATTTCACGTAAATGTATGAATTATCAACAACTTCCACAATCTGGAAAGACAGGTGATGTATCTTCAAAGGATGGAACAAAATCTTGGTTTTATAGTGATATTGTCAAAGACCACTTTTTTCATCCCCGAAATTTTATGCATGAGGATGGAGACACTTCGATATATAATGCGATTGGAAAAGTAGGTTCTCCTGCTTGTGGAGATGAATTGCGTGTTTGGATGAAAGTAGATCCAAAAACGGAATGTATTCTTGATTTCCGTTGGCAAACATTTGGATGTGGAAGTGCGATTGCTTCAACTTCGATGTGTTCGGTGATGGTGACGGAAAATGACGGTATGACCCTTGAAGAAGCGCGTGCTATGAAACCGCAAGATATTATGGAGCGGTTAGGAGGTCTTCCTGCAAGAAAATTTCACTGTTCTGTTTTGTGTGACAAAGCATTGCGAGACGCTATTAATGATTTTTATCGTCGCATAGGAAAGCCAGAAAAAATCATCAAAGAAGCATCAAGAATGATTGATCCAATTTCAAAAGTCACAGATCATGATATTGAAGAAGCAGTTCTTGAAGGAGCACAAACATTGGAAACGGTTCAAGCAAAAACAAAAGTGGGTATTGGAAATCCTGGAGTATTGCCAGCAGTAGAAGAACTGATTCGTTTTTATCGAGAAAAGTATTTTGGATAAAAATTTTGGTTGTTTTTAGTCATCTCTTTCTATGTCTCCCAACTCTCTCGAAAACCCCTTTTATCATCCTGAACCAAACAAAGGAATCCCTTCTGAATTAACAGGTCGTTTTTTAGATTCAGCTACAACACAAGCACTCACAGAAGCTTTAGGAGAAGATGAACCTTGTGAATCAGAACCACAACAAGACCTTCCTCCTGCAGATATCTCCATGACTGGAAAAGAACAAAGAGAAGTGGAAAAAGAACCTCTCTGGATAAAAGAAGACTATATCAAATGGGCAGAAAGTTTTGAAAGAGATAAAAATTGGGTAGACAAAACATTTGAGTTTCAAAAGGATGGAACGACGATTGTGGAGGGAGACTTGATTTTAGAAAAGACAGAAATCAAACAACTTCCTGTCGGTCTTATGGAGGTAAAAGGAGATTTTAGAGTTTCCAAAAATCTCTCTTTTAAACTCAATGGATATCCAAAAAAGATTGGAGGATATTTTGTGTGTAATTATAATAATCTCTCGTCTCTTGAAGGAATGTCGGAGGAGATCAGGAGAGATATATATTTGAACGATAACAAGATTCGTTCTCTTGATGGATTGCCGGAAAAAGTGGTGGGTGATCTTTATTTGTCTCATAATCAATTAGAAAATCTTGATGGAATTTCAAAAGAAGTTTTCTATGATTTAAGTCTTACAGACAATAACCAACTTACTTCACTCGAAGCTTTGAAAGGAGTGAAAATAGGTGGAAATTTGTGGCTTTGTGATATTCCCGCAACAACGATTCCTGCAGGAATAGAAATTGTGGGAGTTATTTATATACGTGAATATCAAACAGAACTTATCGCTGATGCAACGAGAAAAGGGTATCAAGTGGAAAGTTAATAAAGATAGTTGATTTTTCATATGCAATATCAATTTTTCGAGAATCCCTTTCATCCTCCTGATCAAAGAACAGGAACTCCTTCTGAATTAACACGCCATCTTCTACCTTCAACTGATGCCCAAGCACTCACAGAAGCCTTAGGAGAAGATGAACCTTCTGAATCAGAACCACAACAAGATCTTCCTCCTGCAGATATCTCCATGAGTGGAAAAGAACAAAGAGAGGTAGAAGATGAAACAATTTGGTCACGTCAAAGATATATTGAATGGGCAGAAAGTTTTGGAGAAGATGAAAGT
>LCAH01000015.1 GCA_000996355.1 Candidatus Uhrbacteria bacterium GW2011_GWC2_41_11
CTTCTCGGCTTGCTTAGTCACTCACCTGGTTTTTTCGTGAGTGATTTTTTTTCTTTTCCAAAAAAAATTTCAAAAAAGGGCTATTAAAAAATAAAATTTCAGATAACGTTTCCGAGTATGCGAAGTTTGCGTAGCAAATATGGGTGGAGCGAAGCGGAACCGCATATACGCTGTTATATGATGTATGCTTTTCTTTTTGTTCCGCCTTAGCGGAACCACTTTTTTATAATGAACAAATTTTATTTTGTCTTGGCGTAGGGGCAGAGGGGTTGTGGGTGAATGCCCCGAAGCCAAGACACCAATATAACCATTCATTTTTACCCTTTTTCAGCTAAAGGCAAAATGATACTTATGGTTGTCCCTTTCCCTACTTCGCTTTCAATCTTGAATTCTCCGTGATGTATATTTTCAAAATAGCTCTTCACCAATCCCAAACCACGGCCGGTACCTGATGGTTTGGTTGTAAAACCGCCAGCCAATGCTTTTTGTAGTATATCAGGTGACATGCCGTGACCTGTGTCAGAGATTCTAATCAATAGATGTTTTTTGTCCTCTGTTTCTCCGCCGATGACTTTGAGTTCTCCGCCATTTGGCATTGCGGCTACAGCATTACTAATTATTTCCATGAAAACTTCAAAATCAATTGTTCTATAAGAATTCACAAGCAGTCCTTCTTTTGGAAAGTTAATAGTATTTTTAATATTATTGCTTTTCCCGACACTCACAAAGACAGATAGAGCTAAAGTTTCGTACAAGTTTGTTTCGCTTAATTTAAGCTCCTCTGGAGTAATATACAAATCAGATAAATTAAGTTCTTTAGCTGTTGGCAATTTTGTAGCGTCCTTTGTTTCTAAATATTGTTCTAAATAATAGCTATAACTGGACTCATCGTCATGAGAACCGCCAAATGGAAGGGAATGTATTCGATGTACTCTCATTTGTAATAATTGTCCTAAAATAAAATTTTTACCCACATTTTCTTGATTGCATAATTCACAATAGACCCTATTAATTTCAGTTTGCCATTTCTGAATTGCACCTTCTAATCTATTTCTATCATCCTCAGTGGCTTCTCCACCCGATAATAATCTTTCTCGAATTTTAGAATAAATTTCCGAAGTTTCTTCGTGGGCTTTTTGCATCGCAAAAAATACCACATCCAGTACTTGGTTGGCATCAACACACAACTCCTCTAATCCTTTGATGGGTATATTATCCTGATTTTTTTTTAAAATATCGGTTGGTTGATTTGGTTGTGGTTCTTTTTCCATATCATTTTAGTAAGTATTTAATAAATCGTTTTCGGAGCGAAGCGGAGAAAACACTATATACCCCTCTATAAATAATAAAAATAAAATTTGTTCGTTATAGAAAAATGGAAGGCGTTAGTCGTAAAAAGAAAAGCATATTTCATATAACGTATCCCGATGAAGCGAAATTTCAATTCTTTCTTCCTTATTTTTACCCCGCGAAGCCGATAGGCGTAGTGGGGATAATTAAAAAAGAAAAGAAAGAATTGAAATTTGGGCGGAGACAGTGAAATAAATATTTTAGAAAGCGGGGGATGATGTGCATCCCCTTTGGAAAGAAAAATGTTAATAATCATCTTCTTCAGGACCATCATTAAGCACAAAGTTTTCTAGAGTCCAGTCTTTATCCCATTCTTCATTTTTATCTGTGTGAGATTGTGGTTGTTTAGGGTCTTGCCCATCAACTTCTTTCTTCTTTTCATTTTTCATGTTTTACCTCCTTATTTTTTCAAATGACAAAATTAGCTTTCTAAAATATTTATTTTGCTGGCGTAGCCGCATATACTTTGTTATATGATGTGGCCGTTTAGGCCATTTCATCTAACGTCATCGGAATATGCGAAGTTGTTTTTACCTCTGGGTAACAATAATTTCGTATATTCCGTGTTAAACGATGTTTTGTTCAAAAATATATTCCTTATTAAAAGAGTCCTTTTGAAATTTTTTGTCACAATCATTGACATTCCTGGGTTTTCTGCTAAACTACTTTGAACGCTAATTCAGCGTCAAATTGTTCATTATACGCAAGGGAGGTGAAAAATATGTTTCAGATGAATGACTTTGCTCTGACGCTTTCACAAGTATTACTCAGAGACAAGCGCACACATGAATCATCGCAGGCCAGTATGCAAGAGCCGAAGTGGCAAGGCGCAGCTTTTATAGCTGGCACTTCACTACTCGTAGCGATATGTTTCACCGGACTTTTTTTGCTGTAAGAGAAATGTCTCCAATTCAATCGCCCTGTTTAGAACGTTCTTGGGAACAATCTTGACGGGGCTTTTTTCTTTCTAAAAAAATTTCAAAACGGAGGAGCTTACCAATGCTAAATATGGGCGAAGCGACGAGGTACGAGGGGCGTAGCCGTATATGCCTTGTTAGCTGATGTATTTTTGCAAGCTTATAAAGTAACTTTTACTTTTGCCCCGACAATTCTGCAACAAGCTCATGAGTTGGCACACTTGAATCTCCAAGTTTATCTCGCATTTGAGACCCCAACGCTTGCTCAAGGAGCATGCTGGCTTCTTCTCTGTTACCTTCGAAAGCTGCTTTAAGTAGCGCCTGGAAAAGTTCGGGTTTTCTGCTTTGCAAATGTTCTATGAGTCTTATTTCTGAAATATAGCTAAACGAAAATAAGCTTTCTCCAGGCGCGGTTGGAACAATTTCATCTTCACGGAGAGCAAAACCATCTTCTTGCGGGTGCATATGTTGAATGTAACCAGCTCGGCTCTGCAGATTTTCTGCTGAAGTTACTGAAGCCAGCACGCGACGATTTAGGATATCTTTTGCCAGCCAATCGACTAATCCCTCAGTTAATCGTTCAAAAGTTGGGGTCTCATTTTCTAGTACGCGAGATAAGCCTGATTTTTCCATTGCTCTATGTGCCAACTCGTGAGCGACTGCGTAAACAGCATGCATTCTATCAAAAGAGCTACTTCCATATTTTGCAGAATTGAATCTTACGAATACCTTTCGATTCTCTGGATGAAAAAAGGCGTCTCCTTCACTTGCCTTTTGTGCGAAACGATCTGAATCATAAGCTTGCTCGCTGACTAGTCTTACTGCATCTTCTTCTGTTGGGACAGGGTTCAAACCGAAGCGTTTACGATACTCATTGAGCTCCTCAGCTACAAGCGCTGTAGTTGTGTTAAGCTCGTGATATACTTCAACCTTTTCAAAATCTAAGGCGAGCAAGCGTTCACTCTCCTCTTTGTTGAGGTCTCGTGCCGGCTCTACATAATCTCTATTTTTTTCTGACATAGGGGCAAAAGTAAAAGTTATCCTTATTGTATATCATCTTGCAAAAATATTTCGCCTAACGTATCGGCATCATCCGAAGTTTTTGTGTAGTGGAACGGAATAAAAAATTTGAGCCGAAGAAAATTGACACTCCTTTGAAATATAATTGCGTCAATTTTCTGAGCCGGATATGCCGTGTTGTGCGATGTTCAAGCTTGAGCCGTCCGTTGTTTAACCACTAATCGTGCCCACCGTCTACTACTAAAATACTTCCAGTAATATAGCTAGCATCATCACTTGCAAAAAATAAAATTGCCTTAGCTATTTCCTCTGGTAGCGCAAATCTTTTTAGATATATCTTCCTTGTTTCATCTTCAACAAATTCTTTGGATAAATCTTTATTCATATCAGTATCTACCCAACCTGGAGCGATTGCATTAACTTGTATCTTCGGAGCAAGTTCTTTTGCAAAATCTTTTGTTAATGTTATTACACCAGCCTTTGAAGCATCATAATCAATCGCGTCGGGGCTAAAGCTGTTTATCGCATTTGTTGAAGATATGTTAATTATTTTTCCGCCAGTCTTTTTTAGCATTTGTTCAGAAGCATATTTACTACAAAGAAAATTTCCAAGTAAATTAACATCTAAAGTCCTTCTCCATTGCTCAACGTTTCTTTCAAAAAGTGGTACATCATAAACAATACCCGCATTATTAACAAGAATATCAATTCCGCCAAATATTTCAGTGGCATGGTTAACCATTTCTATAACTTCATTTTCTTTGGAAATATCACATTTTATAGCAATTGCTTCTGAACCTATTTTTTTGATTTCATCAACAATGGCAAATGCTTCTTTTTCAGAGGAAAAATAATTAACAATAACTTTTGCGCCCTCTTTTGCGAATAACAAAGCAGCAGCTTTACCGATTCCTCTACTTGATCCAGTTATTAAGGCAATTTTATTTTTTAGTCTCATATTGTTTTGCTAGCTATTATAAATTTTAGTCGCTTAGGCTCAGGCTTGAATTTCGCCTAACGTTTAAGAATATTTGAAGTTCATTGTAGCGTAGCGGAAATGAATTTGGGTCGAAAAAATTTTTCTTTCATTGTTAAATTGAATGTGAAAAATTTTTGAGCCAGATATTCTTTGTTAGGCGATGTAAAATCTTACAAATAAAATTCTCTCAGAAGTTGAAAAATTTCCTCAGCACCTGTCTGTATTTCTTCTTTTTTTATCGATTTCAAATCAATCCAGCGTGGTTTTTCTGATTCATCCTCTTGGTCTACTTTATCATCGGCAAGTAATTCGATAGTTCTCGGTTTACAAAGATAAAAAAAGGAGAAATTCTGATAAGCTTCATCCGACGGTTCATAATAGAAGAACATCTCCTTAAATAAGAGAAATTTTTCAACTTCTATTTCAATGCCCGTTTCCTCTCGAACCTCACGCCTAATTGCGTCTTCAAGTTTTTTTCCTAAATCAACACTGCCACCAGGAAACCAGTATTTACCGGTACTTTTAGTGTTGCACAACAGCACTTTGCCATCGTTAATGACAATTGCATATCCAGCTGGTCGAAAAACCAGTTTATCTTTTGAAATCATCTTTTTATCGCCGTGCAAAGTGGTGCATTCTATTAACATAAGGACATTGAAATTATTTTATTTGTAAGATTTTATTTCGCAGAACGTTTCTGAATATCTGAAGTTGCGCCCGTGTTTATTAGCTAATACTTCAAAAATTTAAGCCCTTTTTTGAAATTTTTTGAAAACCAGATTGACAAGATGGTTGTTTTTTTCTATGATACAAAGTCAACAATCCAACAAGGAGGGATAATACCATGAAAAAGGAATTGATTTTGGCAGGAAAGGTGGTTGCGTTGTGCTGTACAGTCGCAGGTTTGTTTTTTTCAATCAATGGACAGTGGCATGAATCGTCCATTGCCTGGAACGCAACCGCCGCAGTTCTTTGGTTGTGCTCGCTCGCCTAATAGTAAGAGTTTGGCGAGCGCCGTAATACCAGTGGTCATTGAGAAATCGATAGTCACTTTTTTTAAAAAATTTCAAAAAAGGGCTATTAAAAAATAAAATTTCAGATAACGTTTGCGTGTATCTGAAGTTTTCATCTCGACTTAGCAAGAAAAACTTTTGATTTCAGTTAATGCTTTGTTTAATTATCTCCGCCTAAACCTTCATCAAAATTTAGGGATGAAAATTTGGGTGGAGGGAAAATCACATTCCATAAAACATATTTGAGTGATTTTCCCGTAGCCAGATATGCGTTGTTATCGGATGTAGAAAAATTTTGCGTCGTCGATTATCCGATAAATTGAGCTTCTATGTTTACCGGCATATGTTGGTCGTCGAGTGTCTGTACAAGGGCAAGAATATTCCGTTGTTTGTTTTCACCATCTCCTCCTACTTCCATGTACATGACGAGCGGTCCAAGAAAAGAGCGGTCTTTTGGTAAAGCTTCTTTAATTTTCTGGTTAGCATCTTTTTCTGATGTAGCTTTTGCCATGGCGTCATACATAGCTCTTTTCGTCGGCTCGACGACTTCCCGCTCGAAATGTTGTTGTGGTGTTTCAAGACCACTTTCTCTTTCTGGCATAGATTTTATTATTATTGATTAAACTTGGTTAATAAGTATAGCAAAATTTTTTTATTTCCGATAACGTTTGCGTGTATGAGAAGTTTTGCCGACTTCCTTATTATTTTATAATAGAGGAGGCGAAATTTGGGTGAAAGAAAAAGTGCAACCTTTGAAAATTATTAACGCACTTTTTCTTGAACCTCATACACGCTGTTAGGCGATGTATAACTACACGATTTTACTGTAATTATAAAGACCCTAAAATCTTGTCCGCATGTTCGCGGAATTCATCACTAGATTCCAGCGCCTTCTTAACATCATCATACTTAGCGTGTACTTCTATGTGCGCCCATTGAGCTGGAATAAAGTCAATAGTGATACGTTTTTCCGCACCTTCTCTTGGATCTTGGAAGTACACGCTTTGAATGTGAAGACCTTTTTCTTTGAGGAGGTCGAGAAGATGCTTAACATTGAATTCTTCCGCACTAATACGGATAAAAGATTTTGGGGTCGGTTCTTTTTCAAACCGTGGTTTTTCACTCATAAATTTTGATTAAATGATAAATTAAGTGTAGTTATATTTCGTCTAACGTATCCGAGTATGCGAAGTTCGCTTTTCGGGTTTATTGGTTAATTATTTGGGTTATTTTAATACTATTTTATCTCACTTTGCCTTAAATTACCGCCAGACAGAGAAAAGCGAATTTGGGTCGAGAAAATTTTTCACTCCTTGAAATATAAATGATGAAAAATTTTGGGTGCACAAACGAATAGTCTATGAACGATAAAATTATTATCAAAGGAGCGCGAGAACACAACTTAAAAAATATTTCTCTTGAACTGCCACGAAACAAACTCATTTGTTTTACTGGTCTTTCAGGTTCAGGCAAATCAAGTCTCGCATTTGATACGATTTTTGCCGAAGGACAACGACGATATGTGGAATCTTTGTCTGCCTACGCGCGTCAATTTTTGGGTCAGATGGAAAAACCAGACGTGGATGAAATCGAAGGATTGTCTCCGGCAATTTCCATTGATCAAAAAGCCCATTCAGCAAATCCACGTTCAACGGTTGCGACCGTCACAGAAATTTATGATTATTTGCGTGTTTTATTTGCGCGTGTCGGTCGACCTCATTGTCCAAAATGTCTTCGAGAAATTCATAAATTGACCAATGAAGAAATGGTGGATGTGGTGTTGAGAGAGGTTGGAGAAGGGGTGCGTGGGGGGCAAAAGGATCGTGGGGTTCAAGAGGCGCAGGGGGCTCAGGGGAAGCGAAAGACTGGAGAAGTGATTAAAATTTTGGCTCCGGTCGTGCGTGGACGAAAAGGGGAATATTACCAACTTTTGTATGATCTTTATAATTCTGGATTTGCTCGAGTGCGGATTGATGGAAAGGAGTATGCGTTAAACGAGCAGATTAAATTGACGCGTTATCAACAACATACGATTGAAGTCGTGATTGATACCATTTCTATTTCTTTACTTATCGGAGAAAACAAAGATGGCCGTCAACGATTAGCAGAAGGATTGCAAACCGCTGTGGAAAAAGGAAATGATGTTGCGTTGATTATCTATCCAAATGGTGTTGAACAATTGCTTTCCTCCAAATTCAGTTGTCCGGAAGATGGGTTTTCTTTTCCGGAAATTGAACCACGCCTTTTTTCTTTTAACTCGCCGTACGGCGCGTGCGAACATTGTCATGGTCTTGGAACCGCGGAATTGTTCAGTGAAGAATTATGTGGAACGTGTCATGGGGCGCGGTTACGTCCGGAAGCATTGCATGTATGGCTTCCTGCTTTTATATCTCAAAAAAAAGAAAAAGAGGGAATGTCTATTGTAGATGTGACCTCTCTTTCGATTGAGCAGGCATCAGAATATTTTTTAACACTTGATTTATCTGAACGCGAACAAGAAATTGCAGGCCCAGCCTTGCGTGAAATTTTGAATCGATTGCAATTTATGTTGGATGTTGGATTGCATTATCTGACATTGAATCGTATTGCCGGATCGCTTTCCGGCGGAGAAGCACAACGCATTCGTTTGGCATCTCAAGTTGGGTCGCGTTTAGTTGGTGCTTTATATGTCCTTGATGAACCAACCATTGGTTTGCATCAGCGAGATAATGAACGTTTGATTCAAACCCTTACCGAATTGCGAGATCTTGGAAATACCGTGATTGTGGTTGAACATGATGAAGATACCGTTCGTGCGTCAGATTATATGGTGGAGATTGGTCCAGGAGCTGGTATTCATGGTGGAGAAGTAATTGCAGCTGGAGTTGTGCCAGAAGTTTTTCAAGATCCAAAATCATTGACGGGAGCGTATTTGCGTGGAGACAAAGAAATTGCGATTCCATCCAAACGTCGTGAGGTTGGTCGTGATGTGATTAAAATTCGTGGAGCACAAGAAAATAATTTGAAACACGTTGATGTAGATATTCCTTTGCGAAGATTTGTATGTGTGACTGGTGTTTCTGGTTCAGGAAAATCTACATTGGCATACGACACCATGTACAAAGAGTTGTCTCGTCGTTTGTATGGTTCCAAACCAACTCCAGGAAAACACAAAGCCGTTCTTGGAGCAGAATATATTGATAAAGCGATTTTGATTGACCAGTCAGCTATTGGTCGTACTCCACGAAGCAATCCAGCAACGTATACAGGAGCGTGGGGACCAATTCGAGAATTATTTTGTGCCACAGCCGAAGCACGTTTTCGTGGATATAAACCAGGACGTTTTAGTTTTAACGTGCCAGGTGGTCGATGTGAAAACTGTGAAGGGCACGGCACGATTGCGATTGAAATGCATTTTCTTCCGACTGTGTATGTGACTTGTGATGTGTGCAAAGGTCGACGGTTTGATCGCGAAACATTGGAGATCGAATATAAAGAAAAAAATGTGTTTGATGTTTTGGGGATGACCATTGAAGAAGCAGCGATTTTTTTTCAAGACATCCCATTTGTTTCAGACAAGATGGATACCTTAAATCAAGTGGGATTAGGATATTTAAAATTAGGTCAATCTGCTCCAACCCTTTCCGGCGGAGAAGCGCAACGTGTAAAACTCGCATCTGAACTTTCGAAACGTTCAACAGGGCGCACCTTATATTTATTGGATGAACCAACAACTGGACTTCACTTCGCAGATATTGAACAGTTATTAAAAGTTCTTCATGCCCTTGTTGATAAAGGAAATTCCGTGATCGTGATCGAGCACAATTTGGACGTGATCAAAACCGCAGATTGGCTTATTGATCTTGGGCCCGAGGGTGGAGATAAAGGCGGAGAAATTGTGTGTACCGGAACCCCAGAAGAAGTCGCACGTCACGCAAAAAGTTATACAGGCCAGTATTTGCGACGAGTGTTAAAGATGTAGAAAATGGAAATCTTATTTTCTCACTCTTGTAAAAGAGCGTCATTTTTCAAAAAAGATGCGGGAATATTTGAAAACAAATGCGTTGGATCTTCCTTCTATTCGGATTCTTAAGTCAGAAGAAATTCAAATTTTATTATCTTTGGGAAATCGGATTTTCAGGAAATAAAGAGAAAAAATAAAACCCTCTCGAAACGTTTCGAAAGGGGATAGAGGTTATCGGGTCGTCGCGAGTGCGGTCGTTGCTCGAACGCCTGTGCTTGTGTTTATTTCGACCGCGGCTTCGAGCGCGCCCTGGACACATCCCTCGATATCGGTTTCGAGTTCAAAAAATGCATCCATTCGGCTTGCGGCTTCGCGAAGCTGTTCCTGAACTTCCTCAATATTCAGATGTTCGCTCGCATGACCGCTGCGACGCTGCTCAATAAGACTGATAAGCCACATCGCAACTCCGATTTGGTGCTTACCCTCCTCAATGGCCTGATCCATTTTTGCGAGACGTTGTTCATGATCCGTATGACGTCTCAATTTTCCGAGATCGGAACCATTTATATATACATTCCAAGCGTTAATCTTCTGGTTCAGAAGAAGGATGGCTCGGTGGATGTTGTAAATGGCTGTGTGGAATGGGTCCTTGATGAATGTATTTTCAGCCGGAGTCCGTTTGTTTCGGATCAAATCAATGATGCTCTGATTCGACCTTTTGCAATATCTCAGATATGTGATGAGATTTGCGATCCCGAATCCGACGATGAACGCGATAAAAAATTTCTTCATAATTATGAAGGAAAAAAAAGCACTCACAATACCGGAATATGTCCCAAACATTATCCCGATGAGGAGAACGAAGAATTTACTCTCCATTTGTTCGAATCCGTTTTTTGCCCGATTGTAATATACCAAAAACAATTGAACGGTTTCTGGAATCCGGATGTATTCACGTGTATCCGTACTCATTTTTCCTCCAATTTTGAGAGATTTTTCAATTTTAAAGGTTCAGATCGGACTATGTATCCTATCTTTTTATTTTTTTTTGTCAAGTTTTATTGACTTTTAATAGGTCTTTTTGTAATCTTGAAACAGTTTCATTATATCGAGAGAAATAGAATCCTTTAAACATTGGTGACAAAAAGGAAGAGAAAGATGCGAATCAATCCCGGTTTGAAACTTGTGTATCGAATTGAGGGAATGAATCAGGTTGACGCTGAGGCATGGGCTCGGCGCCAAGGTGGGACATTCGATCTGAAAAAAGACGCCTCAGGGTTCACGGTCATTATCAATGATTCGTGCAGAATCGCATGGATTCCAGAGGACGGTGTGACGTTCATGGAAATTGGGACGTACATCGACCGTGCTGATTTTTTTCTTTCCGGTACATCCATCGGAGTTGCATTGATGGGAATAATTTTCCTTCTCCTTGCTATGTGATTTTTCCATAAACATATCCGTTCGGGTTCTCCGGACGGTTTTTTGTTGATAGAATAGAAAAATGAAGATGTTTTTATAAAAATAAAAAGATTTGACAAACTCTGAGAGTGTGATACTTTATGTATGTATAACATGAACCTAGTATGACTCAAGTGAAATTATCAACAGAAGAACAAAATATAAAAATTGCTGTTGATGCCGCCATTTTTACGGTTCAACACGATGAACTCATGGTTTTACTTATTCAAATGAAGAAAAAACCATTTGCGAATGTATGGGCACTGCCAGGAGGGTTGATGGAACAAGAAGAAACAACCGAGAATGCTGCTCGACGTATTTTAAAAATACAAACAGGGGTCAGTGATGTATATCTGGAGCAACTTGGAACATTTGATGATCCAAAACGAGATCCGTTTGGACGTGTGATAAGTGTGGCCTATTTTGCCTTAGTTCCAAGCGAGGGAGTAAAACTCGAAACAACCGATAAATATGCGGATGTTCAATGGTGGTCTGTACAAAAACTTCCATCTTTGGCATATGACCATTCATATATGGTTCAAGTAACCTTGGAGCGTGTGCGGGCAAAATTGGGATATACGAATGTGATTTGGAGTTTGCTTCCGTCAGAATTCACGTTGAGTCAGCTGCATCGGATGTATGAAGTTGTTCTCGGACACTCACTCGACAAGCGGAATTTTTTGCGTAAAGTTTTGCATTTGGATTTTGTTGTTCCGAGCGGAAACAAGGTATCTGGAGAAGCACACCGTCCGGCAGAACTGTATAAATTTAAGCAGAAAAAATTGCAATATGTTGAGGTCCTGTAATTGACAATCTGGAAAAGATGAGTTAGGTTTTTTTGTCCTTTAAAACCAAGTGAGGAGGAAATAACATGAAGATACATGTTGAGAGTTCAGATTGGTTTGGGATCATCGATATTCAAAACGCTTTTTTTCCAGGCAGAGGTGGTTTGCCAGTGACCGGGGCGTATGTCATTGTGCCTCCGGTTGTCTCTCTTGTGCGAAGGTTCGAACCTGAAAGGACATTCGTTACGATTGACAGACATCCGCTTGGATCTGTTTGTTTGGCGAGTTCTTTTATCAACATTAGGCCGAATACGACTGTCCTCACACCGGATCTCATGATCAAGTGGAGTGAGGAAAAACTAAAGTCGTGCGGAGTCGGAATGTTGGCTCCGTGTGCCAGATTTACAGAGAAATGGTTACGGAAGTATGTGCGTTTAACATCCCGTTTCCATAATCCGCAGATGCTCTGGGCTGATCATGCTCTTGTTGGAACAGAAGAGTGTGAACTCGTGCCAGAGTTGCAGGAGTTCAACTTTGCCATTGTACAGTACAAAGGCATGGATCCTTTGTGTGATTCGTATAGTGGTGTTCGCGACGCGATGGGTCGCCCAACCGGTCTTGCGAAAAAATTACGCGAACACGGAATGAAGCGGGTGTTCCTCGCAGGACTTGCATTCGACTACTGCGTCGGGTCCACGGCGATTGATCTTGCATATGAGAATTTTGAAACGTATGTTATCGAAGATCTCACGAGATCCGTCGGCGTGCCGGACGGAAATGTTGACCATATGAGAAACCGAATGATCGCGGCAGGTGTGAAGATCGTTCGGGTAGAAGATTTGGTTTTTTAAATCTTGACTCGGAAGTGTTCTTCATTTCCGAGTTTTTGTTTCAAAAATAGCTTCTACTTTTTACGATTTTTACGTTTCGACATCTTTGTTTAAAATCCTTGACAAAAATAAGATTTTCAACTAAAATCGCGCGTTGCTCTTTTTTGTGTCTCAAAGAGGTTTTTCTCTCAGGAAATGGGAAAAAATCCTCTGGTCTTGAACAAATATTTGTTTGAGATCTTGTTCTTTCAACTTTCAAAAAGAAGAGGATAATCAGATGGAAATTTTTCATCCTGTCGATGTTCATGATCATGGAAGTATTCGACGAGTAGAAGGGAAGACTATTGTCGAAATTCGTGGGAAAACTCATCTCTTGAATGAACCAGGGGTTACTTGTCTCAACTCAGATACACTGGAGGGTGAGCGTATCTATCAAAAGATCTTTCTCCGAAAGAAAATCTATCTTCCGGACGAATACGAACAGGCTGTGGCAGAGAACCTGAAGGGAAGATTCGTTCTGGTTCTTGCCATGAACGGATATAGCAGCTTGAGGCCGCAGCAGTGCGCGGCATGGGGAGTACAGGTCGGTGCGTATGAGAAGGCCTGCGAAGTTCTCCTGACTCAAGTGACCAATTGGCTGCGTCAGCAATTTCCAGACATTGATGTTCGCTTCATTCATGGAGCGTCGGACATAGGGGTCGACAAGGTGATCGTTCACACAGCGAACACGTTGCGCCGGACTCAGCTCGGTTTCAGCTGTCCAGAGTACATGTTTTATGTGAAGGACGACGACGTTCCGGTGTATGTTGCTCCCACTGTGCGCGAGTATTCGGATGCTTTTGTCCGTTCGAGCGACATCCTGATTGCAGCGAATGGACGTCTTCAGGCGTACCGGATGGACATACAGGCTGTGTTCGATTATGACAAGTCGTTCATTCCCGTGAATGTCCTGCGACTTATCTCAACAACCGGAGGTCCGCCTGCTAAGAATGCTGCCGGTCAGATTGAGGATGCTGTGGCTCATTTTGAGCAACGTGTTCACATTATCGGTCAACGACGATTGAATGATTTTGGGCAGGACAAGTGGCGAGCAGCCATTCTGGAGATCAATGATGTTATGACCAATATTTGTCGGCAGATTCTGCCGTTCGATATTGGGTTGGAAGTCGTCTCTTAAAACCTTTGGAGAAAAAGCCATTGCGTGCAGTGACTTTTTCTCCATTTTAGAGCTTTTTATCCGACAATCATCGGATACAATGCTCTGATTTTAAGCGATAATGTTTAAGATCGCGTTCTTTTAAATCAAAATCGGAGGAAAAATGAGTATTGTCATGTTTGGAACAAGTGCAAATCCGCCCGGACTTCATCATGAAGTAACAGTGCGATTTCTTGCTTCGAAGTTTGACCGAGTGGATGTGTGGCCTTGCGGTCCGCGAACAGACGGAAAAAATTCGACGAATGGGACAGCACCGATCCATCGGGCTGCAATGGCAGATCTTGCCTATGGGAATATTCCAGGTGTCATCGTTGAGTCCTCTGATCTAGAGCAGGATGAATTTTCACGGACCTGGAAAATTCGTGAAAAGTATCTTGCATCTGGAGAAGATGTTTGGCTCGCGGTCGGGACGGATTTGGTCAAGGGTGGCCGTGATGGAAAGAGTGATATTCATCGTTGGGAACGTGGAAACGAGCTTTGGCAACATGCAAAGTTTGTTGTGATTGCACGGGAAGGATACGAGATCGATTCCTGTGATCTTCCTCCACATCATCAATATTTCAACTCGGTTCAGAGTGGTTCGAGTAGTGAGATTCGGGATCTCGCTTTTCATTGGCGTCCATTCGAGTACCTCGTGAATCCGAATATTGCCACTTACATTAAGCGGCATAATCTGTACCGTGGGCTTCCAACGCCTGCTGTTATGGATTACAGAATTGAAGATCCACAACTGCTTGTCGTTGCCGACTCATGGAATGAGGAAGCAAAACGAATGACCGAGATACTCGCGCCTTTGGTTAATGAAGAACATCCGAATCTCATCGTGACTCTTGGCGGCGATGGAACCATGTTGCGGGCGATCCATAAATATTGGCGTCTGCGCGTGCCATTTTTCGGCATCAATCTCGGTCATGTGGGATTTCTACTCAATAATATCCGAGACATTTTCGTTCCGAGCATGCTGGCCGGAAATCACGTTCTCCTTCCATCTCCGCTTTTGCATGTGGAGACATGGAACGAGACATCTGGCGTTTTGCAAAAAGGGCTTGCGTTTAACGACGCATGGCTCGAACGCAAACGCGGCGGTATGGCCGTGATGGAAGTCCTCGTGAACGGGGAGGTGTGGATTCCGCGAGCGGTCGGAGACGGCATGCTCGTATCCACAGCAGCTGGATCAACGGCCTATGCTCGGGCAATGGGAGCAACACCTTTGGCTGTTGGCGACTCGTCTATGTTGCTTGTCGGGTCGAACCTTGCCGAACCGTTCGGTTGGAAATCAGCCCATATTCCTCTCGATGACGTGATCGAGTGTCGCACGCTTGAGCGCGGGACGTCCGTGTCCAAACGGCGTCCGCTTTACGGATTCGTCGATGGTGAAGATCAGGGGGAAGTGGACGGCATGCGGATTCGAACAAGTCGGATCGCGGCCGTGGAACTCGCATACCTTCACGGATATGACCGTCGACGGAAGGTGATGGAATTGCAGTTTCCAAGGTCATAATTTTTTGGAGGAAAAAAGATGAGATATGAGGTGAGAATGCTTCCGCCTATTGTGCGTTCATTACTCGAGGTGGATTTCTACAAGTTCACAATGATGCAGTTGGCCTGGCTGAAACACAAGAGTACGCGTGCAAGGTTCGGATTCAAAAACAGGACCAATATCATTCTTCCATTGACGATTGATGTCGCAGAGCTTAAGAGACAACATGAGTACGTGCGAACGCTTCGATTTCAATCCGATGAGCTCGCATATATTGCCGGTCTTCAGAATCCGAACAAAGGAAACCGTCCATTGTTTCAGGATGGATTTTTGAAAGCGCTTGAGAAGCTTCGACTTCCACCTATTTCGGTTCAGATTTCCGAAGACGGCAGGTCTTTCGAGATTGAAACCGAAGGAAAGTGGTACCAGGCGTCATTATGGGAAACGATCATCATGAATGTGGTGAATCGTTTGTACTATTTGAGTGGTGTTGTGGGTCAATATGGGGTGGATGAAAAAGCTGTTTTGGAAGAGGGACGTCGCCGGCTGAGATGGAAGATCGAAATCCTGAAGCGACACCCATCTCTCCGATTCGCGGATTTTGGTCTGCGGCGTCGCTGGAGCGCGGATTGGCAAGAGGAGGTTCTTCGGACACTTCGAGATGAAGTCTCTGAGCAGCTCCTCGGGACCTCAAATACCTATCTGGCTTATCGGTTGGGTATGCGTCCAATCGGAACGTTCGCCCATGAGCTGGATATGGTGTATCAGGGTGTCTGTCAGGTGTTTGACCAACGGCGGCTCATGTCCCATGAGCTCTTGCTTAATGATTGGTGGAACCTGTACGGTTCCCATCTGTCGATCGCGCTCTCAGATACGTACGGGAGCGATTACTTCATTCGGACATTCGGTCGCGATCGCGCCAGCCGTTGGATCGGGACCCGTCAGGATTCCGGAGATCCGATCGCGTACGGTGAGAAGATGATTCGGATGTATGAAGGATACGGAATTGATCCGGCCGGAAAACTAGTTGTATTCAGTGATGGATTGGATGTAGATCAGATGGTTCGAATCCATGACCACTTCAAAGGGCGTCTTATGACGACTTTTGGGTGGGGGACCAATCTGACGAATGATCTTGGCCATTCGGCTCTGTCCATCGTGGTTAAGGCTCAGGAAGTCGACGGATTTCCGCTTGTAAAGTTGAGCGACAACTTGGCGAAAGCCATGGGTCCTATGGAGGCAATCGAGCGGATCAAGCGGTTGGCTGGATACAAGGACGGCACATTCGAGGAGTGCCGATACTGAAATTTTTTAAACTGTGGTATGTACTGAACGGTATATACCATTTTTCTCGAGTTGTTCATGAGTGGACTGCTCAAGGAAGGTGTGATGGATGAATGTTCATTTAAAATGAAGGGAAGAAAAAATGTCGTCTAAAAGCGTTCTGTTCCATTGTCCCCAGATGGAAAAGTTGGCCCATCAGATCGTGGAACGCCACCCGGAGATTGAACTCGGTATCGTTCGTTGGGATCATTTTGAAGACGGATTTCCGAATTTTTTTGTCGATGGCGTGAAGATATCAGTCAAAGGACGTCATGTGAGTTTCTTGGCATCTTTTGATACGCCAGCGGCGATTTTCGAACAGATGTCTGTGATCTATGCATTCCCGAGTTATCTTGCGCGTTCATTCAAAGTGCTTCTGCCATATTTTCCGACTGGAACCATGGAGCGGGAAAATGAGCTCGGCGAGATCGCTACGGCGAAAACGTTGGCACGGATGTTATCCGCGATTCCGATTTCGAAATTTGGGTCCGCGGAGATTGTGGTTTTTGACATCCATGCACTCGGAGAACGGTTCTATTTCGGAGACCAGGTAGTCACACGGTTTGAAAGTGGAATTCAGATCCTACGAGATCGTCTCGAAAACATGGGACAAGACATCTCGATTGCGTTTCCGGACGATGGAGCCGCAAAGAGGTTTGGAAGAAAGTTTCCGGATTATCCGCAGATCATTTGTGGAAAGGTACGCGACGGAGACAAACGTTACGTCCGAATCAAGGAGGGAAATCCGGTCGGACGACACGTGGTCATTGTCGACGATCTGATTCAGACCGGTGCCACTGCCAGGGAATCCGGACGAGTGTTGAAGGAGACAGGAGCCGAGAAGGTAAGTATTTATGCCACTCATGGCGTGTTTCCAAAGCAGTCGTGGCGTACGTTTCTGGATGCCGGTTTCGAGCATGTCTTCATCACGGATTCTTGTCCGTGGACCATAGAAGCTGTGACTGGCATTGCTCCATTTGAGGTGCTTTCTCTTTCGGGCCAGCTTGCAGAGATTGTTCTCGACCATTAAACGTTTTGGCATGCACCATATGGTACATGCCCCTTTTCTCAAGTCGCTTGCTTTTCGAAGTAGGAGACTTGAGTCGAAGGAGTTTTCGTTCATTAACAGTTCTAAGGAGAAGACAATGAAGGTGGTGATTCCTCAGGCAGTAGTGGGACATATTGGTTCCTGGCTTCGGGAGCGATTGACCGTGAATGGAAAAATACTCACTGCGGTCGTGGGTTTGTCCGGCGGAATCGATTCCGGGCTCGTGGCGCTCATCTGTAAGTATCATGGCATCCCGCTCGTGTGCGTGAATATGCCGTGCCACTCAAGCGCGTGGAGCATGATTCGGGCCAAGAATTTGGCTGACGAGTACGGACTCAAATTCATGATCGTCGAGACCACGAAAGCCGCAGACCTAATTCGTTCGCAGGTGGAAGCTGGACTTGATATCGAAGAAGATGATATCTCTCGAAACGATCTAGCGGGTCTTTATTCGACGAGTCGTTCTCCTGTTCTCGACTTTGTCGCCAAAACCGTCAGATATCGCGATGACGAGGACAGTAGTATCGTCAAGGGTGGTATGATCGTCGGCACTGGCAACCGCGACGAGGACGGCATTGTCCGGTACTTTGCGAAGCGCGGAGACGGGGCAGTGGATCTAAGTCCGATCGCGGACCTGCATAAAAGCGAAGTGTGTCAGGTCTTCGAGTGGCTTGCGACTAGGCTCGCGAACATGAATGGAAGAATGACGATTTATCCTTTCGCTCAGGCTATTCTCAATGCGAAGCCATCCGCGGACCTCTGGGGCGGACAGGAGCAATATGACGAGGACGAGCTCGGCTGTACGTACGCCGAGGTCGAGTGGGTGGATGAGTTCGTGACAGACCTCATTCCAAGTTTCTTCAGGCGTTCTTCCGAACAAAAGGAGAACTGGATCGCGGATTGGGTTCGAAAAGGGATGGTCACGGAGGATCAGGTGGACCTCATCCGCAAGATCACAGCGATCGAGAAATCGACGCGGCACAAAGAGAATCCGGATATTCCGGTGTGCCGCGTGCACACCGCGTTCATGAATGAACCCTGGTTCGAATAACAACAAAATCATCTAGATCGTCCTTATCACAGAGGGCGATTTTTATTTTAAACATTTGACAAATTTTTTTATTATGTTAACATCCTAAGTCACTTAAACAACCAAACCGTATTTTTATGAACAACGTATTTCCACCCATCTCGAATACGTACGCCAATGTTTCCGACCTTTTGGTTCGGTTGGTTGGTGCGTATTTGGAATTTGAAAATGGAGATTCCGCGTTCATTCGCAAACGGTTTAAAATCTGAATCATGGTTCAGGTTTTGAACGGTCTTGCGAAAATGCAAGGCCGTTTTTGTTTGTGTTCTTTTGCAATGTAACAATGGGAGGATGGAAATGAGTCAAGAAATCATAGATGTGGAAGATCGGTATGCAACGCGGAATTGGCGCGAATATTTGCGTGAATTTCGAGAAAGTTGGCGTGTGTATCAATGGGTTTTTTGGGAGCTTATTAGTGCAGATAGTCGAAAATGGATGAAACGAATGACCATAGCGCTTGTGTGCGGAGTCGGGTTCATCACGGCACAATCATGGGCATTGCGTCATGTTTTTGACGGAGTAATCCGGCAAGATATGCCGCGTCTCCTTATTGGATTTGGTTTTTTTCTCATCTGTCTTTTCGGTCAAGCAATTGCGCAACACTATCAAGCCATTTTTCGCGAATGGGCGCTTGGTCTCAACATGGGTCAACTTGATCGCCGAACATCAGAACTGTTTTTTGGAAAATCTCTTGGACAGCATCTGAATGAAGGAGGTGTTCTTTCTTCCGCGAATGTGGAAAAGGGACGCGGTCGGGTGATTGAGCTTGAAAATATGCTTTTGTTTGAAGGATTGGGAGTTGTCATATCCCTTATGGTTTCCTTTCTTTGTCTCTGGTTCGTGAGTCCTGTGGCAGGATCACTCATGACATTTCTGCTTTTAAATTATTTGTTCTGGCTCGTGTATCTGAATCAGCGAGTAAATTTTGTGTGCGGACCAATTGATGCGGAATTCCGCCGTTTGAACCGACATCGAGTTGAACGTTGGGACATGGTGGAACGCGTAAAAACCATGGGCAAAGAACAGGAAGAAATTGATCAGATGTCTGAGTGGTTTGAAAATGCGATAAACCGTGACCGAAATTTTTGGATATGGTTTATTCGTGTGACAACTCTGCGTGGACTCGTAAATTACGCGGTGCTTTTTCTTGTCATGGCATACGGTGCCTCACAAGTATGGCACGGACATTGGGAAGCAGGACTCCTTTATCCATTGTTTAGTTGGAGTAGATATGTAAGCGATAATCTTTGGCGTATTGGACAAATTGAGCATCAACTTAATTGGAATATGCCGGCAGTTCGTTCCTTGAAAGAAGCATTGACCCTACAACCGGATATTTCGGATGGATCTGAAGAGATTTCCATAAATGGAAAAGGGGTACGCATCGAGTTTGATGGTGTCAGTCACGAATATCTTGGTTCAACAAAGGATGAACGTGATTCTTCTTTGCGAACAGAATTTTCCGTTTTGAAGAACGTGAGTTTTTCTGTTGAACCTGGAGAAAAGGTTGCACTGATCGGACCATCAGGTGCGGGAAAAACGACGATCATGCGATTGTTGTTCCGTGCTATGGATCCATCGCGCGGTTCTATTCGTGTAAATGGATTGGATTTGCGACACATTCAGATTCGTTCTTGGCTACGATATATTGGATATATTGCCCAGCAGCCGCAAGTGTTCGAAGGAACAATCGCATCCAACCTTTTGTACGGGGTGCAGTCTGAACGTCAGTCACAGGTCACGGAAAATGACCTCTGGAAAGTTGTTAAACGTTTACAGATTCATTTTGGCAAACGATTAACTCATGGCTTGCAGACTCGTGTCGGTCGTCATGGTTTGAAACTGTCTGGTGGACAAGCACAACGACTTATGATTGGTGCCGCTGCGGCACGTGAGCCAAGATTTATGATTATTGACGAAGCAACAAGTTCACTCGACTCCACAACGGAACGTCAGGTTCAACAAGGGTTAGCAGAGGTTTTGGGAGAAGGGATGGGTGCACTCATTATTGCTCATCGACTTTCAACAGTACGTGATCTCTGCGGCAAGTTTGTTGTCTTGCGTCCGATTGATGGAGTGCAAGGAGAAGAGGCACAAATTGAAGCGGTTGCATCCTCGTTTGAGGAGTTGTACCTCTTGTCTTCAACATTCCGACAACTTGCGGACGATCAAGGAATTCATTTCTAACGTAAAACCGCCTTCCATACAGGAAAGCGGTTTTTTGTTTTATTTATTTATTGATTTCTACTCGTACTCGATACCCTTTCGCTCGTGCATCAGCAGCAAGAGTGGTTTGATGTTCACGTATAGAAATAACTCCACTAATTTGAATTTCTTCAGGAATTTCTGT
>LCAH01000016.1 GCA_000996355.1 Candidatus Uhrbacteria bacterium GW2011_GWC2_41_11
CCTCGGAAACTTCTTTTGAGATTCCATCAAGATTTTCCAATTGATTATTAAACAAAGAAAGATTACCCGTCACTTTATCCGGCAATCCATCAAGAGAACGAATCTTGTTATATTCCAAACTTATATATCCCCCAACCTCCTTCGGCATTCCTTGAAGAGAGGTAAGATTACTCTCATTACACCACAAATGTCCTCCAACTCTCTTTGGATATCCGTTGAATTTAAAAGAGGGATTACGAGAAATATTAAGATCTCCTTTCACTTTCATAAGACCAACAGGAAGCTGTTCGATTTTTGTACCTCGTAAAAGTAAATTTCCCTCCACAATCGTCGTCCCGTCCGATTCAAATTTGAAGGTTTCATCTACCCAATCTGCATCTTTTCCAAACTCTTGTGCCCATTCAATGTATTGCTCTCGAGTCCAATACGATTCTTTTTCCACTTCCTTTTGTTCTTTTCCACTCATGGAAATATCTGCAGGAGGAAGGTCTTGTTGTGGTTCCGATTTGGAAGGTTCATCTTCTCCTAAAGCTTCTGTGAGTGCTTGTGTTGTAGCCGAATCTAAAAAACGACCTGTTAATTCAGAAGGGATTCCTTTGTTTGGTTCAGGATGATGAAAGGGATTTTCGAGAGAGTTGGGAGACATATTAAAGTACAGGTGAATCACTGGAAATTGGTTCTTCTGGAGAAGATTTACGGAACAGCTTTTTTTGAATAGAAACGGTCAAATCGCGCATTTCTGGACTTTTTAATATCCAGGCAATTCCTGCGTAAACAAGAAGTCCGATACCGCCGGCAATAGCTCCTTGTAAAAAGACTCCAAAAAACGTATTAAGCGGAACAAGAAGTACAGTTAAGGGTTTTAATATCTGCATCACAAGCGCTGCAATTACTCCAGCGGTTGTTATGATATACAACGAAGAAAGAATGCGCCATTCATCCAAATTTCCCATTCGTGCCCTAAGTGGAACCCAAAGAAGAGCCATATTGATTACAGAAGAAAGCGTAAAAGCAGCTCCAAATCCAGGAACACCAAGCCATTGAGTAAAATAAAGGCTCGCAAGCAAATTTATAACAGCCGTTGCAAGACCAATAATAAACGGCGTCATAGTATCCCGAAGCGCAAAATACGCTCGAGCAAGAAGATAGACAATAGATTGTGAGAAAAAACTCAATGCAAAAAATGCAAGCGTGTTTGCGGTTTGAATCGTCTCACTCCATCCAAACTTTCCTGCTCCAACAACCACACGAACAATTTGTGCACGCAAAATCAAAAAGACAAACATCATGGGGACAATTAAAAACAAAGTCTGGCGAACGCTTGCGGAAAAAGCAGAAACAAATCGTTCAGGATGTCTTTGTTCCGCATGATCTGAAAGTACAGGAAACACGGCAACTGCATACGCAATTCCAATAATACCCACGGGGAAAAATTGAATATTATATGCAAAATTCAAAATCGTGAGACTACCGGGTAAGAGCCAGGAAGCAATCACGGTCATAAGGACCACATTCACCTGTGCCACAGCCAGACCCAACAATCGAGGACCCATGAGTCGAAAAATTTCCTGAACACTCTGATCACGCCATTCAAACGTCCATATATAACGATATCCGGCTGCTAAAACACCGTATATTTGAATGGAAAAATGAAAAAAAGCTCCGAGCGCGACTCCCCAGGCCAATCCAATCGGACCAAAAAGCCGTGTAAGCCATAATGCACCAACAATAATGCCAATATTGTAAAAAATGGGAGCTAGTGCATACAGAAAAAAACGTTTCATTCCCTGCAACGCGCTTCCAAATACAACGGAAGCGGCGAGAAAGACCTGCGCAAGCAACATGATTCCTGTCCAATGTGCAACCATGTGCTGTTTTCCCAAAGAAAAACCCGGAGCAATCCAAGCGGAAAGAGGTTCACGCAAAAAAAAGAGAACAACCGTTCCAACAAGAACCATACATCCGATCAGGTTCAAAACATTATTGGTAAGGCGCCAAGCATATTCTTTTCCATCCGGACGATGATAAAATTTTGCAAATAACGGAATGAAACTGGCGGAGAGAGCTCCGATCACGATCAAATTAAAAAGAAAATCTGGAATTTTAAACGCGGCATAATAAATATCCAGTGTATCACCGGCTCCAAAAGCACCCGCAAGAATACGATCTCGAATAAGTCCCATCATGCGACTGCAAAAAGATAGAACACCGATGAGAACAGCGGCTCCGGCAATGGTTTTTGATTCATTGTGAAAAAATTTTAGCCACATAGATCATTCCGCGCGCCGAAGACGAAAAAAAATTCGTAACACAAGAAGAAGGACAAGAACGAGAATTCCAACCAACATTTTAACCAGACGATTTTCCATGGTGAAAAAAGGAATACTTATGGTTGACGTATCTTCTGCGACAAGACCTTTCGCATCAATTTTTTTCATGCGAACAATAAAATCGCCATATCCTTGATAAATATGAACAACTTCCGATTGATTTGATGTCACCCCGTCCCCGAAATTCCATTCAACACGCGCACCATTTTCCACAGGTGTTTGCCCCACGAATCGATACGTATTCCAAGCAATTCGTGTATAAGAAAAAACAGCACGCGGAGAAATGTGTAATGCTTCGCTTGAGGAAGATTCTGTATTTTTTTTCTCTGTTTTCTCTTCTGAAGCTGCTACATTCGCAGGAGAGGTTGTGGGTAATGGAGAAGGAGACGTCGTTTCTGATACATCTTGTTTTGAAGAAGAGGATGGCTTTTCATCAATCCCAGATGTGGCAGACGTCTGAGGTTCTTGTTTAGTGGGGACAAGATTTTCTTTTTGTTTGAGCGGATTTGGATCATCTCCATCTTTGAGACCGTCTCCATCCGTATCAGATACTAAAGGATCACTTCCTGTTTTTAACTCTATCGTATCTGCCATTCCATCATTATCGTCATCTTCATCACACATATCTCCTCCTCCATCATGATCTGCATCCGTTTGATCTTTATTTGAGATATTCGGACAATTATCTTTTTCGTTTTCCACTCCGTCATGATCATCATCAAATATCGGTGTAAACAAATAGGTCATGACGGAATCATTTGATGGATTTTCATCCGGCGGATTTGTTCCTTGAATTTCTGCTCGAATATTAAATGTGCCAGATGGAACAATAAAATCGACAAAGACTTCTTCCGAAAGACTTTGCGCACGTATGGTTAAAATTTGTGATGTTCCAATAGGTTCAGATCCTTGAAAAAATGAAACAAAACCCGTGACATCTTCGGTTCCAAAATTATTGACCTTTGCGTAAAGACGAACTTGGTCTCCGACAATCAATGGATGTGCGGAAAGAGTAATATCTTCGGAAGAAATACCAAGATCAACGGAAGCAGCAGATGTCTGTTGAACGAAGAAAAAAAGAACAAAGAGAAAACTAGTCAACGCGTGAAAAAAGACCACCTTTGATTTTTGACCTACGACGAGATGGAATTCGGGATTTGCCTCGAAGCACGACATAGACAATGGAAATCATGATAAACACGGTGATAAAAAAGAGGAGAGACATGAAGAGCGGACGTTCAATCCACGGAAGCCATGGAACATTCATTCCGTAAAATCCCACAAAAAGACTTGGTCCCATTAATCCGGCGGTGAGAATCGTAAACACGGTCACAATTTGGTTGGTTCGATGCGAAATAAACGCTTCATTTGCATCAAATAATCCATCCACAATTAATTTTAAATTATCGGTTGCAAGCCAGACATTATCCAACAAGTCTCGCAGATCATCATAATACAATTGAATTTCTTCTGTCACAAATGCGCGTTTCAATGAACTGATCGACGTGAGAATATGTCGTTGTGGATCAATGAAGTGTCGAAGAAACACAATATTTCTTCTCGCTCGGGCAAGTCGAACTGTTGCATCACGGTCACCAGCATAAACGTCCTGCTCCATACTTTCTGTTTGATGAAGAAGTCGAGAGATAAGTGATTTTACATCCTGGAATGCAGCCAGTAAAAGTTTATACAGAAAAAAGGCTGATCCTTTATGCATGGTTGTTCCGCGTAATTTTGTACTCTGCACGCAGCGGGAAACAAATTTTTCAAGGGAAGGAATGGGTTTAGGAGTAATCGTGACCAGATGATCCGCACTTAAAAAAACATGTAATTCTTGTCCAACTAATCGGTCTGCTGTATCTATTGCGGGTATTTGAAACGTCGCAAAAATATAATGTTTATAAATATCCAGTTTGGAAAGAAGGGATTCGGAAAGTAGATCTTCAAAATCCAACGGATGAAATTGAAAATGCGAATGCAAAAAATCAATATCAGCAGCTTCAAACTGATTGAAGTGATACCAGGTGAATGTCTTGCTTTGAAGCGTTTGAACGGACATGAAAACAACGAAGAAAAAAGGGGGGTACTAACGACCACAGTGTTCTGCATCATGAACAGCAGATTTTTTATGTCCGAATTCGTAATGGAAATACTGATGACGAACCGGACCAAGGGCCATGAGATGCAGTTCGCCAAGCGTATATTTAACCGCGATCGCTAAACGCCCGTCTCGATCAAATCGTCGAATAGAAACGTAAATTTTTGTGTGATTCAAATATCCAAATGATCCGAATTGACGACATCGCTGCGCATAATCATGATCCTCACAAAAGACAACGGTCTCATCAAACCCTCTCATTTGTTCATGCATGTGTTTGCGTGCAAAAATACAGAATCCGGGCGCGTGCGCACGTAAAGGAAATGTCAGACGCGAATATTTGTTGTAAAAACCATGAAACAAACGGTCAACAGGGCGATGAGAAAGAGGGATGACATCACATGTAGCAAAGTCAAGTTCACGTGACTGAATTTCCTCCATGGCATGCTGTAAAAAAAATCGGTCACGCAACTGAACGTCTGCATCAAGAAAAAGAACAAAATCTCCGTGCGCTGCTTCTGCTCCGCGATTTCGGCCAGGACCAGGCATACCGCCTTCCACAATGCGACACCCAAATGAACGGGCAATATCACATGTATGATCATCGGAATGGGCATCTGCAACAATAATTTCTTGCGGTTGTCGTGTTTGACCACGAATCGAGGCAAGAAGGATCGGAAGGAATGTTTCTTCGTTTTTCGTTGGAATCACGATCGATAACATATCGACGAAAATGGTATCATGTTTTGGTACTCAGGACAAATAAAGCAATTCCGGCAGCAACCGAAACATTTAAAGATTGTTTTCGACCTGTCATGGGAATAGAAAGAAATAGATCTAATTCTGAAAAAAACGTTGGATCGATTCCTGTGACTTCACTGCCAAGAAACAGCGCTATTGAACGATCTGAATGAAACGTTTGAATCGGGATCGTTTGCTTGCCTGTTTCTAATCCAGCCAAAAGATATCCGCTTGTTCGTAATTCATGTAAAACAGAAATGACATCTTCCCGATATTCCCAAGGAATATGATCTTCGGATCCGAGTGCAGTTTTATGAATTTCGTTTCGCGGCGGCGTTCCTGTGTATCCAGTTAAATACATTTTTTCCACGCCAAATGCGTCTGCAGAACGAAAAAGAGATCCAACATTGTGGAGAGAACGAATATTGTGCGCGATGAGGATCATAAAAAATCTATCGTACCTATTTTATGCGAAGTCGAAAATTGGGACAATACATTGAAGGAACCATTGTTGAAATGAGTCATGACGGAAACGGAATCGTTCCAGAAGGAAAAAAATCTATTTTTGTTGCACGGACCATTCCTGGAGAACGAATCACCGCAACAATAAAACATCGAATCAAAAACGGATTCCTGGCACATCTCGAAACAATGACAGAATCATCTCCTCATCGGCAAGAGCCGCGTTGTCCACATGCATCTGTTTGTGGAGGATGTAAATGGCAACATATTGATTATCCATTCCAGTTGGAATTAAAGAAAACACTTCTTTTGAATGCATTTCAAAACCAAGACATTTCCATTCCTTTTGAAGGGATAGAAGGAAGTCCAGACCTTTTTTATTATCGCAATCGCATGGACTATGTGTTTGGTCGTGACGGAAGTCTTGGACTTAAAGAAGCTGGACAATGGTGGTCTGTTCTCAATCTTTCAACCTGTTTTCTCCTTTCTCCGGAGACAACAGAAATCATGGAAATGGTGCGAACTTGGACTCGTGCTTCAGGTCTTCCGTTTTGGGATGTGCGTACGCATGAAGGTTTTTTTCGTTATCTCGTGATTCGAGAAGGAAAAAATACAAGGGAACGAATGATCACACTTGTAACTCATGATTCAATAAACGAATCTATCGCTGAAAAAATGCAAGAATTAAAACCGCTTCTTGGTGGAATGGCTTCTTCAATTCTGTGGGGAATCAATCCGCACATCACTGATCTTTCGTTTGCAGATAAAATTATTCCGCTCAAAGGAGATCCTTGGATCGAAGAAGAAATAAATGGCATGAGATACCGCATCGCTCCCAATAGCTTTTTTCAGACAAACACAATCATGGCTGCACGACTTCAAGATACGGTCAAATCATTTTGTGGTCCGTTGGAAGATCAAATCATTCTTGATCTGTATTGTGGAGCCGGATTTTTTACACTTTCTCTTTCAGGAGCTCGCAAACGCATTGGTATTGAAATAGATCCATCTGCGATCGAAGCCGCAAAACTCAATGCACAATTAAATCATGTCGAAGCAGATTTTTACGCGGCAAAAGCAGAAGAATTCGATTGGAAACGAACCTGTCCGCAAACCGTTATTCTCGATCCTCCTCGTGCGGGTCTTCATCCGCATGTCATAAAAACACTGCGTCAGGTTCTTCCAAAACGGATCATCTATGTTTCATGTAATTTTAAACGATGTGCGGAAGAAATTCCCCTCTTTCTCGATGTATATAAAATCACACGTGCGCGTGCCCTCGATCTTTTTCCTCATACCCCGCACGTCGAATTAGTTCTTTGTCTTGAACGCATTTAATTTATGTGTAAATACGTTATCCTCTCTCTTTTTTGTCTTCTTGTGTTCGTAATCCCAACCAGAGGACAAGCGCAAATTTCTGCAACAAATTCGCAACAAGACTCCAAAACATATGAAGAGCGTGCAGAAGTGACTCGCATTATCGAGGAACAATTAGAACCAAAAACAGAAGCCTATCAAGTGGTCGAAATTCGTATTCTTTCCGATGGACCCTATAAATCTCAGACCTTTCAAATCGATTCACGTACAAGCCTTTTAGAAGGATTGCGCTATATCGTACGCGTCAAAGACCAGGTTCAAATCATGCTTATTGAAACTGAAAACAGTCCTCCTATTTTGTATATTACAGACATCGTTCGTCTCACTCCTCTTTCCATTCTCTTTTTTCTCTTTATTGCTGTCACCCTCCTAGTCGGACGTTGGCGCGGACTTGCTTCCTTGGTTGGACTTGCAGTGAGTTTACTTGTTCTTTTCGGATTTATCCTTCCTCGAATGCTTGCAGGGCAAAATCCACTCGCTGTCACCCTCATTGGGTCAGCTATTATTTTGGCTATGGCGATTTTTGGAACACACGGCTGGCGTAAACAATCCATTGCCGCATTTGCAGCCACGGTAGCTGGTTTAGGAATAACAGGATTTCTTGCAACCATCTTCACAGTAACCATTCGTCTCACCGGTCTTGCAAGTGAAGATGCTTCCTTTCTTCAACTTGAATCCGGAACAGCGATAAATTTTCACGGACTTTTACTTGCCGGTATTATTCTTGGTGCCGTTGGTGTGCTTGATGATATTGCGGTGACACAATCAGAAACTGTATTTGAACTTCAGGAAACAAATCCAGGAATGTCGCGCAGAGAACTTATCAGTCATGCATTACACATTGGTCGTCACCATATTGCCTCTGTGGTAAACACGCTTGTTCTTGCGTATGCAGGCGCCTCTCTTCCCCTTCTTATGCTGTTTTACACAACAGGGAAACCTCCTTCCGAACTCTTCAATGCAGAATTTATTGCAGAAGAAATTGTCCGCACACTTGTGGGAACCATCGGGCTCATCTTGACGGTTCCGATCGCAACGTGGTTTGCTAGCATCTATGCCAGTCGAAAAAACAAATAAAAAATCCGGGTTCGCAGTTCTCATCGGCCGAAGCAATGTAGGAAAATCAACACTCCTCAATGCGTTGATCGGAAGTAAAATTGCCATTACAACCCCCAAACCGCAAACAACCAGAAAACCTGTGCAAGGTATTTTTTCTGATTCGCGCGGACAAATTGTCTTTGTTGACACTCCTGGAGTTTTTAAGGACATGCGGGATCCCCTTTCAAAAAAACTTCTCCAATCTGTCAAAGAATCCTTGAAAGATATTGATATGATTGTGTATGTAATGGATCCGACCCGAGCCATTGGAGCCGAAGAAAAATATGCCTTGAGTATGGTTGATCCTTTGACACAACCAAAAATTCTTGTGATCAATAAAATGGATCTGACACAAAAACCAGCTCTCGAAGATGATCGAGCCCTTGCAGACCGCTTTGATCAAACCATTGAACTTTCTGCACGAACAGGAAAAAGTATTCATGAACTGATCCAAGCCATTTTTGACCGTCTTCCTGAAGGAGAACCGTATTATCCCCCAGGTCAGCTCACAAATATGCCAAATGAAGAATGGCTTGCAGAACTGATTCGAGAAAAATTATTTTTGCGTCTGCGACAAGAAATTCCTTATACCGTTCACGTGGTCGTCGATGGAGTCGAACGGCGTGAAAACGGTGTGGTGTATATTGCGGCACGTATTCTCACAAATGCAGAACGGTACAAACGCATCATTATTGGTGCAGGCGGACGCGGAATCAAAGAAATCGGTCAGTCCACACGCCGAGAACTTGAATCTGTGATGGATGTCCCTATTTATCTCGATTTAAATGTTGAAACGGAACCTCATTGGATTTCTTCCTTATAAAATAAATCGGGTCTGTGCAACTCGATTTTTTTATTCCTATTTTTTTGTATGGATCTCGCGTATCTCGTATCCTAAAGAAGCACTCAGAATGTCAAGAGGTGCATGAGGATTAAAAGAACCAGAAGAAAGAGGATTTGGAGTTACTTTTAATACCAAAGGATTTTCCGGATTTGCAAGAATGACATATGACGCAAACCAATTTGATGCTTGAATCACACGAACATTTATTAAAACTCCATTCACCATAAGGGTCTGAAATTTTTCTGTTTCTGTAAAATAATTGGAAGAAGTCACTTCCGTCACATCCTGATTTTTTGAGACTTCACCTGCTTTTTGCTGCAGCGCATTCCAGGCATTTTGGAGTGCATCTGTCAGACGCAGTACAGATGTTATTTTCTCATCTAAAAGTCCAAGAGAAATATGTGTCTTTCCTGTTTGTAAAAGTTCTTCGTATTGTTTTTTTGAAAGCCAAATAAGCGTCTGATCCTCAAGTGTTTGATCTCCTTCTTGCCAAAAAGCTGGTAAAAAAAGATGAGTTCCTTTTTCAAGAGTAGAAGAAGTCAAACGTCCAGTTTTTGTTTTATTCTCAAACGAACCATCCTCTTTCTTTTGAGGAAATACGGTTTTCCAAGAAAGAGTCACTGAATTTCCAGGAATAATTTGTTCGAGAGTCACCTCTTGTTTTGTTTCCTCGCCTGCAAAGGCCTCTGCAAGACCACCAAAACCAAAAACGGTCCGTTGAATGACAAACGTATCACCTGCATCAAAATGCAATGCTTCCGCAGCTTCCTTTGCTTTCAGATTTAAATCTGAATCAGGAGTCTTGAACGGACAACCAACACCAATCAAGAGAAAATTTAATACAAGAAATAAAATGAAAAGCGGCTGTTTAATTGTCATAATGAAAACGTTCTACTCTTTTCCTTCAGCCCATTTTTTTAATGATACATAATCCGTGGCTCCACAAATCCATTTTCCGCTGTCTGTATTCATAAAAAATGGCACGCCTCCACAAAGACCTTTGTCATATTTCTGCTGTTTTTTGGCATGTTCTTCATTATGCCAGGTTTCGTATTGTTCAATTTCAAATCCTTCTTTTTTTAACCGCTCCACAAGAGGGGACATATCTTTACAATGAGAACATTCTTTTCCGTAGAATTCGAGAAGAGCCATAACAAAAAAATTAATACACAAAAAATGATTGTAAGAAAACATGTATTCCTCCGATCACAAGAGAAAAAAACTTCTGAAAAGATCCAGGTTCTTTTCCGTCAATCAAAACGGCATATTGTCCTGTTTCTCCAAACCGATCATATATCACAACGAAATAAAAATCGTCTTTCGGAGGTTCAAAGGTTAATTCTGTTTTGTGCGTCCATGATCGAAAACTGAATGGATGGAAAAAAGATATCGGTTTTTTTAACACATCAAAAGTCATAACCCCGTCTCCTTCTGGAAGAGAAAATGGAAGTGTTTGTGAAGGAGGAGGAAGTCCTGGACCGACAACAACAGCGGAAACACCGCGAATATCTGTGGTATCTGTTATCGGAAGTGCAAGAGAAATATGTACCGTTGGTTCATGGAAACGAAACGAAAAAATATCCACATCCTGTTTGTGAGAAAGCATTCCATACCACCCGGAAGATATTTCATTTATCACATATGAACGCGAATGGATAAAATTATCATTTGGTTCCTTTTCAAAGGAAGCCATATGAAGAGGACCGCGTAAGAGAAAAAAAGCCAAACCAACCAAAAAAAACGTCATGATTGATAAAAAAATAACAACAAAGAAAGAAAGCCGTTTGCTCCGTACAAAATTTATCATGCATGCATTTTAGAAAAAGAATGCGAAATGAGCAATGAACGCTTGGCGAAAAAGGACGAGAACGATACCATAGGAACCATGATAAACAATCGTTCTTCTTTTTTCTTTCTCCTTCTTTTGACCACAACCCTTATTGCGGCTCATTTTGGATTTGTGTGGGCTGGAGGATCAGGATATAAACTTCTCTATTCCTCACACATTCAAGAAATAACAGGAACAGTACGCATCGATCATGCAGGAACAGAATATCTTGGAAAACAAAATGACGTATTGAGACGCGGAGAAATCATTCAAACAGAAGATGGATCACGACTTTTTTTTGAAATTGGATCAGATGTACGCGTCGCTCTTGATGAACGTAGTATCCTTGTTTTAAATCGTTTGTCACAAAATGATATTTCCCTTCACCTCACAGCTGGACGCATATTTATTTTTACATCAAAAACACATCCAGTCACTCTCACAACCCTTCACACAAAAGAAACTATTCTTGAAGGAGCATTGAGTATTGTCAATTATGATTTTCAGCAAACCGTCAGTGTCATTCCTTTTAAGACAGCAACCGAGGTCACTGTTCGAAAAAACAAATCATTTCTCACAAGTACGGCCGTAAATATTAGAGAAACCGATCCGTCAGAAATCACGGAAAGTGCATTTAATGCAGATGCGCCAAGTGTTGCTGCATTTTATGACTGGGCATTTGAAAAAACAGGATTTAGAAATTTTGAAATTTTTTGAAACTTATGCGACTCGACGCAAACGTCCGATTCCATCGTTTGTCTCAATAAAATTTACTACATCTTTCGGAACTAAATCTTCCCACGCACCATTTTGAAGCATCCGTCTCCGCACTTCCGTTGCACTCACGCCAGGGACTTCTTTAATGGTTTGCACAGGAATACCTATTTCCTCAAAACAACGTTTTGTCCATTCGTTTCCTGTCCAAACCGTCGTGATTTCTCCACCGGCAAGTTTCAAACATTGTCGTGCCCATACCTCATCATCAGGAAGGTCAGGCATATCAATAAGAGAAATGTCGTATGTTGGAATAAGATCAATGGCCTGCAAAGAATGCTGAATCATCTCTCGTCGTTCCTGAACGGAAAATGGATTTTCCGCACTTACTGGCGCATCCGGACTTCCAATGCCAATCACAATTTTATGGCAGAGTTTTACCATCCCTTTGAGTACAATAAGGTGACCATTGTGAAACGGTTGAAAACGTCCGAGAAAAAGACAGATTGTTTGCGTCATATATTTTATTCAGGAATAGAATGGAGGATAGAAGAAACAAATATGGCAGGAGATGATCCGCTCCCGGAAAGAGTGCGTTTTAATTTTGGAACCGTCGCAATAACGAGTCGAGCCAGGTCTTCATCTTCCCTTTCAAGCAAGGAAAGAATGCAGGCTTGTTTATCTGAAGGAAGACGACAAAAAAAATCTTGCATTTCGGTTTGCGTCTTTTTAAGAATTTGTAGCTTTGTCATAAGAAAAGACAATCGTGCATCTATTTTTATTTGAATGGAAGCCATATCATCAAAACGAATAAGAACGAGGAGTCTCAAGTTTCTTTTTCTTTTCTTGAAATTCTGCATACGGCAGATCCGTATCGTTTGAATATTTTTCCTTTCCAAGAACAACACCCCCTTGTAATCTTGTTACTTCAACAGAACCGTCAATATGAAAAGCAAGAATATCCAATCGATTTTCTCCAACCGATTGATATTGCACTTTAAAAACAGATAAATCACATACAATTTCCTTTCCATGCGGCAAAACAAGACGATTTGCAACTTCCTTGGTCACTGTTTTCATGCGATGTTCCCACTGAAACTTATATTCGCGCGGTTCTGGTCTCGTCACTGTTGATGTTCCAACATGAATATCGTATCGGGTAAAATACGCTTGAACTTCACCTGGAATCTCTTTTGAAAGATCAACAAACTTCCAATCTTCCCGACGTTCTTCTCTCCACCCTTCACGTAACATGCGAAGTTTGCCTTTTGCTTCATCACGAAACATTTCACTCCCGGCAATATTTTGACGAAGCTGATCTTCAAATTTTGCCATATCGCGCTCAAGCGATTCCGCTTTCTTGGCATACCATGATGTCCATTCTGCTTGCGCTTCCCGCGGACCTGCAAGAGTGAGTAATCCTGTAAGAAGTCCCATATAACCTAAAAAACGTCCATGTTTCGAACCTGGTTGAACGTTTTTCTGATGCTGTTTGATTGCTTCCAACATTCCATCGACGCGTCGCGGACGCATTTCAGGAGATGCTGATACCTCTCGTTCTTGTCTTATTTTTCCTTCCATATTTCCTTTTTTCGTTCCCACCCTAGTGGTTTTTGAAATACTTTTTTATACGAAAAAAAATCTTGATCACCGATGAAAGAAACATCAAATGATCTCCCTTCAGAATATCTCTTTTCACGGGCAAAAACAAGATAACCAATTTCATTCGAATCAAAACCTGTCAGCTGACAGGCGGCCAAATCAACAGCGATTGCATCTGTTCCTGCAAGAGCAACTCCCATCTCTACAAGTGTTCCATGGGTGGGACCCTCTCCCTCCATTCCAAAAAATCCATCAATAAAAGAAAGATCTGGAGCATGTTGTTCAAGAAGTCTTGCAATAGTTTGATGAAATGCCCATGGATGTTGATGATGCAAAAAAACAGCACGCGACCAATGCGGACCATACGCTCCTGGCGTTGGAGGAACAACCCATGTTCCAAGCGTCCAATTTTTTATGGAAAAAGAAACACCTGTATCTCGATGTGTTTTTAAACACGCAAGATTGATCGTAAAACCAGCATCCGCAATCTGTTTCGCATACCCCATTTCTCCATGACTCCCATCGATTTTCACATAAAATCCTGGTATGGTTTCTCCATCATTCAAATCAATCAATTGAATGTTTGGATACTCTTCAACCAAACGTTCATATCCAAAATTGCGAAAAGCTGCTTTTGTTCCATAATAGGAAGCATCTCCGATCATTACAGGTACCTGTGTTTCTTTTCGGAGAACATCAAGCAAACCTCGCACAGCATCCACATGGGAAGAGGCAAACTGATTCAAATGATGTACAAGGTTTGGTTTAATAAAAACAGAAGAAACACTCCGCAACTTTTCTCGCACAGAAGGCAAAATCAATTCGAATACACGCATCATATTTTGACGACGTTTTTCTCCATGAACAAAAGCAACGGAAGACATAACACAAATGAGCTTATCAAAATTTTCCCAAAGAAAAAACCGCTTCTATGAGAAGCGGCGCTGGCATGGTCACGGTGCGACCGATCTCGATTCAGAGACTGGTTGCGATTTTGTACAACCATTCCATGAACCCGCCGATGTAACGGGATTCAGTGTTCATGTTCCAGAACGCATTGTCCTGGTTTTCACGAACATCCTTGACCTTGTCCATGACCGGTGTTCCGACCACGTCGGAATGCCATGACCAGGTGCCGGCGTTCGCGGTGCCGACAAGCCACATGAGAAAAAAAGAAAAAAGAACGTTCGTGACTGTTATTCGGCGCATGATTTACTCCTTCTGAACAGTTGATGAAGAGAGAACTTAAATAAAAAATTCTCCCTGAGACTTCCATGAAGATACAAGATGATCTTTTTTTCGTCAAGAAATATGTCTTGTCAATCATCAGATGATTGAGTAAGGTCAAATAGTGGTGAGTACAAGGAGAACAAACATGGAAAAAGAGTGGTTAGAACGAGATCGTTTCGAAACCGTTCGAGGATTTTCAGATGTTGTGGCCTCTTACCTTGATTGGACGACAAGTAACCAATTAACACTGTTTCGAATCATTTTGACTCTTCCAATGACGTATTTCTTTTTTCAAGGAAATCTCCTCATCGGATGCATCTTCTACACACATTGTTGTCTTCTTGATTTTTTTGATGGCGCCGTTGCTCGTTATCAAGAAGAAAGACGCGGCACATCTGAATTGACTTCTGAAGTCGAAGAAAAAATGACCTATCTCCAAATTATCTGTTTTCGAGGAAAAACAGAGTTTGGTAAACAAACGGATGCGTTTTCGGACAAGTGTGTGTACTTTGCAGTACTTCTTGCTCTTGGACAAGGTTTTATCAGTTGGTGGCTTATTATTTTGAGTCTGATACCAGCGATCCTTCTCACTTCTATAAGACTCAAAAAGGTGAAAAAATTCATCCAACATTTTTGGCCACAACATAAAGATTCTTCGTCAAATCGTCTGGGAAAATTCAAAATGTGGCTTGAAATTGTTGCTATCACTATCCTTGTGTTCATACCAAGAACGCACACAGGACAAATGATGGCAAATTTTTCCGTCGGGATCGCCATGCTCTTTGGCTTTCTCTCCTTTGCCGGACAGATTTACACAATCCGGCGCGGAACGAAACATGCGTAACCTGACGAACGCTTCGATCAGGTTTTTTGTTTGTTTCGGATGCTCTCTTTCCTTAAAAAAGAGTAAAAAATATGAAAATATTTTCTTGTCAAAATAAATTGACAAGAAAATTTGCATAATGAATACTGTTTTAAGTTCTTTTATATGAAAACTTTTCTTTGAAAGAAAGGAAGAAGATGAGTGAACAAGACTCCCCCTTCATGATTCATATCCTTCCCCGTATTGCCATGACACGAGGTGAATTCAAAAAAATCGCACCACGTTGTTCCATTGCCCTTGATGGTGTTGTCAAAGGTGGTCCATGGTTTTGTTCAAAAACCAAACGAGTGAACTTTGATCACCATGACGGTGTGGTTCGTGAAGCAACCATGAGTACAGCCATGCAAGTCTATATGGCGATCAAGGGTGGCATCATGGACTTTTTTCAAGAAAATGGAAAACTCCGAATACACATTTACATCAACGATACAGACCAAGACACCTGTCTTGCTGTGTGGTATCTCCTTCATTATAAATTATTTGAAGGAGTACAGAGTATCCCTCACATGCATCGAATACTCGCACTTAATGACCGGATGGATGTCACCGGCGGGGCGTTTCCAATTAACTTGAGTGAACGGCTTTTACGCGAACGCGCCTGGATTTTTCAGCCCTACATGGATCTGCGAAAATCAGGCATACTTGCCCGAGCTAATGAGCAAATCTTACAAGACAATCTGGATGCCGTTCTCCACAGATTGGACCGCTACCTCATGCACGATGGAGAAGAAATCGATCTGGATACGAGACACGAAATTCTCTTTGATTCTCCTTATTTCAAGATTGTGAATGAAATCGGCGGAACCGAAGCGCGTTGTTTCCTCTTTACACATGGAATGAACGCCTATCTCTCGCTTGTGGCCACGCGTCCAGACGGACGGTCTGTCTACACGGTCGGCCGACGGTCCCAGTATATTCCCTTCCCAGTCCCGAAACTTTTTCGGGATTATAATGAACTCGAGGAACGCAAGGACGTCGTCATTTGGGATGGGTCGGATATTGTCGGCGGATCCGGACGTGAACCATGTAGCGGCGTTCCATGGGAACAACTTCGCGACCGAACGATTTGGCGACTCCGGAAAGAAAAAATTTGGATGTAATTTCTAGACCAGCAGCTCATTTGCTGGTTTTTTTTATTCATTCAAGACGAGAAAGGAATATCCATGCGCGTTTCTTCTCTAAGTAGATGCATTCTTCGACGTTTACCATAACCAGCATCTATACTTTTATAATCAGAACCGATCATTTGAATACCATTTTTACTCAAGGAAATTGTTGTTCCACGAATATCAGAAAAATTTAATGAAAATGGACGTCCACTTACTTCTTGATAGAAAATAGGAATCAATCCAAAACGATTTGCTCGTTCTTGAAATTCTTTTGTTCGTGCATCACGAGCTGCGACCGTTTCTTCATCTGCCTCAGGTCGCAATGATTCGTGGGGATACATATAATACAAATCTCCTGTTCCAAAATCATTTCGAAACATTTCAATCAATTGATCTTCTTTATGACCGGTTGTAATATGACTGAACATTGCACGACCATTTATATCTACACCAGCTACAGCACGACAACTACTAAAATCTGTGGAAACAATCACATCTTGTTCCTCAAGATTTTTCTGCATAAAAACTCCAGGAGGAACATGATACAACCCTGATGGTCCGTATTGACGGACAGATACATTTGAAATTGCGAGCCCCATCCTCCTACTATCTACATCTATTTTTTGTGTATTGGCATTAAAAACAGCATCAGAAATTTCTTGTTGAAAAAGCTCAATAGGTCGCATGGCAAATCGTTCAAAAAAATCTGTATTTGAATGTTCAGATGAAGGAAAAAAGGCATCAAAAAATCGATCAAGAAGAAGATGACGACGTGCCTTCTCTCCCTTAGAACGAAATTCCAAAGTGAGTTCTCTCACTGCCTCTTCAAAACATTCACGATCAAATTCTCGACGACTCTCTAATCGAAATTGCTTGATATATTGATCTGTAATTTTGCAAATTTCAGATTGAAAAATGGATGCAAATGGATTTGAGTATTCCAACATATAACATAGAAAAGACACAACTATTGTATCATTTTCTCTTTCTTTAGTGCACAACACTTCCCTTGCATGCATTCAGACGGTTTGTTATACTTTTTTCGCTTTGGTTCGTATGATTCTTTTTGCAAAAAGGCTGAATCGAATCAGAGAAAAATCATATTCGGGGGTAGCTCAGCGGCAGAGCAGTTGGCTGTTAACCAATTGGTCGTGGGTTCGATCCCCACCCCCCGAGCCAAGTGGAAGCGACCGTTGCAAAATGGTCGCTTTTACTTTTGTCTTGGCCATTTTTCATTGGTTCTAACCTATGGTACTCGGCTTCGAGTGCTGGATACTCATTTACGATAGGAACAAGCCAAGGATGTGCCTCAATGCGGAGTTTTCCGTCCAAAATCGTCGGGTTCGAACCTAATGCCATCATGATCTCTTTCTTGCGTTGCAGATCGCCTTTGAGAAAGGCGCTGTGCGCATAAGTGGCAAAGTCGAACAGCTCCTCCGTGAGCTCAAGCCATCGGTCAGCACGGTTTTCTGTTTTATCAATCTCTTTGCGCAACTCTGCTTGTTCGGCTTTCAAACGATCACGCTCTCGGATGTATTCGGCATCGTCAATCAAATCCCGTGCCCGCATGCGGGTGAGGTTATCAATCTGCGACTGGTTTTCAGCAATGGCCGCAAGTTGGGACTCGTACACTTTCGTGCGTTTGGTTACTTCGTTGTCATGGTTTTTACCGAGGTTCTCCAACGCCCATGTTCGGAACTCTGGGAGAATAGTG
>LCAH01000017.1 GCA_000996355.1 Candidatus Uhrbacteria bacterium GW2011_GWC2_41_11
CTGGATCAGAGTCCCGCAGGTGGGACAGACCGTCCCGGTCATTTTCCCTGTGGTCGTGCTCTGCTGGAAAGCGAAACTCCGGTCTTCCTGCTGAATGAGTGGAAAACGACCGCAGGCCGGATCCGAGCAAACTGGAGCATTATGACCAAGAGCTGCCACAGCCTGGAAGGCCGAGACAAGCATTTGAATCCTACTGATCGGAATACCAACTACGCCGTTGTCCGACAGACTATGGCGCAGCGTTTCCATGGATAGATACTTGAGATCACCATAAGTCGGCTCATCGCCGATCGCTCCATCAAGGATCATCCGAGTTATTGCCTGACTCACCCTGAAGGTGGCCTTGCGTTGAATGACTTCTCCAATCTGCTCCCCAACTCTCCCGAAAGAGAGAATGTCGGAAATAAGCAGACGCAAAGCCGCAAGATGCGGCAAAATCACCTGAGTCAAATTGGACATTGAAGTCCTCCTTTTTTTGTGTGAAAAATCAATACCAAACCATTATAGTTTGGCAAAAAACGACTTTTCAGGGATCTGTTCCCCGCTTTTCTTTCTTTTTGTAAAAAAATGGAAGAAAAGTGGAGCACAAATAGAACATAAAAGAATATCAAAAAACAATCAAATTGTCAATACTTATAAACAAAACCCTTGTTCTATCTAACAAGGGTATAAAAATCTTACAGTACAGTAAGACAGCTTTTAAGTTTTTCTCCTGACAATTCACCCTCACGAAGAAGTATTTCCGCTAATGCCTCGAGTTGTTGTCTCCTTCTTATGAGAATCTTTTTGCATTCAGCTTCGGCTTTTTGAAGCGTTATCTGAATCTCTTTTTCCAAAGCCTCAAGCTTACGTTCAGAAACACTATCCACGTCTTCTAGAACAAGAAGTCCAAACGTTTTTGAAAGACCAAGTTTCAAAAAAGCATCCCTTAAAACGGCAGAAGCGGTTCTTAAGTCTTCTCTTCTTCCGTCAGAAAAAAATCCCAAGATAAGTTTCTCCGCAACCCATCCGCCGCAAAGGAGTTGAATATACTTTAAAATATCTTCTGAAGACTTATAGATCTTTTCATTTCGAGACATAGTGAATCCCAAAACAAATCGATGAGAGGCTTCATCCGAATGATAAACAACATCAGATGCGATACTCACTCTCTCCACAACAAGACCCAACTCATGAGCTATGATCGTGTGACCGACCTCATGAATAGCCGCCCTTCTTTTATCTTCTCCGGAAAGAATTTTCTTTATTTGCTTTCCGTTATCTCTGGCAGCAGACCAAGCATCAAAAAGAATAAGAAGAATGAATGAAAGAAATTCATTTAACCCACAAAAAAAATAAATGGAGGCAAAAACCAGAATGAAGATCTTTGTAAGTCCAAGTGTCTTGATTACATAAAGAAACTGTGACACGTTCTTTTTCATTAAATCTCCTTTTTGTTACGTTACGGTTATCGACTTTGTATGTAAAAGGACGAAAAAAGATCATACTTGTTTTTACGTTATTGTCAATCCTGAAAAGACTTATAAACAAAAACCCTACCAAAGCATGGTAGGGCATAAAATGAACTTTTTAGTGGTCACCCCACTGGGAATAACTGCGCGATTGCGCCTCGCTCTGTTCCCGCAAGTCTTTTATTTCAAAGGCATTGCGCAAAGCCACCCAATGGTGAGGTTCAGCGCTCTCGCCGAAGAATCGAAGAGCTCTTTGAAGCCCTTCTTCTCCTTTTTTAGTCCTCCGATCCCAATAATTACCAAAAGGATTCGTGAAGACCAAATTGAATTCTTGTAAAACAGATGGGGACCCTAACATAGAACTTTCATGGCCACTATACAACAAAATCACCATGAAACCACCGCCGGTTAATGCCTCCATCCGCTCAAGAAGCGCTTTCTTTTCCACTCCTGTGAGAGGTTTATTTTTCTCTGCATCCAGCTTTTCTTGGATGCTCATCTTCTTACCTGTCGGTTTTGTCTCCGCCACAGGTTCTGAACCAGATGTTGTTCCTTCATGTTCCTGATACTGAAAATCATCCGCAGAAATAACGAACGATTCGATGTTGTACTCGAAGATTCCATACTTACGTGGATCCACGAGCGTATCAATCGCATCAAGCCAATGTCGCACGGTTGGAAACATACCAGAGTGCAACACATAAAGGAGAAAAATAGGATAAGAAATATCCTGAATTCGGCAAGCTTCTTCAACAATCGGATCTATTGATTCCTTAATCTTCTTCCTATCTTTTATCAAGTAGGTAACCACAGCGTCGTGCGTGATCGGAACACGAACACGACCCATAGTCACATCGAAACCATATGAAAGAATATTCACGGGCCAAATCATCCATTTAATCCAATGAAGAATCTGACCGTCAGGAATCACCCTACGTTTCTTCTCGACCTGTTTCGACGAGAATGACGCAACCACTCTGTGATTGGTATCGTATGGACATGGACTGCCGGGAAAAAGAAGACCTCTTGGCTCATGAACTCCTGGCTCGAATGCAAAACGTCCACAGTCAAGACAGACCGGCAGTGTTCCTTCTGATGCCGCGATACCGATGCTTCGCAGGTTTCCGATGACAACGTCCAGATCTTCTGGAGTTATCCGAAGATATACTTTGGAAAAAATATCCTCCAACTCCTCAAGCGTGATCCAGGCAAAAATATTTGAATCCGATGACCACTCCTTTCGCATAAGGAGACGAACAAGAGCAGCCGCTGTGTCTTTCTCATATCCTCGATCCTCAAAGTAGAGAATCAGAGCATCATCATATTGTTTCATCATTCTTCCTTTTTGAAAAAGATAGACTGATTTTCACCCTCGACTTCCATTCGTTCATATCGAATGAATGTGCGGGAATGATCCATTTCCACACTGCTTACACGAGCATATGAATCAATGATTCGGATATGCTTTCCTTGCATTTCCAATGCTCGGAGGATACTCGCTTCAGGTCCAAGAGAACGGAAAACTTTCGTTCGTACGATCTCTTCATCATCTTCATCAAGAAGCACAGCAGTGATGCGACCAGATTGTGCAAGAATCGGAGTTGCCGCGTACATGCGCTGCAATTCCTCAAATGTTGCAATCCGCTCGCTGCCCCGGGCAATGTAGTCATCAAACGTTTCACGATCTCCGGTTCGAACTGCTCTTCGCAGAATCTTTCCCCAAGATTGATCCTCGTATACTTCTCCTTCGAATCCAAATAACATTCGCTGGTCGATCATTGGCTTATTTGAAAAGGTAAATAGGTCGTGCACTCCGGCATTTGCCGACGCGATTGCAACCACATCCTCCCAGCCGTCCGACATAGCAAACCAGAGCCGATGCACTTCATCCGATGAAGGCAACGGAGTAAACAGAAAGTCGAAGTCCTCAGGACCAAATCCTTTTTCCATCAGAGCTTGGGCAACCATTTTCATGACCACCCATTTGGGAATTGGATCAATGTCCGAGATGACATAGGAACACTGAAGAGAAATCCTGAGGTGGTACCCGAGCTCAAGCAGACGGGCCATATACTCGATGTGTCCTTTATGCGGAATGCCCATTCGAGCAGGAAAAAGCACCGTATTGTTTTCCCGCGGACGTCCGCCTGTACGACTGCAATGACGGATATCCACGTCCGATCCATTCAACGCTTCCGCGACCTCTGCGGCCGACGGACGTTTCGAAGGATCCTTATCGAGCATGTGTTCGATCAAGGAACCATAAGGAAATTCCTGTATTGGCTCGTAGAGTTTCAGCGCGTTCGGCATCGCAAAGAGAAGAATTTCTTCCTCTCGATAACGTGGTTCTTCCCCTTGTTCTATGAACGGGTGCAAACCGGTCAGAAGAACATGAAAAAGAATCCCGAGCTGAAAGACATCCGAAGCAGTTGACGCTCGACACGCAAGCACGACTTCCGGAGAAGCGTACCGCGCATCCGAAAGATATGTGTCCACGGTTCCGGTGTTTGAGTCGATGAATCGACTGTCACCGAGATCGAGAAGAGAAACATCGCTTCCGTTCACTTTCACGTTTTCCGGACGCAAATCCAGATATGCGATTCCGTGACTGTGAAGCATGGAAAGTGTTTCTGCTATGCGCTGCACGATATGACGCACTTCTTCCGACTTCAACATGGAACTGGTCTTGGCAAAATCCGAAAGCACTTGTCCGAAAACAACCGACGTTTTCATGAACCGAATTCCTTCGGCTACTTCGACCACACCATAACAGTGTGGAAGCGCGTCAGTGACTGGTAGAGCCGCGTAAACATCTGGTTCAGAAGGTCTTGTAATGACCAGAGCATTCCTGTCCCGCGAAGGAAGTTGTTTGAAAACTTTCATAAGCCCATCGCGATCCAGAACGAGATACACAAAACTATTCTGACCAAGCGATTCGTTCGCCTCTTGATAACGTCGGAAAACCGTCATGCCTGATTCTCGACAAAACTCGAGAAAATATCTCTCGATTTCTGCCGGATCTTCCAGAACGAACGATATAACCGGATTCTCGCGCTTCGCAAGACATTCAAGCAACGCACGCCGTTCAGACGGAAATTTTGGATCCACATCCAAAGTCACAAATACACGCTTCCAGAACACATCGCGATCCGAAAACCGTTCAGCAATCATAGACTCAATGAACGCAACATCCTCTTCGCGAATATATCGAACATGACGTTCATCATCCTGATAGAGGTCAAACCATTTGATTCCATGAGTCGTAACCCATGTTTCAAAATCATCGAGAAGCAATTCTGGTCGATTATTTTCTCGACCGATCCGTTCAATTTCGCAGACCGCACGGAGGTCGCCGTTCCTACAAGCAATATCAAATGCTTGTTTCAAGTATTCCCACGCATCAATCTTCACAAACTCATTCACAGCTCGAACCAAATTCCTTCGATCAGCTGCCGTGCAGGCAAGGAGAGCAAGGCCAGAATCGATGGACATTTCTCACTCCTTATTCGAAATTTCGAATGTTAAATTTTCAATGAACTTTTTTCAAAACTTCTCAGCTTAGCCATCCATTTTTTAAAAATAGATAGCTGAGAAAAAAGTGTGAATTTTTTAAAAAAGAGGCTGCTACGAATTCGTTTCCGCAACAGCCCCAAGATTTTCTATTTCTTTTCAACCTCCCGGACCAGAATCCGATCCAGAAGCGCGTCGAGGTCTTCCCGAGAAGCCTCAATAAATTCCACCATCATTTCAATCACATTCTGCGCGTTATGATCGGTCTGCTGACCAAAAATGGGCTCGCGCAACATCTTCGCATACCACCCAGCAAGAAAACCCTCTACGGTCTGACGACCTCGATTTCGAGCCATGAAAAATAGGATGGCATTTGTGACGAGCGCCTTGCGGTGCTCTTCACTCTTCACGGTGGAAAGATCCATGATGACTCGCTGATCCTCCTTCGCACAACCAATGACCTGGAACGTGGCAAAGGTCTCCTGAACCTTCTGCATCACCGTTCCCCAGTCAAGACCTGCGGTGCATTCGTCATCCCCGCGATATCCGAAACCATGGGGAATACTGTCCGTGACAACAATCACATGACGCTTTTCCTTCGGCACATTGCCGAAATCGAGGCGACTGATCCTGTCGAGCGGGCAGGCAAAACATTCCGGGTAATCTCCACCGTCCATGTCATGGACATGGGCAATGGAGGAAACAAGACCGTTCACTCCATCCTCGGTTGGATAGACATAATCGATCTCCTGCATGTGACCCGAACCATCATAATGGTCGCTCACAAAGTCAAAAACCACTTGATAGCCAGGGCAGATTGCCCCCATCGTTCCCAAAATATAGGACACAGTATTTCGGACATGTGTCCGAATGATATCGTTAGAGGCCGAGTTGTCGATCAGAAGATACACAAGTCCTTGAACTTGATCGTCCGGCTTGGAGATGCCCAACCGCACGAGAGATCGATCATACTTGACCTCCTCTGCGGCTATCCGAGACTTCGGAGGCGGAGGAGGATTTGGATTGTCTCTCAATCTCTTCCGAGATTCCTCTACCTCTCTCTTATGAGCAGCTCCGGCTGCAGTTCTTTCCCTCTCCACCTTTTCTCGCTCAAGCCTCTCCTCCTCTGCTTCTCTCCTTCTTTCTTCATCCGAACGATCATCAAATGAAGATGAACGTTTTGGAGGTTCATACGTACGTGCGTAACCGGAATAAAGATCCGATCTCCCACGATATGAATCATAAGAACCACTACTACCCACGATCTACCTCCTTTTTGTTATTGCACAGTATTATGCAATTCTTTGATTTTAAAAGAAATATCCTTCCTCTTAGAGGATCATTCACACTTAATGGATGATCCTCTAAGAAAAAGAGCGGAACGCGGCAAGTGCCTTATTCCGCTCAAGTGGTTCAGCCTCGATAGTTGGTCGGGGCCCCAAAGTTCGGCGGCCCGGCCTGGTCGATGTCACCGTAAGGCTGACGACGACCGCCGGTCTTGCGACCATCCACCGAAGCAGCGGGCTGATGACCGTTGGAGCCGGTACGCACACCGACGGTCGTCACGGTCTGCCCGATGACTGACCACGGGATAGACCGACCGACATTGAAGAGGTCCTTGTAGTACTTGACCTCAACGTCCGGTGTCGCCTTCGCAGTGGCATGTAGGATCCCATTCAGGAAGAGGGCAATGGCCTGCTCGACCTTAACGTCTGCGATGGAGACATCAAGATGCAGCTCCCGCAGAATCTCTTCCTTCGTCATGTTCGTGAAGGTGAGAATCTGGGAATTGTTGAGCAACTCACGCCGCCAACCCGCCTCTGCCGCCATCCGACCGGCAATGAGTGCTCCCGGTCCGATGAGGGCTTCGTTGACAGTCTCAATCACTCGTGCCCCTTCGGCCTGAAGCGGGGTGGTGTCCGGTGCATCATCGAGATCGCCGGTCAAGGCACCGATCAGGTCCTGGTGGTCATCCCGCAGGGCCTGACGCCATCCGGCGAGGACATCGTAGAAGGCAGCCGTTGCCTTCCACACGAACCCCCAATTCTTGTAGAACTCCTCCCTCTCCGTCTTCGTCCAGAAGGGGGAACTGCTCGGGAGGATCGCGTCGAAATCCGAGTCCTTCGAAAGGGCCTTCCGGAACAGCTTCTCCTGCTCGACTCCGAACACCCGCCGGACGCTGCGCGCGCGAGTGCGCATCAGGGCACCCAGACTCTTCTCGAGATCCTCGATGCCATAGTTCTGGGCCAGAGCGGCCTGAGCACCGACGATCGCGAGTTCGGGGCTGACCACCAGGTCTCCACCGACTCGAAACACATCGAGCAGACTCGCGAAATCCGGAAGGGTCGGAAGAATCGACGCCTTCTTGGACTCCTTCGCTACCGTGACCAGACCAGCCAGCGGGTTCACGGGATTCACCGGGACCGCGGTCTCGACCGCAGACGCGACCGGTGCCGGCTTGGGTTTGACGACCTTGTTAATGGCAAACAGAATGTCCGCCTCAGTCGCACCTTCGACACCCTCGAATCCTTTCAGAATCGATGCATCCGGCAGATTTGCTAGCTTCTCGATCCCCTTGTCACTGGGTTTGACGAGCTTCAGAAGTGCAATCTGAACCACACTCTCTTCCAACTCGGCCTCTTCCGCGAACGCCTTGATCAAAGCCAAAAATTTCTCGGAAATCTTCACTTCGGACATCTTCTGTCCTCCTTTTTCTTGCTTGTTGTTTGAGAACATCCGACCCTGAAACAGGTCGATTTTTTCCAAACTTTGCGAGCTGACTTTTCAACTCGACGATAGCAACCTAACAAAATCTAAAAATTTTGTCAAGAGTAAATGACAATAGTTTCTGACAAAAAGACATTAAGTCATTTTATCGATCATACACATCATGATCTCCAACTGCTAAAAGATACGCACGTTTAGGTCTACCAACAAACTGAAAAACAACTCTAAATTGATAATTCACAAAAAATGCGTAGCAATCTTTCAGACGTCCTTTTAATTTGTGAACGCGTAACGCGGTATGGTTACGTTCATCCTTAAATAAATCGATCTTTGCAACAATTTCTTCACAAAGAAGAGGTGTCAATGATCGTAGAGATCTTAGAAAAGAAGGCGCATAGGAAACTTTCATATCCACTTACATTTTTTTCAAAATTTCTCGTAGATCTCCACGAATTTCCTTGCCTTCACGCAATTCTTGTTGTGCGCGAAGAACAGATTCTACTGCTTCATCTTCCGCATAACGTGCTAATGCCTGACGAACCACCTCCGCTTTTGTGGAAGCAGCACCACGTTTGACCATGCGCTCAATGAAAGATTCAAGTGGATGTGGAAGAGGAACAGATATGGTAGACATATGTTAGTATAATATGACATCATCATATATCTGTGGTATTCTCACGTCAAGCATTATCAGATAAAATATCTGATAACACCTAACGGTAGGAACGTGTTAAACTTCTGTTCACATTCGCCTATGTCTTCACTTTTTAATCCTCTCAAGCCACACACCCCCCTTGCGCCCCATGCCTCCCATGAGCCCCTTGCACCCCACAAACTTCACCCCCTCTTCCTCGGCTCTGATCATGCTGGATGGGACATGAAAGAAGCTATTCAAACTATGCTTGAAACAGAAGGATATGAGGTTCACGATCTTGGAGATGAAACCTTTGATCCAAATGATGATTATCCGGACTTCGGATACGTGGTTGCAAAACAAGTCGCAGAAGATCCTCTTGCCCGCGGCATTCTCTTTTGTGGAAATGCACAAGGAATTTGTATTACCGCAAATAAAGTGAAAGGAATTCGAGCAGGTACCGGATATAATGTCTATGCAGTCAAAACCATGCGCACAGACGATGATACAAATGTTCTCTGTTTGCCCGGTCGAGTCATTTCCACTGAAGAAGCAAAAGAAATGGTTCATATTTGGCTCAAAACTCCATTTAGCGGAGAAGAGCGTCATATGCGAAGATTGGAAAAAATTAAGAAGATTGAGGATATGGGAGGATTGACAAAAAAATAATTTTCAGGTTTACTACTCGGTCTGTTCTTTATTAACCAGTGGTTTTCGGTTTTCAAAAAAAATGAAGACAAGAACCATTTTTTCAGAGGAGTAAAGATGAAAGGTTTGGATAAACTCTCCGGTCGTGGTTTTTCCTGTCGAATGTATGTGCTCGGTCCCAATAAAGATCGACACATGGTTCATCCACAAACGGTTTACTCTACGGATGATTTCGTCGGATGTCCGGAAGAAATGCAGTCGATCCCTTCAAAGGGAATTGTCTCGTTCTTCATGGAGATTCCGGATGGAAATCAGCATCTCGAGATCAGTTTCTCGAGCATGGGTGACGGCCAGCGGGAATACAAAGTTCCGCTTTGGCAGGCGTACGAACTGGCTATGCGAATCAGTGTGGAGGGAGTAAATCCCATCACATGTCTTCCTTCCACCAATCGGCTTGAACAGTATGTTGTGAACTGTCCAAGATGTGGAAGTTGTATGAGTGCAAACAACTTCTGTTCAAAATGCGGAATATGGATTCCGCCACAGAACTATCTATCGACGAGAGGATCAAACATCTCGGAGATGGCCTGTGTCGGTTTTTACACCGACGACGGGTTTCGCCGATTCAAATTCACGTCCGAAGAGCGCGGTATCGCAACCCAGATCATGGGATCGGATGCGCAGTCCGGCGTAATCGATGTTTCGTTCTATCGAAGCCTTGAGCCCAAAAAGGCGCACATCGTCTACAGGGAAGGCGATAGTGGAGAGGTCATGCGAGACAGCAGACGACGTGCTGTCGGTGCTGGAACTAAGATCGAAGGAGCGGTCGCACCGGACCAGGGCGATGTTCGAGATTTCGAGGCGACCCCGGCCGTGACGCTTCGGCTTCATCTCCTCTCACCCGAGGAAATGAGTCGTGTCCTTCGAAGTGGTGCATCGGTTAAGCGAGCCGGAGCGCTCGCAGGCCTCATGCTTGCGGACGAAGATTAAACCTTGAGGAGACCACACGGTCTCCTTTTGTTTATCTCAAATTTTTGTACTGGTATACTAAGATGAAAAAACGATTTCTATATTTTCTACGATTTTAACGATTTCTATCCACCCAATATTTATACTCTATGCCCCTTGAACTTATTCCATCCATCCTTGTCGAATCCCAAAAAGAATTTGAACAACGCCTGCGTCTGGTTGAAAACAACGTCCAAACCATTCATGTCGACATTCTTGATGGAACATTATTTCCTTTTACCAATTGGCACGATGCGGAAACGGTTGCCGGGATGCAGACGTCGGTTCGATATGAACTTCATCTTATGGTTTCAAATCCGTTGCCTATCATTGCCGAATGGGTAAAATATGTTCCGCAAACGTGCCGTGCTATTGTCCATGCGGAAATCGAACGACCTCTGAACAAAATTCTTGAACAAATTCGCACAGTTCATTGTGTCGAAGCAGGCGTGGCTCTGAATCCGGAAACTCCTCTTGAAGAAATTCAAACCATTCTCAAAGAACTTGATACGCTTCTTGTGATGGGTGTGCATCCCGGAGCATCAGGGCAAGTATTTGAAGGAGAATATATTCTTGAAAAAATTCGTCAGGCACACGAACGCATCCCCGAACTTCCTATTACGATAGACGGCGGAGTGACTTTAAAAAACATGTCTGCACTTGTGGATGCAGGTTGTTCACGATTTTGTGTGACCTCGATCGTATTTGGTGCAAAAAATCCACATGAGGCTCTCCAAGCATTTCAAACAGCTCTTGCTGGAGAAACACCCCCTCAAGCCGCTTGAGAAATACTTTATTTCAATTATTTATATGTCCTTTCATTTCTCAATCGAACAGATTCGATGATGATCATTTTTCTTTGTTCATCCATAGAAAAAATAATGCGAAAATCTCCAATTCTTATGCGATAAAAAGAAGAATGAGTGAGCTTCTTCACTTTTAATCCTTCCACTTTTCCCTGCTGCAACGCATTCATGGTTTCTAAAAGTCGTTCTCGATCCTTCTTTTTTATTTTACGCAATAATTTTTCCATTTCATCCATATTTCTCAAAGGGTCTTTTTCAAAAGACGAATGAACTCATCAAGAGGAATTCCTTTTCCATGATGATCACGCTTCGCATCAAAAATAGTCTCCCAATTTTTCTCTTCTAAATCGTCTACCTCAAGAGGAGTAATAATAAGCGTATTTCCTTTTTCTTTGACAAGATATTGATTGGTGTCAAAATTTTTTCTCCATTTAGATGGAAGGGTTACCTGTCCTTTCTTTGTTGCTTTTACAATCATTGTCATAAATGTAATCATTTCTTACTTTCTTACTTTACTCCTCTCTCTCTTTTCTGTAAAATATTACTTTTTTTGCTAAGGTCAGCGGTTCGTTCTTTCCCAATCAGTCACAAAAAATGGAGGAAGTGTGAAAAGAGAAGATTCTGTAGTAGTTGCATTCAGTGTTGGAGTTATCTATCTCATTCTTTTCGGTTTTGGTGCTGGGTGTTCGCAATTCATACAAAGCAGCGTAGATACGTGTTATTCGGATGCAGTCAAAATCTGGCAGACAGAAACTGTCAAGGTTCAGACCGCGAATAAATGGAATGAAAAACTCTGGAAGGTTGCACTCGAGCCGCCAGAAGAAAATCCTAATGAAGCTCTGTATGTAACATTTGGACGAGATCTTCACCAAATGTATCTTTCCGGCAAACCGATCTCAGAATCGGAAAAGGAAAAAATTGTTGAAAAAATTCGCGATGGCGAATACCCAAAAAATGCCTATGACCTGGATTATTTTTGGTACAACCACGGTACGCCTTCCGGATTCGCAGAAAGGATCGCTGAGATGGCTGCAAAAGTGCAGACATCTGGAGTGAATGCCATTCTCCTTCCCCTTCCGACCAAGCCTGATCCGAAGGCACCGGACATGATTCGGTACTCGGTATTCTATTCCTGGTTTGGATGGCCAAACTGGCTCATTGAATGGGTTATTGTCTCCCTTATTATTTTCGTCATCATCCAGGTTTCTACGGACGGAGATGCAGGACTCTTTCTTGGAACAAACAAGGAAGAAAATGAGCGGATTCGTTTTCTCGTTGTCCTGGAATTTCTTCCGATTCTGTCGATCATATTCGTGTTGTGGATGCTTTTTCACACGCCTGATCTGTTTCGAAATCTATGGCGATGGATCTCGGACATCCGAAGTCCATATAGCAAACAGATTTCGCATGCAAAACGTCAACTGAAAGCCTTACACATCGCAGAGGCAGAACAGGATGTGATCAAGCATGCAGAAAATATTCTCTCGCTTTTGCGTGATCAACATGTGCGCGAGAAAACAGAACGGGAGGAAGAGACTCGAAAACGCCGACGCGACACCATGCTCGCAGAGGCAACAGAAACCTTCCAACGCCTTGCCTCGGATCTCGAAGCACTAAACGATCCGATTAAAGCACTTGGAAACCATTCGAAAAACAATTCCTTCAGCTAAAAACAGACGATCTCATCTCGAGATCGTTTTTGTTTTATTTATCTCCGGTCAACCCATGAAATCTTCCCTCAATCACTTTATTCATGCTATACTTCATTATGCTTCCAAATCATTTATTTTTAACAGAATGTTTCTTTTCTATGTTGAAAAAAATCCTTTCTGGAATCGGAATTGCCGCATGTGTGGTGAGTTTAAATAGTGTTCCCTTTTCCGCTTCAGCTTCAAATACTGCAACCCTTACAGATCTTAAGGCAGGCGACCTTGTTCGCGGAACAAGCTTTTCCGCTGTTTATTACTACGGGAAAGATGGCATGCGATACGTATTTCCAAACGATAAAACCTATTTCACTTGGTACACGGATTTCAATGGTGTCCGTTGGCTCTCAGATGCAGATCTTGGAAAAATCCAGATCGGCGGAAATGTGACGTATAATCCAGGAATACGCATGATCAAAATAAACAGTGATCCAAAAGTGTATGCAGTTGGTCAAGATGGAACCTTGCATTGGGTCACTTCTGAAACTCTTGCTTCTGGATACTATGGCACCAACTGGAACTCGATGATTGATGATGTTCCAGATTCTTTCTTCTCGAATTACACCAAAGGAACAGACTTCGAAACAAGTGAAGATTTTCTTTCATTGGCAACTGGCACAAACTACAATATTGATGAAGACAAAGACATTCAGTCTCCAGCCATTATCCAAATCACAGATAATGCCTATAGCCAAACCACAATCACGATCAAAGCCGGACACGCTGTTCGTTTTGAAAACAAAGGAACAAACAAACATACAGCCACAGCCAGTGATCTTTCCTGGGGAACAGGAACTATGGAAAATGGTGTAAATTTTACCCGTTATTTCAACAAAGCCGGAACATATCCTTTCTTCTGCAGTTATCACACAAGTATGACTGGAACGATTATTGTCGAATAATTTAAAACGTCAAACAACCACCTGTTACAAAACAGGTGGTTTTGTTTTATGATCTTTTCCGTTACGCTATGGAGGATTCTATGAAAGGAAAACCATTCACCATTTACATCTTTGTTTTTCTTCTCCTTCTTCTTATTCTTTCTGAAGCCGGACCTGTTTTTCCTGATCCGGATTCTTTTTATCATGCCAAAATGGCCATGATTTTGAGGGATCAAGGAATCATTCACACCTTTCCCTGGTTTCAATTTACAGACTTCAAAAATGTTTTCGTTAATCCGCATTTTCTCTATCATGTCCTCCTTATTCCTTTTGTCACTTTTTTTGATCCGCTTGTTGGCATGAAAATTTCCGCTGTTGTTTTCGGATTCCTCACTTTTTTTGTTTTGTTTCGTATTCTCAAAGCCATGCACACTCCATTTCCAGAATGGTTTACGCTTGCGGCTATTTTCTCCATCAACTTTTTTCATCGCATGACTCTTCCTCGAGCACCAGCGCTTGCGGTTGCCCTGCTTCTTGGACTCACCTGGCTTCTTTTCTCGCAAAAAAATCGCCTCTTCCTTTTTTTTGGGAGTGTAATCTTTGTTTGGTTTTATCACGGATGGCCTGTGCTTCTTTTATCTGTATTTGCTGTTTTTGTTGCGGAAGTCGTTGCTTCACATCTTTTATTTTTAGGTTCATTTTTTCAAGCACTCCATACAGCCTGGCAAGCGCGAAAAAAAGATATCTTTGTTGTGTGTGGCGGTCTTCTTCTGGGTCTCATCTTCCATCCCTATTTTCCGCAAAATATTTTTTTTAGTGTTCTCGATATTTTCAAAATTGGTATCGTAAATTACCAAAGTATTCTTCCTGTTGGTCAAGAATGGTATCCCATGACATTTGTCGATCTTATTCTTTGGAACACCTCTGTTTTTGTTCCTTTAGCTCTTTGTTTTTCTCTTTTTCTTCCTGGTCTTTTTCTATCAAAAACCACCCAAAACAAAAAAGATATTTCCATAGTCTTCACTTTCCTCTTTCTTGCTGGCGGATACATTCTTCTCACGCTCAAATCAAATCGATACGTGGAATATGCCATTCCATTTATTATTCTTACATCTGCATCCATGGCACCCTTCTCAAAACATTTCTTTGAACAAGAACTTTCTCCTCTTATTCAGACATGGATATCAAAAAAATCATGGCGAAAAAAAACCGTCGTTATTATGTTATTCCTTCTCGTTAGTATTTTTGCAGCAGATACCATACACATGACTCTACAAAAAGAAACGTATTATTCCGAAGCACAATACAAACCCGCCACAGATTGGATTCGAACACATGTTCCTGCAGGAGAAACAGTATTTCACAACTCCTGGGATTTTTCTCTCATTCTTTTTTATCTTGATGATACCCACAACTACATCGTGGGACTTGATCCAACGTTCATGTATGATTTTGATCCAAAGGCATTTCGTACCTGGCAAGACATTGCCGCAGGAAAAGGAAATATAAAAGATATTCTTTCCGTCTTTCATGCGCGCACCATTGTTGTGGATACACGCTTAGACGATGCAAAAACATTCATGGAACAACTTGACCATTCTTCCCTTTTTACAGAGGTAACAAAAAATGAATGGATTCATGTGTATCACTCAACCACATCATTATGAAAATTATTATTGTCATCCCAGTTCATAATGAAGAAACAATCATTGAACAAAACATTCATTCTGTTTTGAACGTATTTGACGAACAACTTGCTCATGACGATTGGAAATTACTCATAGCTGAAAATGGATCTACTGACCGAACAGCAAAAATTATTCATACAATCATTCATCCACGCTTGCATATTCTTTCTTTTTCTCAAAGTGGAAAAGGAAGAACGATTCGCGAGGCTTGGCGCACGGAACCGAATGCGGATATTTACGCATTTATGGATGCAGATCTTGCTTCGGATTTGAAAGATATTCCAGCCCTTTTTGCCGCACTTTCATCCCATGATATAGCTATAGGTTCACGTCGTGTAAAAGGAGCTCACGTGACACAAACATTTTTGCGCCGAATCATTTCTTTTGCATACACATGTACTGCCCATCTTTTCCTCAATCTTTCTATTCATGATCTTCAATGCGGCTTCAAAGCCGTGAAAAAAGATGTGACCAACGAACTCCTTCCTCTCATACAAAATGATGGATATTTTTTTGATACAGAACTTATTGCTCTTGCCACTCTTCATGGATTTCGCATCGCCGAAGTTCCTATTCATTGGCAAGAGACTCCGGATCCGCGTCGCAAAAACCACATGCATCTAGGCAAAACATCGCATCAAATGTTTCTTGATCTCATTCATTTACGTAAACGATTAAAAATATCAAGAAATATTGGGGTGAAATTGCATAATAAGGTATAATTGAAAAGATTTTTGGAAAAATTCATCGACTCTTATGCCAAATTTAACCCTGGGACCGAACGTGCGAAAACCTCTTCATTTGCACGATAAAACTTTAGCTGAACTCGAAAAAAAAGCCATGCACATTCGCGAAGATATCATTGATATGCTTGTGGAGGCTGGTTCTGGCCACACCGCAGGACCGCTTGGTATGACTGACATTTTTACCGCTCTCTATTTTCATATCATGGTTCATAAACCAAAACATCCAGATTGGAAAGATCGTGATCGTCTCATTTTGTCCAATGGTCATATTTGTCCCGTGCGCTATGCAACCATGGCGCGCGCTGGATATTTTCCTTTGTCTTGGCTCATGACCCTTCGCAAACTTGGTTCTCATCTCCAAGGTCATCCAGAACGAGAAAAACTCCCAGGAGTGGAAACAACATCTGGACCACTCGGATCCGGATCTTCACAAGCCGTCGGACTCGCCTACGCGGGTCTTATGGATCATGCTCCGTGGCGCGTTTATTGTGTGATGTCTGACGGAGAACTCCAGGCAGGTCAAACATGGGAAGCCATGCTCTTTGCAGGTCGCAATAAACTTTACAACTGTACATTCATTATTGACCGCAACAACATTCAAATTGACGGCACAACCGAAGACATCATGCCTTTGGAACCGCTGGCAGAAAAATTTGAAGCGTTCAATCTTCATGTGGAACGATGCGCGGGAAATGATATACGCGATTTTGTCACTGCTATTGAACGGGCACATGGAATTTCAGAAAAATCAACGGTTATTTTGGCAGACACAATTCCAGGATATGGAGTCGATTTCATGGAATATAACTTTGAATGGCATGGCAAACCACCAAAAGCGGGTGAAGAATCCATGAAAGCTCTGGAACAATTGCGTACACTTGGAGGAAAAATCACAAGTGAACATCAATAAATTTACATAATCTTTTTATGAAAAAACAAACTTTGTGGACGATAGGTGGAGGTGTCCTTCTTCTTATCCTTGCAAGCACAACAATCTCTCTCCTTTTGTCACAATCCTCTTCAACAAAAAATTCGATCGCAACAACATCATTTCAAACACGTATTCCAATAGGAGAAATGATGGCAAGTGACACAGATATCGCACCTGAAGAATCTTTACAAAAATCCATAATGCCAATTCTTCCGCCGGAACCCTCTATCACTGCCGGAGAAACCGCGGCTGAGGTCGATCAGCGTATTATCAAAAACGGATATCTCACTCTTGTGGTAAAAGATGTCCCATATGCGGTTTCACAAATCACTGATCTTGCCGATATGGATCATGGTTTTGTTCAAAATTCATCTATTTCTGAAAACAAAGACGGTACACATAAAGGAAAAATCAGTATACGTATTCCTGTCAAAGAATTTGACAGAACCATGGATACTATTACCTCTTATGCCCTGGCTGTTTCCAATCAGTCCTCCACCGGTCAGGATGTCACCGAACAATTCACAGATCTCCAAGCTCAACTCCATAATGCTGAGGCTCAAGAACAAGTCTATTTGGAAATTTTGAAAAAAGCCGAAACAATTCAAGATGTCCTTATGGTTCAGCAACAGCTTGGATCCATTCGTGGAACCATTGAATCCCTTCAAGGTCGCATCAAATATTTGGAAAATGTCACAGCTTATTCCACGATTTCCGTTTCATTGTCAGAAGAGGCATCTGTTCAGCTCCCCACAAAAGGATTCCGACCTCTCTCTATTTTTAAAGAAGCTATTCAAACGCTCATTGCGTTATTTCAATCCGCAGCTGCAGGAACGATTTGGCTTCTTGTAATCGGAGGAGGCATACTCCTTCCCCTCGGACTCATGGTCTGGGCTCTTGTCCGACTTGCACGCGGACGTACTGCTCATAAAAAATAAATTGTATGACTCTCAAACCTTCGACAAAAAAAGGTTTAAATCCGGCCATGCATCTCCTCCCACAAGCATTTGATTCAACGCACACAAAATACGTTCCCACTCGAGATGGGTATGGAGAAGGATTAGTTCAAGCTGGAACAATAGATAAAAATGTGGTGGTTTTGTGTGCAGACCTTTCCGAATCTACACGCAGCCTTCCTTTCAAACAAACATTTCCAGATCGATTTATCCAAATGGGTGTTTCTGAACAATCCATGGCTTCGATTGCGGCAGGGATGGCTCTCACAGGAAAAGTTCCGTTCATTTCAAGCTATGCAACATTTTCTCCCGGACGGAATTGGGAGCAGATTCGCACAACTATCGCCCTCAACAATACAAATGTCAAAATTGCCGGAGCTCATGCCGGTATTTCCGTTGGTCCGGATGGGGCGACTCACCAAATGATTGAAGATATTGCCATCATGCGTGTCATGCCAAACATGCGCGTTCTTGTTCCTTGCGACAAAGAGGAAACACGAAAAGCAACGCTCACAGCTGCAAAACTTGTGGGCCCATACTATCTTCGATTTGCCCGCGAAAAATCACCGGTATTCACCACAGAAAAAACACCATTTACTCTTGGTCATGCAGAGACCTACCGGTTCGGAAATGACCTGACCATTGTCGCTGCTGGGCCTGTTCTTTATGAAGCTCTCTTGGCAGCAGAAACTCTTTCTCACAAATACAGAATTGAGGCACGTGTGATAAATTGTCACACCATAAAACCATTTGATGTTCAAACAATTGTCTTAGCTGCAAAAGAAACAGGTGCGTTTGTGACGATTGAAGAAGCACAAGCTGTTGGTGGTCTTGGAGGGGCTGTGGCCGAAACATTAACTCTCACTATTCCTGTTCCTCTTGAACGAATGGGTATACAAGATCGTTTTGGTGAATCCGGAGAACCCCGCGAACTCATGGAAGGATTCGGTCTTACTGCTTCATTCATTATTCAAGCAGCCCGCCGTGTACTCAAACGTAAAAAAGGAGAGCGAGTTCCTGCTCTTCCTGAATACATTGCGGCTGCGCGAAAAAAACTGGAATGTATGCAAAAAAATGTGATGAAAAAAGCCTTAAATCAAACACCCAAAAAATGGGGAGGAAAAAAACCAGATTCAACATTAAAATCACGAACATCTGTCTAACAAAAAGACCCTGTATTCCTCAGGGTCTTTTTGTGTCATTTGGATAAAAACTGTTATTATAGAGATAAAATAACTGTTTTTCTTCTTTTTATGTTTGACATGATTACGATTGGAGATATCAAACTCGACACCTTTGTTATTTTAGATGAAGCTTCTGTTCAGTGCCAACTCAAAATGCCAGATTGTCTTCTTTGTATTGATTACGGAGCAAAAATTCCCGTAAAAGTGGTTGACTCACAGATTGCAGGAACCGCTCCGAATGTTGCAACCGGTCTTGCTCGCATGGGAATGAAAACAGCCGTCATGAGCATTATGGGAGAAGATGGAACCAGACATCTTGCCCTTACCCGTTTCAAAGAAGAAGGTATTAGTCCAGCTTATATTCGTGTTTCAAAAAAAGAACCCAGTGCCTATTCTGTCGTGCTTAATTTCAAAGGAGAAAAGACGATTCTTACCTCTCATATTCAACGGGCTTATCGACTTCCCCGCAAACTTGGGCGTACAAAGTGGATGTATGTGGGAGAAATGGGTCCTGGATATGAACTCCTCTATCGATCCATCATGGCTCTCAGAAAAAAACAACCGATTTTTCTTGGAATAAATCCGGGCACGATTCAAATAGAAGAACGCAAGCAAATTTTTCTGGATTTCCTCTCCACTGCAGATGTTCTATTTGTCAATCGCGAAGAGGCACAAAAAATTACACAGGTAACCACCACAGAAATTCACCACCTTGCCACTTCTCTTTGGCAGCTTGGGGCAAAAAAAGTTGTGATCACAGATGGAGGAAATGGCTCATACAGTTTTGATGGAAAAGAACTTCACTCTTGTCCCATTTTTCCTGGCAAACTTGTGGAAGCCACAGGAGCAGGTGACGCATTTGCTACTGGATACATCAGTGCGCTCATGCATAATCAATTTCACGACGAAGCTTTACGATGGGGGGCTGTTAATTCAACATCTGTTGTTGGAAAAGTGGGACCTCAAGCTGGACTCCTCACGCTTTCACAAATTCGTAGACGTCTGCGTAAAGTTCAGAATTTTCACGTTGTAAAAATGTAACTCTATGCTTGTTTCTCTCAAAAATGTTTTACAAACTGCTTCGCGTCGCGGATATGCTGTTGGAGCTTTCAATGTCAATAACTTGGAAATGATTCAAGCTGTTATTGCCGCAGCTGAAGCTGAACATGCACCGGTTATTCTTCAAACAAGCGAAGGAGCTATTTCCTATGCAGGCATGGAAGAACTTGGGATACTTGTTCATCTTGCAGCCAATCGCACACGACTCCCTGTTGTCTTTCACTTAGATCATGGAAAAAATGAAGAGCTTGTCAAAGAAGCAATCAAAAGCGGTCTTTATACAAGCGTGATGTATGACGGATCTGCGCATCCACTTGAAGAAAATATTCGTCGAACAAAACGGATTGTTGCCTTAGCGCGCCCGCATGGAATTTCCGTTGAAGCAGAACTTGGAGCGATTGCAGGGATTGAAGATTTTGTTTCCGTTACCGAGCGCAATGCACATTTTACAGACCCAACACAAGCTGCCAGATTTGTACGTGAAACAGGATGCGATGCTCTTGCGATCGCCATCGGAACAAGTCACGGGGCATACAAATTTCATGGCGCATCACGACTTGATTTTGTACGCCTCGAAAAAATTCGTGGAGTTGTGCATGTTCCACTTGTACTTCACGGTGCATCTGGTGTCCCAAGCGCTATCAAAAAACAGTGTCTTGCTTTTGGATGCGAAATTGAGGAAGCAAAAGGCGTATCTGACGCATCCATTCGCAAAGCAGTATCGCTTGGAATTTGTAAAGTGAACATTGATACGGATTTACGTATTGCCTTTGATGCAGGTGTGAGAAAATTTCTTGCCGAACATCCAAAAGTGATTGATCCGCGAGAAATATTAAAACCGGCAAAGGAGCTCATGACAAAAGTTGTCCAGCAAAAAATGAAATTATTGGGGTGTAACGAAAAAGGATAAAAAAACTGCGCCTTCTGTAGAGAAACGCAGTCAAGAAAAATCCTCAATGTTTACGACGAAGCACATAAGACGTGCCTGTCCACATATAAAGAGGGCTTTTAAATGTCCTGTCCGAGAGATATCCTTCGGAGACCCACCAGCTCCCGACCATTGTAAATCCGTGCTTCTTCAGCACATCATCTCGACGGTCGATTGCCATCCAATCCGGATGACACTCCCAAAGCTCACAAAAAGAATCTTTTTCAAACTCCTCTGCAATGGGTGCCACCTTGTACCTCATCCAGACATGCGGCGGAAACTGACAAATCATGAGAATAATTGTCAATCCCAACCACATTTTGGTGTACACCCATGTCGGGAACCTTGTCCCCTCAACCACCAGGCTAACAAACGCCAGATGAAGAAGGAATGGAATCCCGACCAGGATGCCGGCTCCAATACCCATGAGGAATGCCATAACTCCGGCCTGGAAAATCAGAATCATCGCTTCCCACACAATTCCTCTCACAAACCAAAGAATTGTGAAAACAGCGATCCAAAGTCCCCATCGACCAGCGACCTTAAGAAATGAACGAAACTCGGATCGAAGTCTCATTAAGACCTCCTCTGTAAAAAGGTTTGGATCCTAAACTTACAAGAAAACAAAAACCTTATCTGATTATCCCTTTTTCAAGCTCAAATCAGAACTAAATATGTTATAACATTTTGACAAAAAAGTCAATCTTATCCTTTATTCTATATATGTCTGACGTCATCACGATCGGAGCCTCAACCAGAGATGTCTTTCTCTTTTCAGACCAATTCAAATTTATTTCTTCTGACCAATTTGAAACCGGTATTGGCGAATGCGTTACGTTTGGGACAAAAATTGATATTGATCGTGTAGTTTATACAACCGGAGGCGGAGCAACAAATACAGCATCAACATTTGCAAGACTTGGATTTTCTACCGCATGCGTTTCTCAGATAGGAGAAGATACGGCTGGAAAAGATGTTGTGAATGACCTTAAACACGAAGGTATTAAAACATCTTTTATCCGAACTATAAAAAAAGAAGGAACAGCATATTCGACTCTCCTCACTGCCCCAAACGGAGAACGAACCGTTCTTGTTTACCGCGGAGCATCCGCACATTTTGTCTCAGCTTCCATTCCATGGAAAAATATGCGTGCACATTGTTTTTATCTCACCTCCCTTGGCGGGAACATTCCTATTATCAAACAAATTCTTCACTACGCACAAAAACAAAAAACATTTGTTGTTTGGAATCCGGGCGCTCAAGAAATTGAAAAAGGTCTTGCAACTATTCAGAAGCTTTTGCCATTTGTTGATGTTTTTTCTGTTAATCGCGAAGAAGCAGAAAAATTGACTGGAGAAAAAGAAATTACAAATATGATGCGTATACTTACAACACCTCATCACATAACCATTGTGACAGATGGTGCACGTGGCGCATATGCTTATACCAATGGCCACACTTTTTTTGCCACTTCTACAGATGCCAAAGCTATTTCTCGCACAGGAGCTGGAGATGCATTCGGCTCCGGATTCGTGGCTGGATTTCTCAAAACACAATCTCTCGAATCATCCTTAAAAATAGCCGTGCTTAATGCAGAATCTGTCATTCAAAAAATTGGAGCCAAAGCCGGTATTCTCCATACCTGGCCAAGTTCAAGCCAAATGAAACGTATTCGTATTGAGGAATATACATAATTTTTATGACTCGCATTTTTATCACGCGCGCGATTCCCGAATCAGGTCTTAAACTTCTCAAAAAAAGAAAAGGATTAAAAATTGAAGTGTACGAAAAAGATCAAATCATTCCTCATCGAGAACTTCTTCGACGAGTCAAAGGAGTAAATATATTACTTTCTCTTCTCACAGACCGTATTGATACAGACATATTTGATGCGGCAGGTCCGCAACTCAAACTGGTCGCAAACTATGCCGTTGGTTTCGATAACATTGATGTAGTCGAAGCCAAAAAACGAGGAATTGCACTTACAAATACTCCGGGAGATGAAATCGCGGAAACGGTTGCAGAGCACACAGTCGCCATGATGTTTGCTCTTGCACATCGCATTGTGGAATCAGACACATTCATGCGTGCGGGAAAATACAAAGGATGGAATCCAAATCTTTTTCTTGGCACAGACATTATTGGAAAAACACTCGGTATTATTGGAACAGGAAAAATTGGAACCTGTCTTATCCGACGTGTCGCCGAAGGATTTGGCATTCGTATTCTCTATCATGATGTTCGTGCAAACCCGGAACTCGAAAAAACATTTCACGCTGTGTATCGAACAAAAGATCAACTCTTAAAAGAAGCGGATTTTGTTTCTCTCCATGTTCCTCTCCTTCCGTCTACCCACCATCTTATTGGTACAAAGGAGTTAAAACGAATGAAAAAAACAGCATTCCTCATCAATACTTCTCGCGGTCCAGTTATTGATATTCATGCATTAGTTCAAGCATTAAAAACAAAACAAATTGCAGGCGCTGGACTAGATGTTCATGAATGCGAACCGAATATCGCATGCAACAAAGAAGATATTTTGACTCTGCGTCGTCTTTCAAATGTTATTCTCACTCCTCATACGGCTTCTGCAACCATTGAAACAAGAGATGCGATGTCTTGTCGTGCTGCCAAAAATATTCTTGCTTTTCTTCGAGGAGATATTCCTCCGAATTTGATCAAATAATCTTCCATTCCTTATGGTTGCGTCTCTGATTATTCCTTCGTTTATTGCTGGTCTTCTCACTTTTCTTGCTCCTTGTACTCTTCCCCTTGTTCCTATCTATCTTGGATTTCTTGGTGGTGTTACCGCAACAGAATTTCGACTTTCAGAACATAAAAGTCGCTTGCGCGCAAAAATATTTTTTCATGCTCTCCTGTATGTTTTGGGATTCAGTACGATTTTTATTTTCATGGGAACCGCACTTGGAACAACCGCAACCTTCCTTTCCGTTGAAAATTTTTGGATCACACGCATAAGCGGCTTGCTCATTATTTTTCTTGGTCTGTCTGAACTTATCTTTGTCCTAAATATTCCTTCTCTTCGATTTCTTCAATGGGAAAAGAAATTTCCATCCATTCCCTTAAAAACCGGACGACCGTTGAGTGCTTTTCTCCTTGGAGCAACATTCGCGCTCGGATGGAGCCCGTGTATTGGTCCTATTCTTGGAACCGTCCTTATGATGGCTTCGACCACAACGACAATTCTTCAAGGAACGTTTCTCCTGTCTGTATTTTCTCTTGGTCTTGCTCTCCCATTTCTTCTTCTTGCTCTTGGTATGGGTTCCGGTTCCTCAGTCATCACAAAAACATTAAGTCGACATGGAAATATCATTTCGATCATCAGTGGAATTTTTCTCATTGTTCTTGGATATTTCCTTTTTACAAACCAAACAAATCTTCTTCTCCTTTGGTTTCATACATTGTTTTGGTTTCTTCCGTTAGACGGGTTTGTTGAGTGGATGTAAAAATTCAAAAAACACAAAAAATCGACTTACATCAATCCGTAAAATATTACTGAGATATCTCAATAACTGCATCAAGTACAACTGGTAGCTCAGTCGTCCCGTTCCTACCAGAAAAATGACCTTTTTCATGCTCAATTATGATTTTTGCACCAAGTTTATCACGATATTCTTCTTGATTATCAATCGGAACGTAGGGGTCATTGTCTGAAAAAATAGCCACGCTTTTGTCTAAGTGTAATTTTACTTTCTCCAAATCGAGAAGCGTTTTCAACCATTCATCCGCAACACTTTGAACAACATCGTCATCTTCCAAATTTGATAATCGCTTAAAGAATCCTGCGACAAATACGGCTCCACCGACCTTCACATCTTCCGGTAAAGTCTCCAAATATCTGGCAATGGTTTGGCAACCCATACTATGTCCCACGAAGTATGTTTGATTGTCAACGATGCCAACAACCTCTTTAAGAGCTGGGATCCAATTACTGATTCTCGGCTCATCAGTTTTTGGTAACTGAGGAACAAAAACAGCAAAATCACGGTTTTCAAGTTCCGCTTTCAGCCAAGGAAACCAATCTTTTTCAGGGTAGCCATCCCAACCGTGAATAATAAATACTCTTTTTTGCATATTTTTATAAGATTTATTTCCAACGGAGAGTTCTTTAAATTTAGCCGTCATGGTCGAATTCCCACATACCAATCTTTTAATGGTCAACTCTTCCGCTTTATTATTGGCAAGGCGAAGATTATTTTCCGACGATAAGAGAGCGTCTTTGGTTTTTTGAAGATGATCTATCGTCTTTTCTATTTCTTCAATTGCGATTTTAAATTTACGATTTGCCAAATCATAATTTTTTGCAAATCCTTCCTTAAATTGATTCAAGTTATCTTCAAAGTTTGTGATGTCAATATTTTGACTCTTAACCAAAGCAAGCTCCGCTTTATATTTAAGTGAATGTATGGCAGCGTTGCGAAGAAGTGTGATCATTGGGATGAAAAATTGAGGACGGACCACATACATTTTCGGATGTTTATGCGAAACATCGACAATACCGGTATTATATAATTCATTTTCAGCTTCCAGAAGCGTAACTAAAACCGCATATTCGCATTTTTTCTCTGTACGATCTTTATCAAGCTCATGCAAAAAGTCCTCATTCTTTTTCTTTGTAGCTGTCTCATCCCCTTCATTCTTCATTTCAAACATGATTGAAATGATTTCATTGCCGGCTTCGTCGGTTTCACGATAAATATAATCACCCTTACTTCCGGACTTGGAATCGTTATCCTTTTCAAAGTATGCGCGCTGAAAACCTGTAGCGCGGAGTTTATTGAATTCGGTTTCACAATGTTGCTCCAAAGTTTCACCAACCATTTTGGTACTGAGTTTTAATTTCATGTCTTTACGAAGAGCAATTTCTTCATCTTTCATTTTAATGATGTCATCCTTGGTCTTAAGTTCCGTGGAAAACTTTTCCGTTAAAGACTTTTCAAGTAATTGCTTTTCAATCTCTTTGCTTTTTAGCTCACCTACCAGTTCTTCGCGCTCTTTCTCAATTTTATTAACCGCTTCGGTGACAGCCAGTTTTTTCTCAAGCTCCGCGCTATTGATTTTTGATTTCATCCCGACAATTTCTAATTCCTTTTTGACCAAATCTGCTTGAAATGCATTTTTGGTATTAACTTCGGCAAATTTCACAGCACTCTCCTTATCTTTTTCAGCTATTTCCAAATGCTCCCGTAATTCTTTCTCAAACTGATGATCACGAATTTGCTTGAGTATGTCTGCAAATCCGGCTTCATCAATTTTGAAGGCTTTTTTGCAATTCGGACATATAATTTCGTTCATATAACTTTTAAATTAAGTAATATGTGAGTACCCGGGTACTATGGAAAACATAAACAGCTGTAGAATTTACCACAGTGCCCATTTCTCAAGATCATACGTGTATTGATACCTAATAGTCTACACTATGTCGCATTTCTATTTAGAATAGAATAGTAAACAAGCTCACTTCGCACAAAACAAAAATCCCTCTTTTCAGAGAGACTTTTATTGGTGGGGGGTCATTAACGCGATTGGAACCGGAAACCAAAGGGTTAGTAAGGAAAAGGATGACTATCGATGAATATTTAGCACATCATCCGGAGGAAGAAATGGCTGATTCTAGGCAGATTTCAAGTGTTTTGGACTCGAAGGTTGAAGTGTGGATTAGGGTGCATTGGCGACTTTCTGAGGCATTGTTCTTATTTTGGTATATTTGGTTGAAGGATAATACGGCTGTGGTGGAGGGGTTTGTGGAGGAGATGAAATTGGCAACAGACACATCTCATTCTGAAGCGGTATCAACTGAATGACCAATTTTTTGAACAAATACCTTATAACCAAATGTCTCAAGCCGTCTTTTTGCATTTTTAAGGCTTACCTTGCTGAAAAATGGAATTTCAAGATCATGTTCAGATGAACTGATAATGCCATAAATAATTGTGTAATCTGAGGCTATGGGTTTGATTTTTATGTCTTGGATTTTATGACTTTGCGATAGTTTATCATTCACTTTTTCTCGAAATTTACTATCAGCTAAAAACAATTCGCCAGAAACTACGCCTTGCGCAAAAAGATGACTTAA
>LCAH01000018.1 GCA_000996355.1 Candidatus Uhrbacteria bacterium GW2011_GWC2_41_11
ATTTTTATCTCTTTCAAAACTTTCTGCCCATTCAATGTATTGCTCTCGAGTCCAATACGATTCTTTTTCCACTTCCTTTTGTTCTTTTCCACTCATGGAGATATCTGCAGGAGGAAGGTTTGGTTGTGGTTCTGATTTAGAAGGTTCATCTTCTCCTAAGGCTTCTGTGAGTGCTTGTACATCAGCTGAAGGTAGAAGATGGCGTGTCAATTCAGAAGGAGTTCCTTTGTTTGATCGATAAGGAGGTTCGAAAGGATTTCTTAGAAAATCAGAAGACATACGAAAACAGATTAAAATCCAACGTATTCAATCTCCTCTTGAAGATAGATGCCGAACCGGTTCCTAGCTTTTGTTTTTACAAGTGCAATTAATTGAACAATTTCGCTTGCAGTCGCGTGACCAAGGTTTAACATAAAATTTCCATGTTCAAGACTGATTTGAAAACACGACGCAAAACAAGCACAGCAGGTGGAATATCTGCTTCCTGTTTCAATCGCGCAAGCTCTATTTCATTTGCTATATCATAATTTTTAAAAATACATCCAGCAGATCCGGCAGACAATGGTTGACTTGCTTTTCTTTTTTCTAATATTTCCTTCATTTTTTCTTTTAATACAACAGAATCTCCCGGACGAAGAATCATCTCTATTTTCACAACAATATCCTTTGAGTGTTTTAAAAATGATTCACGATATCCAAATTGCAAATCGTCTTTTTTTAGCACAATCATCTGTCCATTTCTCAAAACAGTAACCTGTTCCACTACATCTTTCATTTCCCCACCAAAACATCCGGCATTTCCTCGAACAGCACCCCCAATGGTTCCTGGAAGGGAAATCGCCCACTCCAGTCCTTCGAGTCCAGCTTCGGCTGTGGTGCGAGCTAGAGCCGCTGTCGTTGCACCCGCTTCAACAATCACGTGTGTTCCCTCTATTTTAGATCCTCGCATGGCCATTTGAAGAACAACACCAGAAAATCCTTCATCACTTGCGAGTATATTTGATCCTCCGCCCATGACAAACCAAGGAATTTGCTGTTTCTGAACCAAAATAAGAACTTGTTTTAGTTCATCAATCGTTCGTATATCGACAAACCAATGTGCCAGACCGCCTACACGAAAATTTGTGTGTTTAGAAAGCAATTCATTTTCTTTGAGACGATCTTGAAAAAGAGTTTTTAATTGTGGGGTGATGTCGTTCATATGTATCGAAGGTAAAGATGTTGTTATCTCACGAACTGTCGTGCGAGCAAATCAACATCCCCTGCTCCTTGAATCAAAAGAAGATCACCTTCTTCGATAAGGTCACGCAGAATAGATTCGGCTTCATTTAAATCTTTTGCATAAAAAACAGGTTTGCGAGGATCTAACTTTTTTATTTCAGCAACAAGATCACGAGAAGAAACAATCTCGGATTCTGTACGACCTGCAACGCCATAAATCTCCGGAATAACCAAAATATCTGCTTGCGAAAGTGCTTGAACAAAATCTGTGAACAAGGTCTGCGTACGTGCATGTTGATGCGGTTGAAAACAGAGAACGATGCGTTTATTCGGAAAAAATTCGTGTACTCCAGTTAATGTATTCGCAATTGCGGTTGGATGATGCCCATAATCAGAAACAACGTCAGCTCCTTTCCAGACCCCAACACGTTCAAACCGCCGCCAGATCCCAGAAAATTTCTCAAGAGTTTCACGAATGATTTCAGGGGAAACACCTAGTTTCAAAGCAACTGTTGCCGCTGCTATTGCATTCATTACATTAAAACTTCCAAGAACACGCAAAATATATGTTCCTAATTCTTCTTTTCCATCCATCTTCTGCATCTGAAATTCCTGATGCCCAGAAACAATCCTTCTATCGCGACCCATGAAATCTGCTTTTTTTTCAAATCCATACGCAATACCGTGAGGAATTTGGAGTTTCCTTGACTGTAGATCATCTGCATTCCACACAACTAATCCTTTTTCACCTATCTGATCGACAAACTGTTGAAACACTTCACGAACATGATCTACATTTCGAAAATAATCCAAATGATCTGCTTCTATATTTGTCATCACAATCATTTCAGGATACAAATGCAAAAAATGCGCGCGATATTCACATGCCTCAATCACAAGAATCTTCCCTTTTCCCATACGAAGATTCCCATCTGAAAATCCAAGAACCTTAGCTCCAACAATCACGGTCGGATCAAGACCAGCTGCTGTAAGGATAAGACCCAACATCGCTGTGGTTGTACTTTTTCCATTTGTTCCACAAACCGCAATAGTTGAATATTGCTTTGTAAGTTCCCCAAGTGCTTCCGGATAGGAAAGCTGTTGGATACCGCGGATATCTGCTTCCATGCGTTCAACATTCGAAGCGGACACTGCAGGAGAATAGATAAGAAGTTCTGTATCAGATGGCACATGATTGGTTGCATGGTTTGAAAAAATTTGCATGCCCATGTGTTTGAGTTCATTCGTCAATTCCGAATCCTGAAGATCTGAACCACTGACCTTTGCTCCGCAACGAAAAAAATATTTTGCCAGAGCCGAAACCCCAATTCCTCCGATTCCTACAAAATGAATGTGTGTGACTCCTTCAAACATACACAATCAGTATACCATGATATTTTAAGAGATTTACACATTTTAAAACTGTAAAACATCGACAAAATATATTTTTTTGATAAGGTTCCTTGTTCTGTTTTTATGGGATTCGGGCTTGGATATAGTCCATTCTTCAGCCTTGGACGAACATTTGGGATGACGGTCATAACTGTCTTTCCTTTTGTCTCTTATCTATTTGTTCTCTTTGTCTCAAAACGAAGACAAAAAGCATAAACAAAAATACGGTCCGGACAGTACGTCCAGACCGTTTTTCTTTTTGAGATATTACTCGTGGAATATTGTCTCATTCGAGACGATCTCCCCGTCGCCTCCTAGTTCCACCGGAAGAACGTGGAAGTAGAGCTCTGCCCCCTCAGCGGGATGGACTTTTTCAATACCGAAAATCGGCATCTCGTCGCCCTCGAACTTGAGGGAGAGTCCGTTATGACCCTCGATGTACGCGACATCGATGCCGTCAAGCATGCGTTCGTAACCCTCGCGTCCGCCGAGTTCGACCCCTGTCGGCAGAACGGTTCCCGCCCGGTCGAACTTCACAATTCCATGACCATCCTGAAGCTTATCGAAATGCAGACGCAACGAGACCGGCAGACCAGCCTTATACTTTCCCTGCATGAGAAAACTGATCCGATCACCCTCATACACCGTCTTTTTCCGATCAATTTTATCCATGATTTTCTCCTCGGAAAAAATATTTCACAACAAAGCGAGATTCGTCTCAAATCCGGCAATTTTTTTACGCAAGTTCTCCTTGCGCCAGTCCTCGGTTTCCACTTCCAGTTTCCGTCTATACTCCTCAAGTCTCTGAGTAAGTATAGTGCGCGGAAGGGCATCAAACTCGCTTACGTCCGACCCGAGTTCTCGCAGACGTCGGAGGAAAGCTTGAATCTGTTCGATATCTACGTGATTCATGAAATCTTCTAGTCGCCCGAGACGCCAGCAGATGTATTCCTCTTCGGATTGAAAGACTCTCATTTGAATGCGAGCCTTGGTATATCCGAGATAGTCCCACTTCATCCACCGAAGGATCTTGTCCGTCAGGTGGAAGTCGGTCGAATCGTCGTCCCAAGACGCATACCGTCCAAAGTCTCCAACAAGGCGATCGGAACAGTTGGTATCTCCGGTCTCATAGACACCACGAAAGGCCGTTTCATTGAACCGTTTGATCCACGATCGCATCCCACGCTTCCAGAGTTTGTCCGTAAAGTGTGAGAGACTGTGAACCCAGTATCCATGCAACTCGTAACGGTTCACCCGACTCTCCAGAAAACCCTCAAGAGCAGCCTCGATGATCTCCTGCGGGACATTTTCTTCTCGGAAGGTGATATCAACGAATGCCTCGCCCTCCTCGTAATCGAGCGGATGACGCGCCATTCTGGTCGCTTCATCAAAAAGACTCCTTTGAATCAACATCTCCAACTCTTCCTTTCGTTCTTCTCTTCCCATCATTATCTTCCTTCCAGGTTATCCACGGTTGTCTTGAGACCATTGGGAGTTCTGTCTGCACTTCCGTCTACCACAATACCGGACCGGTCAAACAGTTTTCTCCCACCCCCGCTGTTTGCAATCATACGACCTTTGTACCCTTCTTTTCGAAGAGATCGAATTACGTCAGCACCCGTAATATCCGATTTATTCAGTCCATAACCGACTAGAATCACGTCCGGTCGAAATTCCTCCACCATCCAGCGAGCCTGTTCAATAGATTCGAACGGCTGCAAAGGTAGCAATTCGTGGTCATTTTCGCAACCGGATAACTGCCACTGACAATGAATTTCATCCATCCGGTCGTCTATAAAAAGAATTCGTGCCATTCCGGCCTCCTTCTATTTTTTCTGTTCTTTCCCACTCTATGTTATTCTTTCCCAATAGACAGACTATTCAGAATTTAAATGAACGAAAAAAAAGAATACTTTCATTTTATCTATTTTGTCAATATTAATATGACCATTCAAACAACAGATCCGGAACTTGCCCAAGCATTGGAAAACGAACTTCACCGCGAACGCGAAGGATTAGAAATGATTCCATCGGAAAATTTCGTTTCTCCTGCGGTTCTTGAGGCTTTGGGAAGCGTTGGAACAAATAAGTATTCCGAGGGATTCCCAGGCAAACGATATTACGGAGGAAATACATGCATAGATGTGATTGAAACATTAGCACAAACACGAGCCAAAACACTTTTCGGAGTTTCTCATGCGAATGTTCAACCGTATTCCGGTTCCCCGGCCAATCAAGCGGTGTGTTTTGCTCTCCTCAAACCAGGTGAAAAACTTATGGGACTAAACCTCACCTATGGTGGACATCTTACCCATGGATGGAAAGTAAATTTTTCCGGGACGTACTATGAGTCTGTACAATATGTGACAGATCCTGATGGTTGGTTGAATTATGACACATTAGCAAAACAGGTTCTTGAAGAACGTCCTAAACTTTTGTTTGTGGGTGCAACAGCCTATCCACGCATTTTTGACTGGGCGCGATTGAGCGAAGTCGCCCGTTCCGTGGACGCATATCTCGTGGCGGACATCTCGCATATTGCGGGGCTCATTGTGGGTGGCGTTCATCCTTCCCCGGTTGGATACGCGGATGTGATAACGACCACCACACATAAAACGCTTCGAGGTCCGCGCGGAGCCATGATTTTATGTAATGGCGAACCGTCTGAACCAATGAAAACCCCTCCAGAACGATCTCGCCAATATCTTCCAACCATGATTGATCGTGCCGTGTTCCCTGGTCTTCAAGGAGGTCCACACAATCATCAGACAGCTGCAATCGCCGTCGCTCTTCACGAAGCATCTCAACCAGCATTTAAAGAATACGCAGTACAAGTGGTTCAAAATGCAAAAACACTTGCAACGGAATTATCCAATCGGCAATTTCATCTCGTGACCGGAGGAACGGATAATCATCTTCTCCTTATTGATCTCACAAACAAAAACATTGGCGGAGCAGATGCGGAAAAAGCTCTTGATCGTGCCGGAATTACGGTCAACAAAAATACGATTCCGAATGACCCGCGCAAGCCGTATGATCCGTCCGGAATTCGTCTCGGAACCCCACCACTCACTACTCGTGGCATGAAGGAAAAAGAGATGATTCTCATTGCCGAATGGATCAATGAAGCAATTATACATTGGAGTCATCGAGAAAAACTTGATGACATTCGCAGGAAGGTAAAGGAATTGACCGGACAGTTTCCCTTGTATCCTGAATTGCGCTACGTATGAAACTTCTGAAAAATAACGTGAAGAAAAATATAAAAATACCGGACAAAAAACGTCCGGTATTTGATTAGGAAATCTCGGAAAAAAGGAAGACGAGCCCGAAAAAAATCGAGGACAGGAAACAGCGGACAAAAAACGTCTGTCTGAGAAAAAACGCCCGTGTGGCCTGTGTATTCATCACCTGGTTCTTGACCAAAAAAGTCTCAATAACTTCGTCGTCCTTTTGAAGAACTTCCGAAGAAAAAATCATGTCCCGAAAGGTCAGTTCTCCAAAATAGCGCAAGCACGCAATCATGAGAAAAAGAGGATGAACAAAGACGAGTGTACACGCAAGAGCCGCCCGGGAGACGATCATGAAACAACGTCCTTTTACACTCATACGCGTCCACCAATAAAAAGACTCTTTCAAAATCTGGATAAACCAGATCACGATAAGAAACCAGTGCATGATTTTTCCCTTTCTTTTGCGTTCGCAGTGATCGGTTGTTCAAGTCGAAACATCCAGATTTTCAATTCCTGCCCCGTGTTGGTTCGGACAATTCCAAGTTCCTGTGAACCCTCGGGAACAAGAACGATCGAAGGTCGTCCGCGTGAGCGAATTTCCCGGAGTCGTCTTTCCGGCAAAGAAAAAATTTCGCTCTCCAAAGGACATCCGTCTCGAACCGATGAAACGATCTCTCCAGGATTTACCACCCGGATGGATAAAAGATCAAATGGTTGCTCGACCCACAGACGCGGATCCACAACGCGTTTCATGAACGGTTGAAAAACGACCGGACGTTCCACCTCAATAGGGATTATTTCAGGATTTTTACCACTTTCCGTGGACTTGAACAACAAATCACAGATCTCCCGATTCGATGTTTTATCGAACAAGAAATCGTACAAAACTTTCGTCCTGTACAAGATTCCATATCCGACCAAAGAAAACAAGAAACACGCGGCAATGACGAAACGACCTTCCGCACACAATTGAAGGACTACTCCGATCAATGGAAGCGGAAAAAGACATCCGAAAAAAAGCGTTCTTAACAATCGTTGTAGAATTTGACGCATGGATCACCTCCTTTTTTGTCAATGAACGAAATCTAGTCCTTTTAACGGACAAAATGTTGTAGCAAAAAAGAAGGTTAGTTGTCAAAATCTGAATTGTCATTGATCATTTCTCTCCAAACGGCATGTTGAACGGTCCATGCTAATATTCGTTCAACGGAAGAACGTCTTGTTGCTTTGACATAATATTTCCCAAACTCCGTCGCAAGAACACGCTGTGCCCGATCTGTAAATTTTGGAAGCATTTCCATCCATTCAACAATATCAAAATAATCTTCTGAAATCGTTCTACGATTTTCATTTGAGGTATTGAGGAGTCGAATTTGTCTATCTCCTTTATCTTGGGTAAAACTTGAATCTAATGCCTTAAAAACTTCGTACGGACTTGATCCGGTATATCCTCCATCAATCCCAAACATGGAACGAGTGACTCCTTCTTTTTCCAACCAATCCTTCATGATCATACGCATCTCGTGCGTAGAACGCATATTTTGAATCAGAGGACGAGATACGTTGACAAAAACAGTTAATCTACGTCTCTCTGCACCTGTCATTTTACCCCACCGAAAAGCATTTGCAGCCGGATAAAGTGTCGTTAATGTGTCACGACCCACATAAAATTCCCCGGGATGCGGTTCTCCATCCTCCACAACCTGTCTACTCTGTTCATTCAACCAATGAATATATTCCCGAAACGCAGGAACCCCCTTTTCGACCACTTCCGCATAAAGAGATCTGGCGCGTTGTTCAATGACAAACAACGCTTGAATCACAGACTCTTTATTATTTCGATTTTGTCTAGCCTCATCTACAAATAATGACACGACAATTTCCAACATGCGTCTATGAAGAGTTTGAGGATATGCTTCGATGGTACGTTTTTTCTTAAATTGTTGATGAGTCACTTCTATTGAATCTGCTGAAACGGGTATTGGAATATCTTCTTGCAGTTGCTTCAATTTTTTTTGGAATGAAACAAGAGATGGGTCAATCTGCCCCCCCTTCCATCCATAAATTGCCGCTACCATCTGCAAACCGTCAATAATAAACTTCTTTTTCTCCGCTGGAATAGGTCCACGTGCCAGAGTATGTTCAAGAGCCGTTCCGATCGCTTCACTGTTTTCTTCTTTTAATGCGGAAAAAAGTCGTGCCAAATCTGTCAACTTCATCGGTGTCTCTTCTTTTTCATATCTTTTAACGTTATTCAAAAGAGAAAAATCTTTATCGTCATCATTATCTTCTTCATCATCACTTAATACGGGTCTGGATCTCATTTCATACCACCAAGGATCACGATCCGGCATCGGAACCTCCATCTGGACAGCACGTATTTCTCTTTCCTGTGAGGGTGTAAAAAATTTTGAAAGAGATTCTTGCATCAGTGTCCAATTCGGAATAAAAAAAGCGGCATCGGATGAAATTTGAAGCGCATGATCCGTTTCTTCTGTATCCAAAAAAGATACGGAATGTTCTATCTCTTCAAAAGAAGATTCCGCAAGCGTCCAAACAACCAGATCACTTACCGTTCTCGGACCCACGAAAAATTCCTGGAGTATGTCATTAAGCCAACCCCGATAATTGTCGTTATGACTCTCGGACCAATAAACATATTTTTCATTAAAAAAAGATTCCGCGTCATCTTTTCTTTTAAGGATATTCAAGACAAAAAGACGCAAAACATGTCCAGAAAATTGATCTAAAATATTGTCATAAAATTTTTGAAGAATAGAAGATTCCGAAATACATTTGAGGCCTTCCGCTATTTTTCCAAAGTCAGAAGTATATTGAATATCAAAAAATTCCGCTGCTTTTGTTGGAGAAACAGATTCGATCTTATGACATGCTTTTTTCATTTCTTTCCATTCTTCCTTGTATGAACCAAATGCAAAAAAATATGTCTCATATAACGAAATCAGAAAATCAGAAGCGGTTTTTCCTTCTTTTCTCCTCCATTCTTCAGGAGTTTCCAATGAATTTTTTTTCTCTCTTTGAAGATGTGTAAACTCGTTACCGGTCTCCATTCCAATAAACATATGAGGTTTAACAAGATAATCCATTTTGATTTATGAAACAGAATACATCACTTCCAAATCATGATAAAATCTTTCAAATGATTTTCTCAGATCTTTTTTGCGTTGCAAAGCCAATGACATAAATCGTTCCAAATTTAATCCGCGTTTCTGATCCTCATGACTTTGAATAACGGAAAAACGAAATTGTGCATACGGCAACAAGGCATTCTGATATTCTTCATCACTGATTCCCTCAACTCTTTCGACGACACTCTTTATACATTGTCGAATTTCTTTGAGAGAAATTTTTCCATTTCCTTTGGCGATTTCAGGAAGGACGAAATGATACACTGGCATGTAAAAAACATTATCTTCACCGTTTATGGATCCATTGGGATTATAGTCTACAGAAAGATGTTCATCGACATCCCCAAGATATTTGAATGCCTGCGCTTTATCAATACACAAAAATCCGCCTTCTTTTTTTCTCAAAAAATGCCCTGCATGCGGATCATGATTGGAAACCAACCAATCCAACACCTGTTCGGTCGCTATTTGTTTCAATTCATCCGCGGTTAATGCACGGACAAAATCTTCTCTATTTTCTCCTATTTCACGTAAATCATCCCAAAGGGAACCATTCGTTTCTTCCCATCGAACAAACACTTTAAATACATTGTTGTGTGTCCCTATTTTAACATCCATCGTTGTAGACAAACCCAATTTATGTGAAAGACTGGCCACAAATTCATCTACAAAAGCTCTATGTAATCTCTCTTTTGGATAATCTTTTGCCATCCAAATCGTTCCATCTTTTGAACGAAATTTTGCATGACTTGTTCCATCCATACTTCCACCATGGATCCCTTTTCGATCATGCACTTCTTCCATTTCTGTATTCAAATTTTCTGCTTGTTTTAAAACCTCCTGTAAAGATATTTTTTCTCTATCTTTTTTCTCGAAAGAAGCCAATAAAAAATGCAACGTATCAAAATGGATAAGTAAATTTTTGGGAATGTTTTGTCTTTCTTTTTCAGAAATTGACTGTTGAAATAAATTGTCTCTTGATTCCATAAAATGTAAAAAATGATTCAGTATTTATTCTTATTGTCAAACATCCAATCTAAATAATCGACATGTATTTTCAAACGTCTTTTCTGCTACTTCTTCCACAGAAATTCCTTTTAATACCGCAATCTTTTCTGCCACATGTCTCACATAGCGCGGCTCATTTCGCTTGCCACGCAAAGGAACAGGAGCAAGGTATGGAGCATCTGTCTCAATCATGATTTTTTCAAGTGGAAGATCACGTGCAACTTTTTGAAGGGGAGAAATTTCTCCTTCTCCTTTTCGCGGAGGAAAGGTCACAATACCTGTAAATGAAATCAAAAAACCAAGCTCGATAAACATTTGAGCCTGTTCTAATGTTCCCGTAAAACAATGAATCACTCCACGACGTTCCAAACGTCCAGCTTTCACATATTCTTGAATGAGTTCTTTCTGTTCTACAAATGCATCACGTGTATGAATGATAAGTGGGAGATGTAATTCATCTGCTAAATCAAATTGAAGACGTGTTGTTTCTTCCTGTGTTTTTATAATTTTCGCACGATCTTGATCTTCGGGAATATGATAAAAATCCAAACCGCATTCCCCAATCGCAATCACTTTTGGATGCTGAGCAAGTGCCCGATAATAATCTAAATCAAACCGTTCGCTGCGTGTTTTAATCTTTCCTAAATGAGAAGTCTCAGGTGTAAGTTCTTCTTCATCAAAAAATTCTTGCTCGGTTGTATGGTTTGGATGAAGACCAATCGATGCCCAAATTCCTTCGTACTGTTCTGCAACTGTCACGGCATTTTTACTCGTTGTACTCTGCGTTCCAACCGTAATCATGAAAACATTTTCTCCAAGCGAAGCGCGAATGACTTCGTCTACATCATTTTTGTACGCGTTAAAATGAACATGACAATGAGTATCGAAAAAATGCATACGTTAGAGTAATGGAACTAAATGCTGTAATTCTGGCGGCAACAACGCTTGTAATGCTTTCACGGCTTGAAGCAAATATTTTGCCCCATTTGAACTCTGTAACCACATGGCAAGCCCGCTTGTTGGTAATGTCGCCATCACAAAATAGACAGACATTCCAACGACAATCACTCCTTCCACAAATCCAAGTACAGCTCCCGCAAGACGATTGATAGTTTTTGCAAATGGAATCCACTTGATAAATCCGAATAATTTTTCTCCAACCCAAAACACAAACCCAATGGCACGGGAAACAAAAAGAAAGATGAGAATAAAAAGAACGATTCTTGCTATTCCCTCATTTCCGCCAAAAAGAAACCCAAACATCGTAACAGCAGTCCCCACCAATCGACTTGCAATCACAATTCCAACAATGGATCCGACTGTACTTCCGAGTGTGTGAACAAGACCAAAAAACAATCCAAAAAACACAAACGCACCAACTAAAACAGCGAGAGAAAGATCAATGATGGGCATATCATTTTGTATAAATTAAATAGATGGTTCACGACGCGGAAAAAGCGGTTCACCTTTTTTTATTTTTGAACCAGGCTGCATTTCTCCCCACACCCAAGCTGATTCAAATGATTGCGAAAATTCTTTTGGAACCGCAAGACCTAATTGTTCAAACAACCGTTCACTTGCTGAAGGGAGAAATGGGAAAAGCATCCACGCCAAATGACGAAGCGTTTCCAAAAGAATATATAACGTTTCGTGCAACATTTTTTTCTCTTCCATTTTTGCAAGCGTCCATGGTTGTTGCTGATCCACAAATTGGTTAGTTTGACGCACAACATTCCAAGCAATTTCCAATGCGTCATGAAGTCGACATTCTTGCATAGCCAAATGGTACGCGGGCCATACCCCGGTCAAAAAACCGTCCGCTCGCTCTGGAACCGTGCTGTCTGTGTATTTTTCCGTCATGGAAAGCACACGATGCACGAGGTTTCCAAATTCATTTGCCAAATCTCCATCATAACGTCCAGCCAAACGCGCTTCGGAAAAATCTCCATCGCTTCCAAATGGAATTTCTCGCATCAAAAAATATCGTAACGGATCATTTCCATACTGTTCAGCCATTTCAACCGGATCAACAACATTGCCTAGGGACTTACTCATTTTTTGCCCATCAACAGTCCAAAATCCATTTGCAAATACTGTTTCCGGCAATGGTAATCCTGCGGACATAAGCATGGCAGGCCAAAGCGCACAATGAAATTTGATAATATCTTTTCCAACCAGATGCACTTGTGCAGGCCACCATGTATTAAATTGCTTTTCATCTGTTCCATACCCAACCCCTGAAATATAATTAATGAGCGCATCAAACCAAACATAAATACGTTGCGACGGATCTGTTGGGACTTGAATACCCCACTTCATGGTTTCACGCGAAATGGAAACATCAGAAAAAAAATTGCGAATGTAACTCAATACCTCATTACGTCTTGATTCTGGTTGAATGAATTTTGGATGTTTCCCGATATGTTCAAGAAGTGCATCTTGATAACGTGTCAAACGAAAAAAATAATTCTTTTCTTTCAATTGAAGAGGAGGTTTTTTATGCAACGGACATTCTCTGTTTACAAGATCCGCTTCTGTCACAAATGCTTCGCATCCCTGACAATACAACCCTTCATAGGTTCCTTGATAAATATCTCCTTTTGCTTCCACGGCTTTCCAAAATGCTTTAACTGCTGCCAAATGATCAGCTTCTGTTGTGCGAATAAAACGTGTATGCGTGAGCCCCAGTGAATCAAATGTCCGCTGCCAAAGCGCAGCCATTTCATTGAGATACCCTTGAACATCATCTTCTTTCCCTGCAGCTCGAGCAGCTTCGATATTTTTTTGACTGTTTTCATCGGTTCCTGTTTGAAACAAAACATCTTCGCCAAGCATGCGATGATAACGTGCAAGAATATCTGCAGCAATGGCTGTATAAGCATGACCAATGGATGGTTTGCCATTCACGTAATAAATCGGAGTTGTCACGTAAAAAGTTTTTGGCATAGCAATAAAGTAAGATCTGCAAAAAAGATTCAAGATGCATTTTCTAAAACAAGAACTCCATATCGTTGTTCTTCATCAAAAAAACCTTGTTCTTTAATGGATGATTCTATTTCATTTTGTACATACAAAAGAAAAGCGTTCCATTCTTCCTCTGTTGGATCTGGATGAAAACGATGACGTTCAGTTTCAAGATATGCAAGATACGGAGATGCTTCAGAAAGTTGAATATTTCCTCTCACACACTCAGCTACGACAGGCTCAAATTTTGTTCCAAACAAAGATGGCCATGTTTCAATTGTCACATTTCCATGATTATTCTGATACGTTTTTTGATATTGATTTTTAAACCATTGAATCCAATCACGCTTTTTTGGAGCATCATCTTTACTATGTAATGTAATGACGCATCTTCCTTGTTTCTTCAAATGTTTTTTTACAAATGTGAGAATAGCTTCTTTTTTGTCTAAAAGATGAAGAACATGACAAAGAAAGATTCGATCAAACATTCGTTCGGTTGCAAAAGAATATATATCTGTTGCCATGAATTCTGAGTCTGAATATGGACAACGTTGTTTTGTTTCTTCAATCATGGCTTGCGAACGATCGATTCCAAAATATCGAACAGAAGAAAATTCTTTCAATGCCTCAAACACCATTTTTCCATTTCCACATCCGATATCAAAAACTTCCATTCCCTCAAATCCGCAAAGATACTCGCGAACTTTTTCAAACACTCTTGGTCCATGAAAAAAATGATAAAAATTCATTCGTGCATTCAAAATATTTGTTGTTTGATATTGTGTTTTTTCATCCATCCGTATCATATATTTTCTTATCTTTTCCACCCATTTGGAGCGAGAACAATGACAAATTCTCCTTTTATTGTATCATTTTCAAGCATCTGCGTCACTTCCTGAACGGTTCCACGATAGGTTGTTTCATGAAGTTTTGTGAGTTCTCGACAAACAACTATTGGTCGCTTTTCTATTCGTTTTTGTAATTCTACCAGTGTTTTGAGAATCCGATGTGTGGATTCATAAAAAACAACGGTTTCTTCCACATCTTTTACTCGATCAAAAAAAGATTGTCTTCCTTTTTTATGAGGAGGAAAGCCTAAAAATAAAAACGAATCTGCAGGAAACCCTGAAATCGACAATGCAGCAATAAGAGCGCTTGGTCCAGGAATCGGAATAACTTTTAATTCAGATCCAAACCGCCGAACAGCTTCTTGAACCAAAAGGCCACCTGGATCAGAAATCGTTGGAGTTCCTGCATCTGTTACAAGGGCTACATCTTTTCCTTGTCCTAGAAGATCTAAGACAGCGTTCATCTTTCCAACTCCTGCATGTTGATGAGCCATGAGAAGCGGTTTAGAAATATGAAACTTTGCAAGCAAGCTTCCAGTCACCCGGGTATCTTCACACGCAACTGCATCAACAGAATTTAACACATCAAGTGTGCGCTGAGATATATCAGCCAAATTTCCAATAGGTGTACCAATAATATAGAGGATCATAAATCAATTCTTCCTCGATACCCTTTTCTCTTTGCATCAGCGATAAGGTCTGTTTGATATTTATGTATATAAATATCTCCCCCTATTTCTATTCCTGCAGGAATTTCTGTTGCGG
>LCAH01000019.1 GCA_000996355.1 Candidatus Uhrbacteria bacterium GW2011_GWC2_41_11
TGGACGTTGCACACCCACAAGCGCCAGATCCTCACCGTCATTATCCGAAAAGGATCTGTAGTACCGCGCCGCATCACTCGGTTCGTGAACAATGTACCATTTGATAACTCCGGTCTTATCAGTGGCTGTCCAAACCTGCTGCCAGATTACAATCTCCATCAATGGATACAAAATCCGACTTGATGGATGAGTGTTTAGGAGCTCGATCATACGCCACTTAAGACGACGCATCCAAACCTTTCCTGTGTTGTAGTAGACATGACGTATTTTATGCCACATTTAGTTCCCTTTCTTTCCTTGAAATAAGTGAATTGATCAGAAAAAGAATGGCTGAAAATTAACATAAAAGTATTTATTTGTCAAAATTTATTGACAAAATAATAAAAACAGCCATATTTTGGCTGTTTATTTTGTTTCTGTGACTACAGTAATAGAAAATGTCATCACTTCACCAGATTCACTCTTCAGTTGTAATATTTAAAAATGGAAGAACATTGGATCCTAAGTAGTTTGGAAGAACTCCATTCCACTTACGAACAGCTTCTAGTTGAATTAATTCAGGATTAGATTTAAGCGCTTCTGCTTGAATGCGAATAGATTCTGCTTCTGCTTTAGCCTGAACAATCGTCTGTTGAGCTTCGAGTTCAATACGTTTAAGATCATTAGCAGCGCGTAATGCATCTTGTTCTGCTGTTTGTTTGGATTCAATTGCTGCATTAAATTCTTCACTGAAACTAAAATTCACAATCGAAAGGTCATCAATAATGATGTGATTTCCTGAAAGTCGTTTTTCAATATTTGTACGAATAATTTCATTAACTTCTGCTCGTTTTGCAATAAGTTCTTCTGCGGTAAATTTTGCTGTTGCTGCTTTAACAGATTCTTGAATAGCTGGCGAAATAATGGAAAATTCATAATCTTCTCCAACTTCTTGAAAAAGACGATTCACTTCAAGTGGATTTACATGATAATTAACAGCAACAGTTGTGTTCACACTTTGAAGATCACGACTTGCACTATCTGCATCTGTTTCTATTTTTTTTGTACGTACATCCATTTGATGAACACTATCAATCGGATTTATCACATGGAATCCTTCTTCTAAAATATTGTTATCAACCGCTCCAAATCTTGTTATAACACCACGATGTCCAGCAGAAACAATAGCAAAAGGTGAAAGAGCAATAAGAATAATAAAAAAAAGAAAAAAAATTAGACCAAAAAATATCCATTTTGTTTTTGTTATGAACATATTTTTACTGCATAAATTTAATAAAATATCCAAATCCAAGCATGCCAACTCCCATAAGCCATAAAAGAAATACAAGACCAAAAAAACCAGCTACCTGGTCATCATCTTTCATGGCTTCTTTGATCATCCAAACCCAAAAGACAAAAGCTGTTAAAATAGGGATCGAAAAGAAGATCCAGCCAATGAGTCGTAACCAGAACATAGAAAAGAGGTATTATTCGAGATAATCTAATGGGTTTGTTGGAATACCATCTTTGCGGACTTCAAAATGCAGATGAGGCCCGGTAGAAAGTCCGGCTCCTGGCATACCTGGTTTTCCTCCGCTTAATCCGACCACTTGTCCGCGTGTGATAAACTGTTCTGGTTCCACAAGAATTTTTGAAAGGTGAGCGTAAAGGGTCGCAATGCCATTTGTGTGAATAATCATCACATAATTTCCATATCCAGTTCCCTGTTTTGTCCATGCAACATATCCAGGACCCGCAGCAACAACAGGGGTTCCGACATTGACCGGAAGATCAATTCCGGAATGTTCAAATAAATGACGATACGGGTAAGAAGGATCGTGAAAATAAGCTGAGATTCCTTTTGTTGCAGAAACGGGCCACGAAAGAACAGAACTATCATCAGCAAGATCATTTTCAGATAAACGTTTTTCCAACTTTGCCTGAAGACTCGCTACCTGACGATTGATATGCTCTCTTTCTTCACGTAAATCGTATACAAGCGAAGTAAATTGTGCTTCTGAAGCTTGAGATTGCGTGATAAGTGTTTGTTTTGCCTCTTGTTCACGTTCAAGAAGATTCATTTTTTCCTGCAGAGAATCAGAAAGTTTTTCTAATGTGTCTTTTTTCCCTTCTTTTTCCCGTTGGAGTCCCAGAAGGGCGCGTTTTTGATCTTTTGCGTTTTCTAATGTTTTACGCAAATCTGCATTCACAGTTTCCAATGATTCTAATACTCCAAATAATTCCGAAAAGGAATCATTTTGAAGAAGGAGCTCAATCGTTGAACGATCATCTGTTCGATCAATTTCTTGAAGAATGGCTTTTAGTAATGTTCGTTGATGTTCAAGATCTTGTTCCACGCGTGTTGTATCATTTTCGATCATCTGAATTTCTTTGTCTGTAGCTGCAATGGTTAATTCAGTCGATTCGATTTCAAGTCCTGTTTTTGCCACACGATTTTCCAATAATTCAAGTTGACCGTGCAGCGTTGCAGCTTCTGCTTGTTTTGCAGAAATTTTTTCCTCAAACTGTTCTATTTTTCGCTGAATTTGATCAATGTGTGTTTTCTTTTCTTCAATGTCTTCTGAAAGAATTTGTGTTGCGTTCGAAGAAGATATCTGTGTTGTTTTTTCTGCCATCACAGAAGCGACTGGAATCAAAAAACTCACCGCAACAGAACCTGTCACGACAAGAAATGTGATGAGAAAAAAAATATGTGTATGCACAAAAAAGAAGGTTATTCTTCAAGCATTGTGATAGCTTTATGAATACGCCGCAAACTTTCTTCCTTTCCAAGAACCCAAAGAAGTTCAAATGGAGCAGGTGAAGCAGAAAGTCCAGAAAGAGCCACTCGCAACGGCCAAAGAACATTCCCATTTTGTAAATACTTTTCTTCAATATACTCTCTCAAAGCCATTTCGATCAATGCGGACGAACCAGTTATTTCGTTATTGAAACCTTCTAAAACAGGAATAATATTTTGCAATTGCAATCGCGCATCCTCCTTTGTGGATTTTTTCCAAACAAGAAGATTGGCTTGATAGGTAGGAAGAATTAAATATCCGCGCGTTTTTTCGACTAAATCTGAAAGAAGAACAAGTCGTTCTTTTTCCACCGTACAAATTTTTATAAGGATTTCTTCTGGAGCCTTGATCTCTGCTTTTTTCAAAAATGGTTGGCTGAGTTTTGTAATTTCTTCTGGTGTTTTTGTACGAATATATTGTCCATTCATCCAGTCGAGTTTATCTGTCATAAAGACAGCGCCGGATTTATTCACTTTTTCAATATCAAATAATTCAGCAAGCTCTTCAAGTCTATACAATTCCTGATCTGCTTTTGGGTTAAACCCAAGAAGCGCCACAAAATTTATAAGAGCTTCAGGCAAATATCCTTTTCTAAGATAATCTTCCACAGCAACATCCCCTTGGCGTTTTGAAAGTTTAGAACGATCTGGATTGAGAATCAGAGGAAGATGAGCAAATTGTGGTATATCCCATTCGAATGCTTGATAAAGCAGCACATGTTTTGGTGTGGAAGAAATCCATTCTTCTGCACGAATAACATGGGTCACTTCCATCAAATGATCATCTATCACATTCGCCAGATGGTACGTTGGGAATCCATCTGATTTTATAAGCACTTGATCGTCAATTTCTTGATTGTGAATGGTAATACGACCACGAATTAAATCATCAAATGTTGTTTCTCCATCTGGAATTTTTAAACGAATGACACATGGTTCACCTGCAGTATGTTTGATTGTTCGTTCTTCTGGTGAAAGTGTGACACAGTGTCGATCGTATTTTGTGGGAAGTTTGGCAATTCCTTGTTGAGAGCGAACGGACTCCAAACGTTCTGATGAGCAAAAACATTCGTACGCGAGTCCGCGTTCCAAAAGTTCGTGCGCATATTTTGTATAAAGAGAAAGACGTTCGGATTGAATATATGGTCCGAGTGATCCTTTTTGTTCAATCAAACCTTCTTTGGTGAGTATCGGACCTTCATCATGTTGCAATCCCATAGCCTCAAGAACATGCAATAGACTTTCCACCGCACCTGGAACATAACGATTTCGATCGGTATCTTCAATGCGTAAAGCAAAAATACCGCCATGTTTTTTTGCAAACAAATAATTGTACAAAGCCGTACGCAAACCGCCGATGTGAAGATATCCGGTCGGAGATGGAGCAAAACGTGTTTTTACCATGCTCATATTTTTTGATTCCATTGATGATAAACTTCGCGAAAGACCCGTAGACATGCAGGAAAAAATTGCCGAGATTTTAGTGTACTCCAGGCAACCAAGATCGGAAAGACAACACATGCCTGAAGAATACGTTGTATTCGTTTTGGTTCAAGCCACAATCGCCAGAGCCATTCAAATCCAACCCGTCTCCATGATTCAGGGGCACGCGGTAAGACTCCACTTAACATATCAAACGCACCTCCAACTCCAAGTGTCAAACGAACACTTGGAAGATATGGAAGGACATCTGTCATAAATTGTTCCTGTTTTTCTTGTCCAAGCCCAATAACAAGAACAGTCGGTTCTTTTTGTCGAATTTTTTCAAAAAGAATACGGGAAAATTCATTATTTTTTAAACCTTTTGTAGGAATGATTCCCGGATCAAGAAAAGAAATAGTCAATCCGGGAAAATAAGTTTGAAGATATGCCGCTGTTTTTGAAAGACGTTCTTCAGAAAGTAGAGGGTCTTTATGTCCGCCAATGAGAAGCATTTTTTTTTGCATTTGCGCACACAGATTAGCAAGTTCAAGAAGGGTATCAACTCCCGTATGCCGATGTTCTAAACGTCCTCCGGTAAGAGCAGTAATTGCGTAGCAAAGACCAATCCCATCTGGAAGATGAAGATCATTTGCATTGATCAAATGTCTAAATGATTCATTTTTTTTTGCCTGAAGCAAAAATTCCGGATTAGGAGTAACGATTCGCCTAGATCCTTGCGAAGCAGAAATCCATTCAAGCAAGATTTCTCGCAATTCCCCATCCGTAAGATCATCAATTTGAACCCCGAATAAAAAAAGAGATTTCATATGGTTTTCATAAGCATCATAAGGAAGTTTCGACTTGTTGACAAACAAGAAAATGGATTGACTTTTTTAATTTAGCACTCTATGATAAAGAGTGCTAAATATTTGCTATTTTTCATTTTCATCTATTTTGTATGCTTCCTCATAATTTTACCAATAAATCCCAAGAAGCAATTCAACAGGCTCATCATGTGGCTGTGGAAAACGGCCAGCCTGCGCTTGAACCCATTCATTTACTCTCTGCCCTCCTCGAACAAGACGATGGGGTTGTTTCTGCTATCCTCAATAAATTAACACCTGAAATAGCCGAAATTCGTTCCAAAATAGAAAAAATTCTTGATTCCCTTCCCAAAGTATCTCCACAAACAGAAGACGGCGGAGTTGGTCAAATGTATTTGACCCAAGACATGGCAGGTGCCCTCAATGAAGCGGGAAAAAAAGCCAAACAGTTTAAAGATGATTTTATTTCCACAGAACATCTACTACTTGGACTTCTTACCAATCGTCATATTGCACGTTTGCTTGATCCATATGGCATAAAAGAAGAAACAGTCATGCGGGCACTGAAAGATATTCGCGGGACGCAAAAAGTGGATTCCCCAGAACCAGAATCCCGCTATCAAGCTTTGGAAAAATATAGTCGGAACCTCACAGAAGCAGCTCGCGGAGGAAAACTGGATCCTGTGATCGGTCGCGATGCAGAAATTCGACGTGTCATGCAGGTTCTTTTGCGTCGGACAAAAAATAATCCTGTTTTAATCGGTGAAGCTGGAGTAGGAAAAACCGCCATTGTGGAAGGGCTTGCCCAACGTATTGTTTCAGGTGATGTTCCAGAATTACTTCGAGAAAAAGAATTGGTTGTACTCGATCTTGGCGCATTGGTTGCAGGAACAAAATATCGTGGAGAATTTGAAGATCGTTTGAAAGCAATTTTAAAAGAAATCAATCAGTCTGAAGGACGCATGATTTTGTTTATTGATGAGTTACACACTCTTGTTGGGGCGGGAACATCTGAAGGTAGTCCGCTTGATGCAAGCAATATGTTGAAACCGGCGCTTGCACGTGGTGAATTGCGCGCTATCGGCGCCACGACACTCAAAGAATATCAAAAACACATTGAAAAAGATGCAGCGCTTGAACGGCGTTTTCAACCAGTTATGGTGGAAGAACCGTCTGTAGAAGATACGGTTGCAATTTTACGAGGAATTAAAGAAAAATATGAACTTCATCATGGCGTAAGGGTGACCGATCCGGCCATTGTTTCCGCAGCGGAACTTTCGCATCGTTATATTTCTGATCGTCAGCTTCCAGACAAAGCGATTGATCTCATAGACGAAGCTGCCTCTGCTTTGCGTATGGAAATTGATTCCATGCCGGAAGAACTTGATACGATGAAGCGTGACCGCATGCGTTTGGAAATCGAACGTAAGGCTTTGGAAAAAGAAGAAGACAAGGACTCGAAAAATCGTTTACAGGAAATTGAAAAACAGCTGGCGGATTTACGGGAAAAAAGTGATGCGCTCGAAGGCAAATGGCGAAATGAAAAGGAAAAAATTACCGAAATTCATGCGGTTAAAAGTCAAATAGATCGTTTGAAAGCTGAAGCGGAAATTGCGGAACGTCATGGTGATTTGGAAAAAGTGGCTGAGATTCGTTATGGTGGCATTCCAACAGAAGAACGTCGATTAAAAGGTGCAGAAGAAGCGCTTAACCATCTTCAGCGTGAACGTGGCATGTTAAAAGAAGTGGTAAATGAAGAAGATATTGCTCAGGTTGTTTCTCGTTGGACACATATTCCTGTTTCCAAAATGCTTGAATCTGAAATGGAAAAACTGACTCGCATGGAAGAAGTGCTCGAAAAACGTGTGGTGGGTCAGGAAGAAGCAATTGCAGCTGTGAGTAACGCTCTTCGTCGTTCGCGTGCAGGCATCTCTGAAGAAAATCGTCCAATCGGATCGTTTATTTTTCTTGGACCAACAGGAGTGGGAAAAACGGAACTTGCGCGTGCTCTTGCTGCATTCATGTTTAATGATGAATCTGCCCTTGTACGCCTCGACATGTCTGAGTACATGGAAAAACATGCGGCTTCAAAAATTATCGGTTCCCCACCAGGATATGTTGGGTACGAAGAAGGAGGACAACTCACAGAAATTATTCGCCGACATCCATATGCGGTCATCCTTTTTGATGAAATTGAAAAAGCGCATCCGGACACCTTTCATCTTTTGCTTCAACTCTTAGATGACGGACACCTCACAGATGCAAAAGGGCGAAAAGTCAATTTTAAAAATACGATTGTCATCATGACAAGTAATATTGGATCAGATGTGATTTTGAGTGCGGGAAAAGAACTCACATCCATTGGATTCCAAAATAATGAAGGCGAGATTCTGACAGAGGATCAAGAAATGCACGAACGTATTTTTGGCATGCTCAAAGATCAATTCCGTCCGGAGTTTTTGAATCGTGTAGATGATATTATCGTATTTCATTCCCTCCGAGAAAAAGAAATTACAGATATTGTTGGTTTGCAATTGGAACATGTTGCTCATCGACTCAAAGAGCAACGTGACATTGATTTACAGGTGAAACCTGCGGCACGCGAACTGCTTGCTCAAAAAGGATTTGATCCATCATTTGGCGCACGTCCGCTCAAGCGTGTGATTCAACAATTGATTTTGAATCCGTTGTCCCTCAAAATCGTGGCCGGAGAATTCATGCCAGGTGATTCTATTACGGTTGGCGTGAAAAAAAATGAGTTAATTTTTGGAAAAACAGGAAAAAAGGAAAAAAATGCGGTATACTAAAACCGTTATGTTAAAACGAATGTTTGCCATTATTTTGTTATTCACTGTTTTTGCGACTCCTTTTGCCTCTTCCGCAGCGGTTTTTAATCCAAATTTTTTGATTTCAGACGAAGAATTTACCAATATTTTTAGCATGGATTTGGGGCAGATCCAAGAATTTCTCTCTCGCGGATCATTGGCAACATACATGACCGAAGACTTGGATGGAAAAAAACGGTATGCGGCGGACATTATTTGGAGAACAGCTCAGCGCAATGGAGTCAACCCGCAAGTCATTCTTGTTATGCTTCAAAAAGAACAAAGTCTTGTTCTTGATCCTGATCCAAGCGAAGACCAATTAGACTGGGCTATGGGATATGCGGTTTGTGATTCGTGTACACATGACGATCCTACGATTCAACGGTTTCGTGGATTTGCAAAACAGGTTAATTCTGCCACACTTCAATTTAGCGAAGGATATCTTACAGATCTTGCAGCAAACGGTGAAACAGTGACAGGTCTTGCTCCGGGACAAGCAACACTTATTGACGATGTCACGGTTATTCCTGCCAATAATGCGACCGCGGCTCTCTACACATACACCCCGCATCTGCACGGAAACCAAAATTTTGTTACCTTATGGCAACAGTGGTTTATCCGACATTATCCTGGTGGTTCTCTTTTGCAAAACAAGGAAAATGGCGCGGTATGGCTCATCCAATATGATGAACGCCGACCGATTACATCGCGTACAGCGTTTGTTTCTCGTTTTGCCGATAAAAATATTATTTCTGTTGATCCGTCTGAACTTGAAGTCTATCCGATCGGTTCTCCGATTTCCCTTCCAAATTATTCTCTCCTTCACGCAGAAAATGGAGATATTTATCTTTTGGTTGATGACGCCATTCGTCATATTACTTCTATGGAAGCGTTTCGCTCCATTGGGTTTAATACAGACGACTTGATTGATGTGACAGAAGATGATTTGCAAGGATATACGCTTGGAGAACCAATTACATCTGATTCCCTATATCCGCAAGGAGTGCTTTTGCAAGATACGAAAACAGGCGGTGTTTTTTATGTAGAAAATGGAGAAAAATTTCCTATTCTCTCTCGTGAAATTTTGACGGCGCGTTTTGTTGGACGCCCTCTCATCCCCACAAAACCTTCTGAACTCGATGTCTATCCAAAAGGGAATCCTGTTCTCTTTTCAGATGGAACGCTGATGGGAGTCAAAGGATCTCCAGAAGTTTTTTTTATCTCTGAAGGAAAGCGGCGTCCTATTTTGAATGGAACTATTTTTGAAACATTTGGATGGAAATGGGAAAACGTCATTTGGACAAATGAAGCATCTATTCTTGTACATCCGCTCGGTTCTGTTATTTCAAATACAACTATGGAGGAAATGGATCCCACAGAAATTCTCACTGCATCAAGATAAGTATGCTTGTGTTTGCCGCTTTCACCCCACACACTCCTCTCCTACTTCCAACGATTGCAAAACAGCAACAGAAAGCTCTTGGAGCAACGACACAAGCCATGAAAGAATTAGCTGAAGAATTATACGCGGTTCATCCTGAAACTGTTCTTATTCTCTCTGGACATGGAGCACAATTTCCTGATGCATTTTCCATAAATTTGCACGATCATTATCGTACAGATCTCACAGAATTTGGAGATATGGCGACCACACGGGAATTTTTTCCAGATCTTGAAATCATAGATCGTCTTCAAAAATACGCACGAAATGCATCCTTACCGTTTACCCTCTATTCGGATCCAGTCCTTGATTACGGAACAGCCGTGCCTCTTCTTCTTTTAACAGAACATCTGTTGCATATTTCGATTGTCCCTGTTTCCTATAGTGCTTTTCCGGCAAAAAACCATTTTGAATTTGGTCGTCTTTTGAAAGAAGTCGTGATTCCTTCTGAAAAACGCATTGCTGTGATTGCCTCTGGAGATCTTTCTCATGCACTTTCTTCAGATGCGCCAGCAGGTTTTCATCCGGAAGGTCCGATATTTGACGCGTGTGTGCGTGATATTGTCCAAACCATGACACCGTCTCGCCTATTGCAGATGGTGCCGAAAGATGTAGAACGTGCACATGAATGTGGATATCGTCCACTGCTCATCCTTATGGGACTTTTAGAAGGAATGCACATGAAACCTCATGAATATGTTTATGACGCTCCATTCGGTGTCGGATATTTGGTTGCTCATTTTGAATAAAAAAGGAGGCTCTTCTTTTGTTTTGTAAACTTAAGATGGAATACTTTCCTTATTTTTCAATACATCGCTAAACAAAAAAATTTGATGGCATTCAGAGAAAGTAGTTAAAATTTTATGATAAACCGAGGAGAACAACCAAGATCAGATGTAATTCCTGCACAATATAAAGGTATGCCAAGCGAGGTAATTGAAGAATTGTGGCAAGACCCTGTTTATTTTGATGCTAAAAAAAACAAATTGAAAACCGAAAGAAGACAACAGGCCATAGAGGTAATCAAAACAGGTGAAGAAGATAGAGAGGTTGGGAAAGAAAGACAGCTTACCGAAAGATACGCTTGTTTACCTGATGGCCAAAAAACTGAGTTTCCCAATGCCCAAAAAGATGCTGCGCGAGTTTTAAATGAACACATACAAGGTCAAAGAGATATTGATAATCTGTCGCCAGAAGAATCTATTGTGCTTGGCAAATTAAAAACCGCATACGAAGACTTTAAAAAGGAAAACCCAGACAAGCCATTTATTTTTGATTTTTCAAAAGACATTGATCGTAAAGTTTACAATAATCTTGCTCAAAGATTAGCGTTCAAAGTTTTGGAAGACAGACAAAATGTTGGCGACCAAGAAAAGGCAAATGCCATCAGGACGGAATTGGGTATTCCGCCACGAGAAGTAAAAAAAGAAGGATTATTGTTGCCAGAAGAAGAAAGAAACTCAGAGGTTCAAAGAGGTGGAAATGAAACGGCTTTATCAAAACTGCAACAACTGATTGAAGCACGAGTTTTAAAAAGTAGAAATCCACAAGCCCTAAGAGAATTATTTGCAAAAATGGTACAGAAAAACGACAAAGGAAAAATTGCCGAAATATTAGTTAGTGAAATTAATCAGCAAAAAAGACAGGCCAACTATCCAATAAATCCAAACTATCAAAAGGCATGGGAACGGGCCACTAAAGATCCATCACTTAACCACAAAGAAGAAAGCGGTTGGATTTATAGAGGCAATTTTTCAACAAAAGAAAAACCAACGATAACAAGAGGTAGTTTAAATATTACATTGGATGAAAATGCAATAATAGAACTTGACTCTTTAATACAAGGTGGCGTGATTGACGCTAACTATAAATTTGGAGAATCCGGGACTGGAGCGGAGGCGAGTGAACGTCACGATGCAGTAACTTTATATTTTCTTACTGAGCCAACACCAGAAGCAATAAAAGCTTTATCAGATGTCGCTAAAAAATATTATCGCGGCGATGATTTAATCGGTCGGAAAATTTCCGAGGGGTTTTACATGTCAGAAGTAGGCTCGGTTTCTGATACGCACGCTCGGGATTTAATTCAGCAATTACTAGCCATTGATCCAGAATTGGCAAAAGCAATGAAAGTATTTTTAACATCAAATAAAACCGGCAAAGAAAGAGTCGCTATGTCCGAAGCACAATTTTACTCAGCAAAAGAAATGCTTAACCTGTTTGGTGTTGATATAAATTATAATAAAGATAAAGGATTTGAAATTTTAAAAAAATAATCTCAAAAAATTAAACTTTTAATTGCATCCGATAATAGCGTACTTCCCACTTATTCTCTCATTCGAATTATTTCAGATCGAACATAACTTGTGATAAAATATAACCGGTTTACTATTTAACAACCATTACTATGGAATCACCAGAAATAGGCAACAGTTTGCCCGAAACAGAACCGAAAGAAAGACAGATTATATATACATATCCTGTTTCAGATTCTAATTTAGATCTTTTTTTTGATCTAGGTAATCATATTTTGAGAATAGAAGATGAATTTCCTGAATGTGAAATTGAGATCATAGAAACTGAAGATGATATACATAATGAAAGACCGATGACTTTAACAATCAAATTAAAGGCTACTGAAAATGATTATAATGAGATCAAAAAATTTCTTGATGAAAATTTTGCTCCTTCGGTATTTGAAGAACAAAACGCTCGTATAGACACGTTACTTAACACACATAAATAAATTACCAAAAAAATAATAAGGAAAAAAATTCTATCTACAACATATAACATGCGTTATGCCTGAAGGTCTTGTTGCGGAAGTGTATCCGGTTCTGCGCCTCCCCAGGCGTTTTTTCGTTTTTGATTACACTATTCCACAAGAGATGAATCTTCAGCGTGGACAAATGGTTCGCATTCCATTTCGTGACAAAACGATTCTTGGTGTTGTTCGTTCTGTTGGTTCAAAACGTGGAAATCCTGAACGTTTAAAATCTGTTTTAGAACGTGTGAAAGAATGGATATTTGATGATGTAGAAATGGATTTTTTTGAATGGCTGGCATTGGAAACAGCTCAATCTGTTTCTGCCATTCTTCATGTAGCAATTCCTCCACTTCCAAAGCGTATTCCATCTTTGTCGACAAATATCTCGGAAGGAAAATCGCTTCGTGTACGTGCATCGGAATCAGAGGAAATTTCTCGCGCATTGGAAAAGATGCGAACCTATCGTGAATGTTTTATCCATGCAAAAGATCGCGTACAAATGGCGGCAATGGTTGTTGCGTATGCGTATATGCATCCGCATGATCAACTTGCTATCTTTGTTCCGAATGTTTGGGATGCAACCTGTCTTCTTCCGTATCTTACATTTGCTGGCGTGACACTATTGACTGGAGAAGAATCCCCTTCCCCACCCGCTCGATCCCGTAGTGGTAACCGATGTCGGACCAGCCGTTGACCTCGCGGTGGTACCTCCGGATCGCCTCCCAGTCGGCAACCTCCCCGTCCTTGGTTAGCGAATGGTGGACGACTATGTACTGCGGCTTCACGCGAGACCTCCAAATGAAAAAGGCCCCCGAAGGGGCCGTCATGAAATTCCTTGCAAGGGCCGTTCTACAATCCCAGCCGTGCCTTCACTGCATCGAGGAACTGCTCCCGCGTGATGGCGGCCTTCCCCTCCAGGACGCGGAGTCGGTTCTCCACCTCGAACCGGTCCACGAAATACACCTCTCCGAACTTAAGGAGGATCCGCCGCCCGAGGAGGACCTCCGCCTCCGTTGGGTCGTCCGACACAACGACGACTTCCCCCTTGCGGTATGCCGCCGCGATGTCCGGGTGGAACCGCTCCAGGTGCCGCTCGGCCGCGTCGAGCGATTCCGCGGAGACCGCGACCTGTCCGTCCGCGAACTCGTACCGTGGCATGGGGTCTTCTCCTCCTACGTTTCGGACGTCGTCAGGGCGAACGCATCGACCGTGATCGACCCGGGCTCATAGTATTTCAAGTGGGTAGCCGCCGGGGACCGCATCCAAATCGTGTCCGTGGGCGCGGCCGGGCTGTGCTCCCATTGAAGTTGTACTGTCTGCGGTCCGGCAAGAGCGGAGACATTCAGGACCATCGTGCCGGTGACATAATTCACTCCGGTACCTTCCACGGCAGAGGAATAATTCGTCCCGATCCGAAACCGGATCTTCCCCGTCGCATTCGTCTTCACATCCCCCAGGATTTTCAGCCACTTCACATACGGGGGGATCGTGATGTTGTAGGCGGAATCGGGGATGTCTTGATATAAAAAGGCGCCCGTTCTGCTCGTCTCCCCCTTGTCGATCGTCTCCGCGAGCGTCGCGTAGCCCAGGGCGGACGGGGTGATCTTGACCCGGTCGAAGTAGATATCGGCTGCGTCGAGGAACGTTGCATCGGGCGCCCCGCCGACGAGGACGACCTTGTAGAACCGCGCCCCGATCGGGACGCCGACGTTGAGGATCCTCAGCCACGTCCAGGTCGTCGGATTCGCCGTGCTCTCCCAAAGGAGCCGGCCCATCCCGTTCGTGTAGAGCCATTGGCTCGCGATCTCGACCTTGTCGTGCCCGTAGAACTTGAGGAGGACCTGGTTCCGGACAGCGGACGCCGTCGACCGGAACAGGATGCCGAGGTGGATCAGCTCGACGAAGGAGCATTCCAGGTAGTCCGAGGTCAGGTTCCCGCCGCCCCG
>LCAH01000020.1 GCA_000996355.1 Candidatus Uhrbacteria bacterium GW2011_GWC2_41_11
TATTGGACTCGAGAGCAATACATTGAATGGGCACAAGAATTTGGGAGAAATGAAAGTTGGATAGATAAAACATTTGAGTTTCAAAAAGACGGGACGACGATTGTGAATGGAAATTTGATTTTACGAGGTAAAAAACTCAGACAACTTCCTATCGGTCTTATGGAGGTAAAAGGAAATTTTAATATCTCTGAAAATTCCTCTTTTAAACTCAATGGATATCCGAAAAAAGTTGGTGGAGAATTTGAGTGTATTTTTACCGATTTCTCATCTCTTGAAGGAATGCTCGAGGAGGTTGGGAGAGGTATATTTTTACAAAATAACAAGATTCGTTCTCTTGATGGACTGCCGGATAAAGTGATGGGTGATCTTGAATTATCTTATAATAAATTAGAAAATCTTGATGGAATCTCAAAAGAAATTTCCGGAAATTTAAATCTTACAGGGAATAACCAACTTACCTCACTCGAAGCTTTGAAAGGAGTGAAAATAGGTCAAAATTTAGATCTTCAGAATATTCCCGCAACAGAAATTCCTGCAGGAATTGAAATTGGAGGATATGTGTATATTAGTGTTTCTCAAACAGACCTTATCGCTGATGCAAAGAGAAAAGGGTATGATATAAAACGTTGGTAGAATAGACATTCATATGATGAAAACTAATGAAATTCGAAAAGCCTATCTCGATTTTTTTCAGGAACACGGTCATATTGTGATTCCTTCCGCTTCGCTTATTCCGGAAAATGACCCGACAACTCTTTTTACCGGTTCCGGTATGCAGCCTATGGTGCCATACCTGCTTGGGGAAGCTCACCCGGAAGGGACACGAATCGTTGATAGTCAAAAATGTTTTCGGTCAGGTGATATTGAGGAGGTCGGGGATAATCGTCACACAACTTTTTTTGAAATGTTGGGTAATTGGTCGCTTGGTGATTATTTTAAAAAAGAACAAATCACTTGGATGTTTGAATTTTTAATCAAAAAGCTTGGGTTGGACCCGCATCGCCTTTATATTACAGCTTTTGCCGGCAATAAGATGATCAAAATTCCAAAAGATGAAGAAACACAACAATTGTGGATGGAAGCGTTTGCTTCCGTTGGAATGAATACAAAAGACCGAATTACCTTTTATGACGAGCAAAAAAATTGGTGGTCTCGTTTTGGTACTTCTGAACAAATGCCTGTCGGTGAGCCTGGGGGTCCGGATTCTGAAATGTTTTGGGATTTTGGAGCCCATCGAATGTTCCACGAACATTCGATGTTCGCGTCTCAACCATGCCATGTAAACTGTGATTGTGGTCGTTTTCTTGAGATTGGCAACAATGTCTTCATGCAGTATCGCAAGACAGATCATGGATTTGAACTCCTTCCGAAAAAAAATGTGGACTTCGGTGGAGGCTTGGAACGTTTTGCAGCAGCTGTGAACGATGAACCGGATATATTCCGTCTTGATTTGTTTGACAATGCACGTTTGGCAATTGAATCGATAACAGGAAAAAAATACGGAGCTGATGAGAAAGAAACATATGCTTTCCGTGTTATTCTTGATCATTTACGAGCTGCAACTTTTTTGATTTGCGATGGTATTTTGCCATCCAATAAAGATCAAGGATATTTTGTTCGTCGCTTAATTCGCCGTGCCATTCGGTTTGCTCATAAATTGGGAGTACGGAACGCATTTTGCGGTTCAATTGTGTCTGCTTATATAGAAACATATCAGGAGGCTTACCCTGATTTAGTTGTTCATCGCGAAATGATTATGGCAGAAATAGGAAAAGAAGAGACAAAATTCAAAACCTCACTTGAAAAAGGATTGCGTGAATTCGAAAAGATTTTTACGAGCAATCGTTTTGTTTCCGGATCGGACGCTTTTAATTTATATCAGACATATGGGTTTCCTTGGGAGCTCACCGAAGAACTGGTTCGTGAGAAAGGTGAGCGCGTAGATCGTCAAGTGTTTGAAGACGAATTTAAGAAACACCAAGATCTTTCTCGTGCTGGATCTGAGCAGAAATTTACGGGAGGTCTTGCAGACCATTCAAAAGAAACCACACGTCTTCACACAGCCACCCATCTTTTGAACCAAGCGCTCCGAATTGTTCTTGGTGACCATGTCTATCAGCGCGGGTCAAATATCACAGCTGAGCGATTACGATTTGATTTCTCCCATGGAGAAAAAATGACTCAAGAACAATTGCAAAAAGTTGAAATATGGGTGAATGATGTTATTGCTAAAAATTTGCCTATTCATTATGAGATGATGACATTTGAGGAGGCAAAATCTGTTGGAGCGATCGGAGTGTTTGAAGATAAGTACGCTTCTTTAGGAAATAAAGTAAAAGTGTATTTTGTTGGAGATGAGGCTTGCGAATACTTGAGTCAGGAGGTCTGTGGTGGACCACATGCGGATCACACAGGTGAGCTTGGATTCTTTAAAATCCTTAAAGAAGAAGCGGTTTCTGCTGGTGTACGCCGCATAAAAGCAACCATCACCGAACGAGAAAAATAAATATCTTGACAGAAAAAAAAGAGAAACGTACAATACCGCCGCTTCAATTATCCACACATCACCTTGCGGAATTGAACGATTCCGGATAGAATTCTTCCATTCTTATGGATGAAAATGGTTCAAAAGATTTTATTGAAACGCGAGGTGAAGTTGAAGAACTGTTGCCCGCGGCAAAATTCAAAATTCGTTTAGAAAATGGACAGACGATCATTGGCCATTTGTCTGGCAAGATGCGCATGAATCGCATTCGACTTTTGCCTGGCGATGAAGTGAAAGTGGAAATGAGTCCTTACGATTTAAGTAAGGGTCGGGTCGTCTATCGATATTGATTCCGATCATCGAAAATATTTTCGATGATCTTTCGTGTATTTTGTCCACAATCATCCTGCTTTTCTGATATGAAAGTGAGAGCGTCTGTAAAAAAAATTTGCCGAGACTGTCATGTGATTCGTCGGAATCGACGTGTTGTCATTATTTGTAAAAATCCCCGGCATAAACAACGTCAGGGTTAATCTCACTTTTTTCAAGTTTTTTCCAAAGTATGGCACGTATTGCCGGAGTTACTATCCCCAACAACAAATGTATCCGTATTTCTCTGACCTATATTTATGGGATTGGAGATTCCAAGGCGGATAAGATTTTGAAACAAACAGGAGTCGATCCTCAGATTCGCACAAAGGATTTAACAGAAGAACAGGTGAATAAAATCCGTGAAATTGTTGAAAAACAACATCGGGTTGAAGGAGATCTGCGCCGCGAAGTGCTTGGAAATATCAAGCGATTGAAAGATATTGGTTCGTATCGTGGTATCCGACACATTCGCCGTCTGCCTGCACGCGGTCAGAGGACAAAGACAAATTCACGTACGGTTCGCGGAAACATGCGTAAGACCATGGGAAGCGGCCGTCGAATGCTCACCAAGACATAGCAATGTATGACCGATGAAACAAAACAAAACGCACCAAAGGAATCTAATGAATCTTCTGGTTCTTCAAAAAAAACAACCAAACCGCGTACAAACCGTAAGGCTGTAAAAAAAACAATCCATCAGGTTCCGCATGGACGCGTCTATGTTCAGGCGACGTTCAATAATACGATCATCACCTTAACGGATTTAAACGGAAATACGTTGGCTTGGGCCAGTGCAGGTATGTGCGGTTTTCGTGGTCCAAAAAAAGCCACTCCATATGCAGCTGGCATGATTGTTCGCAATATTGCGGAAAAAGTTCAATTGTTTGGTGTCCATGATTTGAATGTTTTTGTTCATGGTGTCGGTTCTGGACGCGATGCAGCTGTTCGAGCGTTCCATGCAAACGGATTTAATGTTTTATCGATTAAAGATACGACCCCGTTACCCCACAACGGTTGTCGCGCTCCGCGTCCACGACGCGTCTAAAAGGAATGTATGGGAAAAACCTTGATGACCACTTGCAAGATGTGCCGCCGCGAAGGAGTTTCCCTTTGTGGAAAAGAGAAATGTGCGGTAAAACGCCGGAATTACATTCCTGGCGTTCATGGAAATACAAAAAAACAACCGCGTCTTTCGAGCTACGGAACCCAATTGCGGGAAAAACAGAAAGCCAAACGTTTATACAATATTATGGAACGACAGTTCCGAAGATATTTTGACATGGCTCGTGCAAAAAAAGGAAATACGGCCAATATGCTTGTCCAAGTGCTTGAACAACGGTTGGATAATGTTATTTATCGACTGGGATTCGGTATGACACGCCGCCAAGCTCGTCAAATGGTTAACCATGGTTTTTTTGCAGTAAATGGAAAAAAAGTGGATATTCCTTCTTTTCAAGTTCGTATTGGTGATGAAATCAGTATTCAGGAATCAAAACGAGAGCGCCCTATGGTAAAAGAAGTGGAACAACGTTTGACAAAAGCACAGCCAGCCAAATGGCTCCATCTTGATGCTCAAAATTTGAAAGGAAAAGTAGTAAGCATTCCAGAAGGAGAAGATTTGCAAACGGTTTTTGATCCGACTCTGATTGTTGAATTGTATTCTCGATAATTTTACGTTTATTAGGATTCATCTCAGCCCTTTTATGGAAAACATTCTCCTTCCAAGCCACATTTCCCTTGCACCAGGAGAACAGGCGCATACAGCGATTTTAACCGTGGAGCCATGTTATTACGGATATGGAACCACGCTTGGAAACGCATTGCGTCGTGTCCTTCTTTCTTCTTTGTCTGGTGCAGCTGTAACGGCTGTTAAAATCAAAGGGGCCACTCACGAATTTCAGACGATTCCAAACATCAAAGAAGATGTTCTTCAAATTATTTTGAACTTGAAGTCTTTGCGTTTGCGTACATTCAGTGAAGAACCAATCAAACTTCATTTGTTGAAAAAAGGCTCTGGTCCAGTGACAGCTGCTGATTTTGAACCGAATGCAGACGTAGAAATTGTGAATCCAGAACTCGAAATTGCAACACTGACTGACCATAAAGGTGAATTTGAACTGGAAGCAGTGATTGAGCGCGGACGCGGATATTCCGCAACAGAGAGCCGCAAGCGTGAGGCAAACGAGTTAGGTTTAATCGCAATTGATGCGTTGTTTTCTCCGATCCGAAACGTCGGATATCAGGTAGAAAACACTCGTGTGGGAGATATTACCAACTACGATAAGCTGATCATGACCATTGAAACAGACGGAACGGTTGAAGCTCAAACAGCTATTGAACAATCTGCAAAAATTTTAATTGATTATTTTTCCCTTTTGGTTCCAAACCGGTCTTCTGTTGAATCAGAAAAAACAACCGGGAACGGAAAAGAGGAGTAAATTGGGAAGGGAATTGAGAAACTCCTATGCGGCATCGCAATAAGAACAAAATCCTTGATCGAAAGAAAGCCCCTCGGACAGCCATGTTAAAAAGCTTGGCCGAGAGTATTATTTTGTACGAAAAAGTTGAAACAACGGAAGCAAAAGCAAAATTTGTCCGTTCTCTTGTGGAACGCGCGATTACCACAGGAAAAATTCCTTCCCTTCAGGCTCGTCGAAAATTGATTGCCGCGTTTCACACAGAGCTTCCGGTAAAAAAGATCTTGGAAGTATTGGGACCGCGATACCTCAATCGACCGGGAGGATATACGCGCATTATTAAACTCGGCACCCGACAAAATGATCGGGCATCCATGGTTCAAATTGAACTTGTATGAGTATAACTTCTGTAAAGACAAAACCTGCTGTTCATCATTTTGATGCTTCAGGCCAGCGCCCAGGACGTCTTGCAAGCGCAATTGCAAAAATCCTTATGGGAAAAAACAAGCCTGATTATGTTCCCCATATAGATTCAGGAGATGTGGTCGAGGTTGCAAATGTAGAAAAGATGGAATTCAGCGGAAAAAAAATGGAACGACAATCTGTGTATCACCACACAGGATATCTTGGCGGATTAAAAACAACCCGATTGAAAGACCGGTTTGAAGAACAGCCTGCTCGAGTCCTCCGTGATGCTGTTTCCAAAATGCTTCCAAAGAATAAATTACGCACAGATCGTCTGAAACGCCTCATCTTCACCAAGCCCTCCTAAGTATGCCAGTTACTGAAAAGACAACTCAAAAGTATACGCACAAAATTGGACGCCGAAAGGAGGCAGCTGCTCAAGTTCGACTCTTTGCTTCCGGAACAGGCGTGATGACCGTGAACGGACGACCATACCAAACCTATTTTCCGCATTCTGAATGGCAGAGTCTTCTTCTAGCTCCGTTTGTCACAAGTGGAATGGAAGGAAAATTTGATGTGGTTGCAACCGTTAAAGGAGGCGGTATTCGCGGACAAGCAGAAAGCATTCGTTTAGGAATTGCCCGTGCGCTCTGTGTTTTTAACCCAGAATTTCGAACCGCTTTGAAAAAGCTCGGATATTTGACTCGTGATCCGCGTGTCAAAGAACGTAAAAAATACGGAAAAAAGAAAGCTCGCCGTAGCCCACAATGGTCTAAACGTTAAAAATAAAAAATACTGGTATAAAAACCGGTATTTTTGTTTGAATAAACTCTTCTCAAATCACTCAAAATCATGATAAAATTCTTGTACTGTGAATCGTGATTTAGCTAAAAATACCTTTTATTTTACACTTGCATCCGTGGGGCAAAAGATCCTCGCGTTTTTTTATTTCATGCTTTTGGCGCATGTCCTCATGCCAGAAAGAACAGGAATGTATTTTCTTGCTCTTTCCATGACAACAATTTTTAGTGTGGTTGCTGATTTTGGAATGAATTCTGTTGTGATACGCGAAATTGCTAAGTATCCGGAACACGCGGAAGCCATGATTCGACAAACATTGGGATTAAAAATTCCATTTATTTTTTTGGCGTCTGGCGGAGCGATTATATTGTCCAATCTCCTTGGATATGATCCTGGAATTCGTTTTTTGATTTTTTTAGCGTCGTTTATCATGGCAGCTGATTCGCTTTCGTTGTTATATTATGGAGCGCTTCGTGGATTTCAGGCATTGAAATATGAATCGATTGGTATTTTATTTGGTCAGTTAATCACGATCACATTTGGAGGTTTGATTTTATGGTTGCGGCCAGAATTACCATATGTCGTTGCTGTTCTTATTGCAGGAAGCGTTTTTAATGTCTTTTTTTCTGCACGACCCGTTATCAGACGCACAAGTCTCAATGTTTTGATTCCAACATGGAATAAATCAGCCATATGGACATTGTTGTGCGCAGCATTTCCGTTTGCTCTTGCTGGACTTTTTGTAAAAATTTATTCGTACATTGATAGTATTTTCCTTTCTCTTTTTATGGGAACTGCTGCAGTTGGAGTTTATAGTATTGCCTATAAATTTACGTATGCGTTTCAATTTTTACCCATGGCATTTGTTGCAGCTTTGTATCCAGGAATGAGTGCGATGGTTATTGAAGATAAAGATCGTCTTGCCCATTTGTTTGAAGATGCGATGTGGTATCTTATGTTGTTGGCTGTTCCTCTTACGTTTGGTATTTGGGCTGTGGCTCCAGATCTTGTGCGTCTTCCAGGGGAACAATACCAAAATGCCGCTCCTGTTTTACAAACGCTTGTATTTGTTCTCATACCTGTATTTCTTGATTTTCCTATTGGTTCACTTTTGAATGCGGCTAATCGACAAAATACAAAAACAGCCTTGATGGGGGCAACCATGATTATCAATGTTGTTTTGAATGCGATTTTTATTCCTTTTTTTGGGATTCATGGGGCAGCATATGCGGCTTTGGTTAGTTTTTGGTTTCTCTTTTTGGTCGGATTGAAGTATGTTCCAACCATTCTTCCCAATATTCGTTTTCTTCCATTGTCTTTGCGACTTGCTCCGATTGTCTTTAGTGGATTTGTGATGGCTTTCATTGTTGTCTTTGTGCGAACGATTTTTGGATTTCCAATTGCTGTTGCAAGTGGCGTTGCTGTTTATATTCTTATGCTTTTTGTGACACGATCTGTTCGAAAAGAGCATGTACGAGAACTCCGAACTCTGATTCGTTTTCCTTCCCGTTCTTATGCGAAATCTCTTCCTCCTCACGCTTGATTTTCCCCCACGATATGGCGGAGTTGCTCGATATTTACATGAGCTTGCTGTTCATTTTCAGCAAGAAATTTTTGTTGTGGCTCCCAGAGAAAAGGGAAGTGAGGTTTTTGATGCTTCCGTTCCATATCCGGTGGAACGAGAAGAACTTTTGAGTTCGTGGATGTATCCACGATGGATAAAAATCATTTTTTATCTTGTCAAAAAGAAAAATCAGTATCAAACCGTTCTTGTGAGCCACCTTCTTCCCATCGGAACCGCTGCTTGGATTGCTTCTTTTTTTACCAAAAAATCATACATTATTTTTCTTCATGGATTGGATGTAGCTTTAGCTGAATCTTCCTGGATGAAACGATTTTTTACACGTCATATTCTGTGTTCAGCAAAACTGGTTGTCACAAATTCTCAATCTCTTTGTGATGAGGTGAAGAAAAAATACCACCCAAAGCAAATGCTTGTGATGTATCCTTGTCCTTCATATCTTCCACCTGAAGAGGGAACGCCTATTTCTGGACGATTAGTGACTGTCGCCCGTCTTGTCGAGCGAAAAGGTCATTTACGCGTTTTGGAAGCATTGGCTCTTTTGCGCAAACAAAATCGTCTTGAAAATATCCAATATCGAATCGTAGGAAACGGACCTATGTATGATGGTGTTATGCATGGTATACATAATCTTGGATTGGAAGATATTGTTTCTTTGGAAAGAGAAGCGAATGATGAGATGGTAAGAAAAGTATATGAAACTACAGATCTTTTTGTGATGCCCACGATAAAAGATTCTGTTGATCGAGAAGGATTTGGTCTTGTCTATCTTGAGGCAGCAGCCTATGGTATTCCATCGATCGCAACTGACCAACCTGGTGTGGAAGAAGCTGTTATAGACAAAAAAACAGGGATCCTTATTCCTGATGGAGATATCGAAACATTGGCAGAAACAATTTTTACTCTTGTAAAAAATCGTTCAGGACGAATGGCTTTAGGCAAAGCTGCGCGAATGCGTGTTCGTGAGCAATTCAATCTTTCTCCGATGTGTGAAAAACTCCGATCTTTTTTATGAATCATTCTCTTATCTCCGTGATTATTCCTGCTTATCAACACAGAGAAACACTTCCACGTTGTTTGGAGAGTGTCTTTCAACAAACCTATCCATTTGTGGAAATTATTGTGGTAAATGATGGCTCAACAGATGGAACAAAAGAGCTTTTGGAAACATACAAAAATTCTCTTACGGTTTTAAATCAAGAAAATCAAGGGGGAAATATTGCACGTAATAATGGGTTTGTTTTATCCAAAGGTTCACGAGTCATTTTTTGTGATGCAGATGCAGTCATGCGTCCAGATATGCTTGCACGGATGGCTGCCAAGCTTGATGTTGAACCTGATGCCACATTTGTCTACAGTGCATTTCGGTTTGGGTGGAAACGATTTCCAAGTTTTCCGTTTGATGCGGAACGATTGAAACGTATGAATTATATTCATACAACCTCGCTTATTCGTCGAGAGCAATTTCCTGGTTTTGATTCAGCAATTAAACGGTTTCAAGATTGGGATCTTTGGCTCACTATTCTTGAACGTGGAGGAAGGGGAACGTTTATTCAAGATGAACTTTTTCAGATTGTGGAAATTTCTGGTCGTCGAGGTATCTCCCAATGGCGTCCTTCCATCATGTACCATATTCCATGGAAATGGACAGGATGGACACCTTCCTCTGTAGAAAAGTATGGAAATGCGCGTGAGATTATTTTGAAAAAACACGGATTATGATTTCCATCATTACTGTGAATTACCACACGCTTCCTCAAATTGGACGCATGTTAGAATCGCTTTTTGTACAACAAACATCTTCACAAAGAGAAATTTTTGTTGTGAATAATGCGTTAGATGAAAATACAAATGAACTACAAAATCGATTTCCAAGCGTGCATTTTCTTCAGGCTCCAAAAAATCTTGGATTTGCCGGCGGATGTAATTTTGGTATTGCACAAGCAAACGGAGATTTTTTTCTCCTTGTGAATCCTGATATTGAATTTGATAGCGATGCGCCTGGAGAAATTGAAACAGCTATGCAACAGGATCAAAATGTAGGAGTCGGAGGAATCTCTTTAAAAAATTTGGATGGAACACAACAAGATTGTGTTTGGCATTTTCCAACTCCTCTTGATCAACTCCTTCTTCTTCTCAAAATTCCGCATCTATTTCCCAATATGGCTTCGATTCGTCGATGGCTTATGAAAGGATTTGATTATACAAAAACAACAGACGTGGATCAGGTGATGGGTGCATTTTTCTGTATTCGTCGAAGTGTATGGAAAAAAATCGGACCATTGGATGATGATTTTTTCATGTGGTATGAAGAAGTTGATTTTTGTAAACGTGCCATTTTAACCGGATGGAAGGTACGTTATTACGCATTCATTTCCGCTCGACATGAGAAAGGAAGTAGTTTTTCTTCTGTGACCACTTTTCAAAAACAAGCCATGATACGTCGAAGTCTTCGCAGATATATGCGAAAATATTATGGATGGTCAGGGTGGTTACTCTTTACCCTTCCAGAACCTCTTTTTATTACGATTGCCTTTCTCACACATCTCATAAAACCTGTTTAAGGTATGTTTGAACAATTTTTTCACAAACCATTCTGGATCACCCTTGCTTTTTTAGCCGGTTTTTTTGGAATTTCTGTCATGACTTTTCAAACATCTTTTGTCCTTGCTTTGCTTTTTGTCACAGGTGTTTTGATTTTTGTTCTTACGTGGAAACGACTTGATTTAGGTGTGACGGTTGCATTTGCTGAATTATTTGCCAATTCTCATGGTCATCTTCTTTCCACTTCTTTTGGAGGATTCTCGCTTTCTTTACGCATGGTTGTATTTTTGAGTGTTTTGAGTGCATGGTTTTTCCTTTGTATCACAAAAAAAGTTTCATTTTCGTTTCGAGATAAACGTTTTATTCCTTTTATTCCGCTCATTGTTGCCGCATTTCTTGGACTTGGAATCGGTTTTTTACGAAATAATCCTGTGAAGGTTTTTCAAGATGGAAATGCCTATTTTTATCTTGCCTATTTGCTTCCTGTTTTGAGTGTTTCATGGAATGGAGAAAAAAAACGAGTGCTTTTGCAGGTTCTTACTGCTTCTGCAACATGGGTCGGAATCATGACTCTAGGTCTTCTCTTTATTTTTACACATTTTCCAGAATGGGTGCTTGGACATGTCTATACGTTTATTCGAGATACACGCACAGGTGAGCTCACAAAAATGACAGGAAATCTTTTTCGCATTTTTCTTCAAGCTCAACTTTCCGTTGTCCTGATCGGATTTCTCTTGATTCCATTTTTTTGGATGAAAAAAATGATAGGAAAAGAACGTCTGTGGATGATGGGAATGCTTGGATTTTTTCTTTCTGTTCTTGTGATCAGTCTTTCTCGTAGTTTTTGGGTTGGAGCAGCCACTGGTGGTTTTGTGTTTCTTTTTTGTCTGTTTCGATATCACAAACCAAATTCATTGCGTGAAGTTGGTTCGAAACTTGGAATGATTATTGGGGCTGGCTTTTTTAGTATTATTTTACTTGTCGGTATTATTTTGTTTCCATATCCATATCGTATTGGGTCGACTTCTGCGTTTTCAAGTTTATTTTCGTCGCGTGCCACAGATGTAAGTGATGTCGCTGTTTCCAGTCGATGGAAACTCTTACCTGCGATGTGGAATCATATTGAAGAACATCCTATTTTTGGAAATGGATTTGGACAAGAAGTTGAATTTCAAACCGATGATCCACGTGTACGTGCTTTTTCTCCAGATGGAACATGGCGAACGTATGCATTGGAATGGGGATGGCTTGAACTTTGGTTAAAAATGGGCATCTTAGGTCCATTAGCCTTTTTGTTTCTTTTTGGAAATTTGGTCTATGGACTTCGGCCATATGTATCAGGACGTATACAACCATCATGGATGGGAATAGGATTTCTTTCCGGTCTTGTTGCGGTTTATGCCATGCATATTTTTTCTCCTTATCTCAATCATCCGTTGGGATTAGGATTTTTGATTTTTCTTGTTCCATTTTTAGTTTCACAACCAACCTTGATAAAAGAAACGGATTCAGAAAAAGAAAAAACAATTGCTGCTTCTTTTGGAAATCCGCAACCATCTTTTCCTATGCGTGAAGAATCTTTGTAAAATATTTCTCTATGTCTCCTAACCCTCTTGAAAATCCCTTTCATCCTCACGAATCAGAAAGAAAAACTTCTGTTGATTTAACATCTCATTTTCTTTCTCGAGAAGAAGCCCAAGCACTCACAGAAGCCTTA
>LCAH01000021.1 GCA_000996355.1 Candidatus Uhrbacteria bacterium GW2011_GWC2_41_11
TGAGAGATATTCCCGCAACAACGATTCCTGTAGGAATTCAAATTGGAGGAAATATCTTTATAAAATCATCCCAAACAGACCTTATCGCTGATGCAAAGAGAAAAGGGTATCGTTTACGTTTAAAATAGTAATATATGTTTTTTTCTTTAAAAGACATGCTTCCACAAGCCATGCAACGAGCACGCATGACTCGCCAAGTGGAAGCGCTGCACATTGTGGAAACTTGTAATGATTTTCTTCAAATTTTGCTTCCTTCTGGTCGTAAAACAGATGCGGAAGCAATTTCGTTTCAAGAAGGATCTTTACTTATTCGTTGTGAAAATGCATCCGTCGCTCAATTTATTCGCATAAGAACAGATGAACTTTGCAAACAATTTTCTCTGAAATATCCGGAAGTACGCATACAAAATATCCACATCCGTTTAGGAAGTCAGATTTGTGATATCATAAACGAAAATGGCGTATGACGTTTCGTTATTTCATCATTGTCATGTCTATTGCCACATGTCTCATGTGGTTTGTTTGGGCGTATGTTCTTTTTCAAATTGATCCATCAACAGCTGGTTCACTTTCATTTCTCTTTTTTTATCTGACGCTTGGTGGTGCTTTAGTTGGAACATTTACGGTTGCAAGTACAGGTGTGCGACGTTTATTTCGTCGGGAAGAAATGATTTCACGACAAGTACTTATTTCTTTTCGTCAAGGCATTCTTTTTTCTTTTCTCCTCATTATCTCTCTCATGCTTTTATCTCTTCATTTGTTTACTTGGTGGAATGTTCTTATTCTCATTTTTGCTTTAAGTGCTTTTGAACTTATATTTTTAACCTCTCGTCGTCCAAAGATATAGATTCTTCTGAATTGAATACAAAAAGAGTTCAGAAAACTTGCACTGATCTCTTGGTTTAGATACCATATTCTTCTGAATCATTGTTTGAGTTTTTTGCATGTTAAATCGATTTTTTGGCACTTTTTCCAAGGATCTTGGTATTGATCTTGGAACAGCAAATACCCTTGTCTACGTAAAAGAGAAGGGAATTTTGATTAATGAGCCATCTGTTGTTGCAATCAATACGCGTACTGATCAAATTTTGGCTGTTGGACATGATGCACGCGACATGCTTGGAAAAACTCCTCCGCACATTCATATCATTAAACCGCTTACAAAAGGCGTGATTTCTGACTTTGAAGTGGCAGAAAAAATGTTGAAATATTTTATTGATAAAGTCCATCGTGAAATGCATGTTCTTTTGCCGCGTCCACGAGTCGTTGTTGGTGTTCCTCCAGAAATTACCGAAGTGGAACGCAAGGCAGTGGAAGATGCTGTGTTATCTGCAGGTGCGCGTGAGGTGTTTCTTGTGGAAGAACCAATGCTTGCAGCCATTGGTGCACGTCTACCTGTCCAAGATTCCGTTGGAACCATGGTAGTGGATATTGGCGGAGGAACCACAGATATTGCGGTTATTTCTCTTGCAGGAGTTGTGACCTGGAAATCACTCCCATTTGCCGGAGAGGAATTAAATAAAAATGTCATGAACTATAGCCGAGATGTTTTTAATCTCTTGCTCGGAGAACGAAACGCAGAAATTGCGAAGATTCGTATTGGAACCGCGATTCCGCCAGGCGAACCTCTTGAAATGGAAATACGCGGTCGAGATCTTTTAACTGGATTACCAAAAGAAATCATTGTGAATGATTCTCAAATTCGTGAAGCGCTTTCTCGTTCCATCCGCATTATTGTCGACAATGTAAAAGCAACATTAGAAGTCACTCCCCCTGAAATTGTGGCTGATATCTACGAACGCGGAATCATTTTAGCTGGCGGAGGTGCTCTTCTGCGCGGGTTTGATCGACTTTTGGCTGCGGAAACAGCTATCCCTGTTCGGGTCGCAGATGATCCGCTTACCTGTGTTGTTCGTGGAGCTGGGAACTTGTTGGATAATGAATCATTACTGCGAGATGTGGCATTGCCTTCGTCAAAAGGGGATCAGCAATTTATTTAATCTATGGCCCTATTGAAGGGAAATTGGAAAGTCCGTCTCTCTTTATTTTTTGGTCTTGGATTTTTTTTATTTTTTTTCTTTCTCATTTCTCAATTCGGATCTCCTATTTTTTCTTTTTTGCAGCGTCCGTTTGCTGCGGTTGGACTTTGGACCGGAACCCAATGGCAATTTTTGTTTGGAGAAGCACGTCATCCAAAAGCCTATGCCATTTTGCAAGAACGTATTTCTTTTCTTGCAAGAGATGCTGTTTCTTACGAACAGTTACGTACAGAAAATAAAAATTTGAAAGAACAGCTCGCATTTGTAGAACGAAGTTCGTTTGGACATGTAACGGCTCGAATTGTGATGTGGTCAGTCAACCCTATTCATCACCGTTTTATCATTGATCGCGGAACAAAAGATGGAGTCGTTGTAGGTGCATCTGCTATTATTGGGGACGGAATTTTTGTTGGAAAAATTTTGGAAGTTCACACACACACTTCTCTTGTTCAAACTTCACTAGATCCGGATTCAAAAATAGCCGTTTCTCTTTTGAATACATCGAGAACCATTGGTCTTGCACAAGGAACGGGAGGTGCATTGCTTTCGTTTGAATTCATTCCTCAAGATGAAGATGTCCAAATCAACCAGCTTCTTGTTACCTCAGGTTTAGAAGAGGGTATTCCGCCGAATTTGCTTGTGGGAGTTGTGAATCGTGTGACAAAAGATCCAACAGCACCTTTTCAACAAGCAACAGTGGAACCTCTTGTGGACATCCGGCGATATGGAATTATTTCCATTCTTATTCCTTCTGTTGCTCTATGATGTTTCGTACCGGTGCAGCTCTTATCGTATTTTTTCTTCTTTTTTTTCTCGAAACAAGTTTGATCGGATTTCTTCCAGAACCGTTACGATTTTTTCCTCTTCTTCTTGCATGCAGTGTCTATGCGATTCAACATGTAGGAACTCCTGTTGGGTTTTGGTGGCTTGTTGGTGAAGGATTTGCATTTGACTTTTGGAAAATAGGAACCGTTCCGTATGAAACGTTGATTGGTTTCTGTACAGGTTTTGTCGGAATCATTGTTGCTCGACACCTTTTCTCAAACCGTTCATTATATGGAGTTCTTGGATGTGCGACAATTTGTTATGGCGTTCAACAAGCACTGCATGCCTGTTTTTTATGGATATTGTCCTGGCGAAATGATTTGTTTGTTTCTTGGTCTGCATATATTTCTTTTACGATTTGGCAGGGAATTCTTCTGGTTATCTTACTGAGTATTTGTTTCTTTTTTGCACGGCGCATTCGTTTTTTCTTCAGACATCTGTCTTTGGTATCAACCCGTGAAGATTTTTGAGAATTTTTTGAAATCGTTCATGTTTTTTCTTCGACAATCCAAAAAAAAATCCTCTTCTCATTCCCTGTTTTATCTCACCGAAGATCGTGCGATCGCCCATCTTGAAAAATGTCCGGGATATGAAGCAGAAGAAATGTTTGATCCGGCATCTGTGGATGAAGCGCCTGCTTCCACCCCATTTTTGGGATTACGTATTGCTGATCGGAGATTTCGAGTGACTTTTTTTCTGCTCAGTCTCTTTTTTTTGTTTCTCGGAATCCGTGTGAGTTATTTGCAGATTATTCAAGGGGATACATATCGAAAAATGGCAGAAGGAAATCGCATTCGATCGGAATATCTTCCTTCTGCACGGGGAATTATCCAGGATCGTTTTGGCCGAATGTTAGTGGAAAATGTTCCTGCATTTACCCTCGTAATGCGCATAGGAGATCTTCCGACAGACCATTCTCAACGGGAAATTCTTTTTGACAAAGTTGCAGATTTGGCAGGTCTACAACGAACAGATCTTGATCTTCTTCTTCAAGAATATGCAGCCGTGTCTCCTGAAGAAAATATTATTGTTTGCAAAGATCTTTTCTATGATCAAGCCATGCATTTTATGATCAGTGAACAACAGACACCTGGATTTTTCGTGCGTGTTCTCACAAAACGTCACTATCCGTCAGATACCCCTTCTCTTTCTCATGTGTTGGGATATGTGGGAAAAATTAGTGCAGATGAATTTTTTGAACGTCAAGACAAGGGATATCACCGGACAGATGAAATAGGGAAGACGGGCGTGGAATCTTCCATGGAGACGTTATTACGCGGACAATATGGAAAAAAACGCATGGAAGTGAATGCATTCGGACAAGAAACAGCTGTTTTGTCTGAAGAAATTCCTCTAGAAGGAAAACCTGTTACATTATCTATTGATTTGGAATTTCAATCCATGATCGAACAACGTTTTCGAACTTCTTTGGAAACATTAGGACTTCGGCAAGGAAGCATTGTTGTCGTCGATCCGCGTAATGGAGAAATTCTTGCGTTGGTAAGTCTTCCATCTTTCGACAGTAATTTATTTGCCGGTGGAATTCAAACCGATGTCTATCAAGCTCTGGAAGCAGATGTTTCCGATCCGCTTTTTCCTCGCGCGATTGCAGGGACGTTTCCTTCTGGATCTACGTTTAAACCATTTGTTGCCGCCGCCGCTCTTGCAGAAGGAATTATTACGCCATCGACTTCATTTGTTTCTGTGGGTGGAATATCCATTGGACCATGGGTATTTCCGGATTGGAAAGCAGGCGGACACGGAGTGACAGATATTCGAAAAGCACTTGCAGATTCCGTGAACACATTTTTCTACATTATTGGAGGAGGATATAATACCTTTATTGGTTTAGGAGTCGAACGAATAGTTGCATATGCGCGTGTATTTGGATTTGGATCAAAAACCGGTATTGATCTCCCGAGTGAAGCTGAAGGATTTCTTCCATCAAAAGAATGGAAAGAAAAAGGAAAAGGAGAACGATGGTATGTCGGAGATACCTATCATCTTGCGATTGGTCAGGGGGATCTTCTTGTCACTCCTTTACAATTAGCTGTGGCTTCGGCCACGGTTGCAAACGGAGGAACACGATGGACTCCACATGTTGTCCATGCTATCGATGAGAATCTTGTTGAACCTGAAGGAATTATTTTATCAGATCAACTTCAGCAGGCATTGAAAATTGTTCAAGAAGGAATGCGTCAGGCTGTGACACGAGGAAGTGCAAAAAGTTTGTCGACTTTGCCGTTTGCTGTTGCAGGAAAAACAGGAACAGCTCAAGTTGCAGGAGGAAAACAGACTCATGCTTGGTTTGTTGGATTTGGTCCTTACGAAGATCCACAAATCGTTGTTACGGTTCTTGTGGAAAATGGGGGGGAGGGTTCTTCAGTTGCTGTTCCTATTGCGAAAGATATCTTTTTTTGGTGGTATAATCACCGATTTTCTTCTTCTCCCGTACCTTGACGCAAAATGATTTTCTTTTTAAACTGTACTTTACACGCTCGTGGCCTTGGTCACGAGGTATTCGTTTTGACGAATGTTCAACAAAATTCTGTTTTACGATTATGCCAACATATATTTCTTCCCAGGGATTAGAAGACATGAAAAAAGAATGGGAAAACCGCAAAATGAAAATTCGAAAGGAAATTGCTTCAAAAATTGAGGCAGCCAAGGAACTTGGAGATTTATCCGAAAATTTTGAATATCATGAAGCCAAAGAACAGCAAGCATTAAATGAAACACGCATCGCTCAATTGGATGACATGTTAAAAGATTATGTCGTTATTGAAGAAAAACGTGGAGGATTATTTATTTCTCTTGGTTGCACATTTATTGTTGAATATAATGGAAAACAAAAAACATTTGAAATTGTCGGTTCAAACGAAGCAAATCCTTTAGAAGGGAAGATTAGTAACGAGTCACCTCTTGGACAGGCGTTTCTTGGTCATGCGGTTGGAACATTCGTCGAAGTAACCGTTCCTTTCGGTGTGATGCAATATAAAATTATTGAAATTAAGTAATTTTCTGTTTATATGCCGCTTACGGAAGAAGAACGTATTCGCCGCATCCGGCTCGACAAACTTCGCGAGGCCGGAGTTGACCCATATCCTGCATCATCTCATCGTACCCATACTGGAGAACAATTCTTTTCTGCATACGAACAGATTGAAAAGAGCGGGGAACAGGTTGTTGTGACAGGTCGTATTCGCACAATTCGTAAACATGGTGGTTTAACATTTGTTCATCTTGAAGATGGAAGTGGGCGACTTCAACTTGTTTTAAAACGAGATCATCTTGGAGAGAATGTGTATACCTTTTTTCATGACACCATGGATATTGGAGATTTTGTCGAAGTCGCAGGGAAGCCTTTTACGACGCAAAAAGGAGAACGCTCACTTGCAGTGGATATCTATCAAGTGCTTTCAAAAGCTCTGCTTCCTATGCCTGAAAAATGGCATGGACTTTCCGATGTTGAAACAAGATATCGCAGACGCTATCTTGATCTTCTTGCCAATGAATCTGTTCGTCATATTTTTCATGTCCGTGCAGTCATTCTGACAACGATTCGTACCTATTTAAATGAACATGGTTTTCTCGAAGTGGAAACTCCTGTTCTTCAAACGGTTCCCGGTGGAGCAAATGCAAAGCCGTTTGAAACACATCATGATGCATTGGATATCGATATGTATTTACGTATTGCACCAGAACTGTATCTCAAACGACTGTTGGTTGGTGGATATGAACGTGTTTATGAAGTTGCTCGCTGCTTTCGAAATGAAGGAATTGACCACATGCATAATCCGGAATTTACCCAGGTTGAGGGATATGCCGCCTATCTTAATTATGAAAAATTAATGGATTTTCTCGAAGGAATGATGCAGGAAATTATTCGTGCAGCTGGTTTGAACCCGGCAACTGTTCCATATAAAGGGTATACATTAAATTTTTCTTCTCCGTGGCCACGTCTTACGTTTCGTGATGCAATTTTGCAATATACTCACATAGATATTCGAGCATATCCAGATCGTGAATCTATAGCAAAAGTTGCGATGAAACTCGGAGTTCCTGTAGAAACATCTGCAAGTTATGGAACAATTTTGGATCAGATTTATAAGCACACGGTTAGACCTGTGATCATTCAACCGACATACATTTACGATTATCCGGCAGCAATTTCTCCGCTTGCGAAACGCAAGGTATCTGATCCGGGTGTTATTGAAATGTTTCAAATGGTATATGGGGGTGGAGAAGAAAACATCAAAGCTTTTTCTGAGTTGAATGATCCATTGGATCAAGAGGCACGTTTCCGTGAACAAGATGCTGCACGTGAACAAGGGGATGAAGAGGCTCAGTTTGGAGATTATGAGTATGTCGAAGCGATGAAACATGGTATGCCTCCCAATGCAGGATTTGGCATTGGGATTGATCGTCTGACCGCGTTGCTTACAGACTCGCCGAATTTGAAAGAAGTCATTTTGTTTCCAACCATGCGCCCATTATGAGTGGTTCACGAACTATTCTTGCGTTCGGAACGTTTGATGGAATTCATAAAGGTCATCTTTATTTTTTGCATCAAGCCCGTTTGTTGGGAAGTCGTCTTATTGTTGCTCTTGCCAGAGATGAAACCGTACGTACATTAAAACATCGGGAACCCAGACAACCGGAAAGCGATCGCCTTGCTTGTATTCAGGCTCTTCCTGACGTTGCAGAAGCTATACTCGGAGATCTTATTTTGGATTCATTTCAGACCGTTGTCCGTGTGCATCCGGATGTGATTGCGATTGGACATGATCAAACCCTTCTTCGGGAGCATCTTGAACAATGGCTTAAACATCAGAAGAAAAAACCTGAGATGATCGTCATTTCGAAATGTGAAGGAGAAACGGGAATATAAACATTCTGTGTCTAATTATCGAACCTGGATTGAATTGAATCAGCGTGCCCTTCAACAAAATATTTGTTCCCTCCAATCCATTTTGAATCCAGGAACACGTTTTTGTGCGGTTGTGAAAGCGAACGCCTATGGGCACGGCATGAAAGAAATAGCATTGATTGCAGCCCGAACCGGGGTTGATGCATTTGCGGTTGATTCGATTGACGAGGCGCTTACTCTTCGTGATCTTCTTCCGAGTGCTTTGTTGATTGTTCTTGGATACACTCTTCAAGATCGATTGATAGACGCGGTTCAACAAGGTATCGAATTGACGGTGTATGATCCGGATACGATTCGTCGTCTTGAAGAAGTTGCTGCCAGTCTTGCAAAAATCACTCGTGTTCATTTGAAAGTGGAAACAGGAACATCTCGTCAAGGTATTTTAGCACAAGATTTAAAAAGCATATTGGAAATTCTCCATACATGTCCTCATATAGAAATGTCCGGACTTTCCACACATTTTGCGAATGTTGAAGATGCGGATGATTCATCGTATGCAAATCGTCAATTTGCCCATTTTCTGGAATCGCAAACCTGTGTCACAGAAGCTGGATTTACTCCTGCTCATATTCATTGCGCATGCAGTGCAGCGTTTATTTTGTATCCGGATACACATGCAACACTTGTGCGGGCAGGTATCAGCATGTATGGAGTTTGGCCATCAAAACAAACAGAACAATTTGCCCGTCGTCATGCCATTAAATTAGAACTTGAACCTGTACTTGCTTGGAAAACGCAGATTGCTCAAGTGAAATCACTTCCAGCTGGAACACCTGTTAGTTATGGGTTAACAGAAGTTCTTCGTCGTCAGAGCCGGGTTGCTGTACTCCCTGTGGGATATTCAGATGGATATGACAGGCGATTATCATCCATTGGAGAAGTTTTGATTGGAGGACATCGTTGCAAGGTATTGGGTCGTATTTGTATGAATATGATGATGGTTGATGTGTCTGAAGTTCCGCAAATTGCTCCAGAACAAGAAGCAATTCTTCTTGGACGTATGGGGTGTTACGAAGTCTCTGCTGTGGATATGGCGGAAAAAATTCATACGATTCCATACGAAGTTGTTGCCCGTCTCAACCCGCTTCTTCCACGTATTGTCGTCTAATGTATGTTTTTTCAGCCTGCACGAAAACGCCGTAATCATTTTCGTCGAGCTCAAGTTTCCCGATATCAAAATCGTCCATATCAAAATCCGTATTTTTCTCAGATACGTCCCCAAAGTATTTTTCCGTTTGTGATTGCTGGATTGAGTCTTGGAATCTTGATTGCCTTCATGAGTTTTGTTTTTACCACTCCCTCTCTTCGATTGGAGACTATTCAAATTGAGGGAGTGAAAACAGCAGGAGAAGAACAGGTGCGAACATCGGTAGAACAATATCTCTCTTCCGCACGATGGCTTTTTTTTCATCCAAGTCATCGTTTCTTTTTTCAAGAAGAGGTTTTACGAAAAAAATTGGAATCACAATTCTCCTTTGAACGTCTGGATATCCGACTCGAGCCTCCGACTGTTCTGATCATTATTTCAGAAAAAATTCCTGTTGCTCTCTGGATGACCGGAACACATAGTTATTTTACGGACGCGAAAGGAATTGTCATTCGTGAAATTTCCGAAGAAGAACAAAAAAATGTTCTTGAACCTCCTATACCGTATGGTCCGGTTAAAGAAGGAGAAACATTTCCTCCTCTTACATCACCTTTTTGGATATTTGAAGAGAAGAGCGGAAAAGATGTTGGTATTGGAACTTCGATCATGTCAAAAGAAGATATGGATGACGTCCGTTTCTTTTTGGAACATGTATCAGCATTGACGATTCATGTGCGCCGATTCGATCTTGATCGCCGCATTGGGACGTGGATGAAAGCAGTCACAGAAAATGGATATGATATTTTATTTGATCCGTCTCAAGATGTTCAAAATCAAGTTACACATTTAGAAACGGTTTTACGCGAACAAATTTCAGATCCATCTGTTTTACAATATATCGATGTTCGTTTTGACGATCATGTATATTATAAATAAGACTTTCTTATTTAAAAAATATGTCTTCTCCTTTTTTGCGTTACGATGCCTCAAATATGTGGAGTAAACGAATTGGTTCTGCGGGAGTCGCTGAATCAGCATTTGAGCGTTTATTGCCACGATTGGAAAAAGCAAAAAACCATCTTGAACAACTTCGTACAAGTGGCAAGCAAGGTTTTTTTGATCTTCCATTTGAGAAAAAAATGACTCAAACTATAGAGCAAATCGCTCGTGAAGTTCAAAAATCTTTTTCATATTTAATTGTGATTGGTATTGGTGGATCTGATCTTGGGGCGCGTACTCTCTATCAATCATTACATACAAATAAACAAAATCAGCATCATCTTTGTGTTGATTTTGTGAATAATCCTGACCCTGATTCACTTGGGAATCTTCTTGATCGTTCTTCAGATGAATGGAAAAAAACAGCAATTCACGTTGTTTCAAAATCAGGATCTACCTTGGAAACCATGGCAAATTTTCTCGTATTACGTGAACGTCTTATTCGTGCGGTAGGAGTCAAAAAACACGCGGCACATATTTTTGTCACCACGGATATCGGTCAGGGTTCACTTTTTGAACTTGCTACAGAACACGGTTATTTTATTCTTCCTCACCCGAAACATGTGGGTGGACGTTTTGCTGTTTTGTCTTCTGTCGGATTGTTTTCTGCAGCCTGTGCAGGTATTCCTATTTGTCGTATTTTAAACGGTGCTAAGTCCATTGAGAAAACATACGCAAAAGAAGGGATTGAACACGATTCTGCATGTTTTGCCGGTTTACACTACCTTGCCTATGCAAAAAAACATCAACACATTCATGTTCTCATGCCATATATCGATCGTCTTTCCATGTTTACATTTTGGTATCGACAACTTTGGGCGGAATCACTTGGAAAAAAATATACGATCGGACCGACCCCTGTCGCTGCCCTTGGAGCCATTGATCAACATTCACAAATCCAGCTTTATCAAGATGGTCCAATGGATAAAGTGATTACATTTATCAGATGTGAAAAAAATACGCGTTGTATTTCCATTCCAAAAACATTTCGAACGCATGCACATATTGGGTATCTTGCCGGAAGAGAATTAGGAGATATTCTGCGGGCAGAACAAGAGGGAACTGCAGAGGCTCTTGCTAATGATGGACGCCCAAACGGAACTCTTTTTATTCCATCGCTTTCTCCGGAATCTCTTGGGGCTCTTTTTCAATTTTACGAACACGCAACTGTTTATCTTGCAGAACTGTTTGGAGTTAATGCGTTTGATCAGCCTGGAGTAGAGGCAGGAAAAAAAGAAATTCGAAAAAGATTGGGTGAAAAGAAATAATATTTTACGACACCTAACCTATATGTTAAGAAGAAAAAACATCCAAAAGGTGGGTGTGTTATAAATCTCAATTTTTTTGATGGTTGGTTGGGGGTTTGAATCAGTTACACATAGTAAGTAAAATCGTGAGTCAAAGAGGCACTGTTGGATTCCTTTTATGAGGTTAAAGAATCAACGACCGTATTTTATCAGTCTTGTCAAGGCTAGTGTCGTATAAGATATATTGTGCGACACAACGTATTTCATTCGTTTATTTGAGGGTCATAAATCTACCTTAATCTACCTTAAAAAGAAAAGCGCCCGCAACCAATAACGTCTAGGTGCGGGCGTCTGTGTTTATTTTAGTACGAACGGATTACGCGTTCGTATCTCGATCTTGTTAGCATTGATCGGCGGCAATTCAAAGTCGCCGTAACAATAGACCAAAACCTCGCGAGTTTCAAAGTTTACTTTAACTGTCTGAACCCCAGCTTCGCAGTTGGAGTTTAGAGTTGTAGCATCGAAAGTTGCAACATTTCCATTTACAGTCCAGGAAGGTGCAGCCCATGCAATGCTGGTGATAACAAGAATAAGTGTCGTAAAACCAATTAAAACTTTTTGCATGATCACTCCTCCTCCTTTTTGAAAAATTCAT
>LCAH01000022.1 GCA_000996355.1 Candidatus Uhrbacteria bacterium GW2011_GWC2_41_11
TGATCCGGGACGACGCGCATATCATTCACTTTTGGATCATAGACGTAAATGGTTCCTTGAGAATATCCTTCATGATTATTCCAATTAAAAGATGGGTTGAAATAAAACTTCCCATCAGCAACGCGTACATCCATTTCTTCCACCCCATCCATAAAAAAATCTTTTACCGCAATGGTTTCTTTTCCAGTTTCTAAATCAACGGTCACAACATTCCAATGATTCTGATCTAAATCAGATGTATCAACGTACACAAATTCTTTTTCATTTGCGAAATAACGCTGTTCATTTAAAACAACAGCCGGGAGATTTCCAATAAACATACGTGATCCGTCCTTTAGAACATACACGTCGTACCGATCGCATCCAACGGGTTCACAAGAAGAAATAGGTTCCGCAACAAGAACCGTTGAACCTAAAGAAATAGGCCCGACACTCTGTTTATCAAATGAAACTTTTTCTACCTTGTATTGGTTATATTCCCAAACTTCGGTTGCTTGGATTGGTTCCCATTGACCTGAGTCAGCTTTCACAGGGGAAGAAAAAGGATTGATTGCTACAAAAGTAGCAAGCGCAAGGAAAATAATTTTTTTAGACATAAATATATAAAGAAGAACGTGTTATTATACATAAAGAGACAAATTTTGTCAATCTTTTAAAACAAAAATAAGGCAAAAAGCCTTATTTTATGCATTTCTTTTATTTTTCGATCAAAAAAGAGCTTTTAGGTACTTTCCTGTTTCACTTACTTTATTTTTGATCAAATCCTTTGGAGCTCCTTCTGCAACAACATACCCTCCTTTTTCTCCTCCCTCTGGCCCCATATCAATCACCCAATCTGCTGATTTTATCACATCTAGTTGATGTTCAATCACAAGAACGGTATTTCCTTTATCAACAAGGGCATGAAGAACATCTAACAAACGCTTGATATCTTCAAAATGGAGACCAGTGGTTGGTTCATCTAAAATGTACAACGTACGACCTGTAGCTCGACGTGATAGTTCGGTTGCAAGTTTTACACGTTGTGCTTCCCCACCAGAAAGCGTAGTTGCAGATTGTCCAAGTTTTATATATTCCAATCCAACCTGACTGAGCAAAGCCAATTTCTCATGAATAGCTGCCTGATCGCTAAAAAAATGACTGGCTTCTTCCACAGTCATATTGAGCACGTCAGCAATATTTTTTCCTTTATAATGGATTTCAAGTGCTTCAGCATTGTATCGTCGACCATGACATTCCGGACATTCTACATAAATATCCGGCATAAACTGCATGACAATTTCCTGGAAACCATCCCCTGTACATGCCTCGCATCGACCCCCACCTTTCACATTAAAACTAAATGTTCCTGCATCAAAATGTCGCATTTTTGCTTCAGGAACTTCCGCAAATATATCTCGAATTCCTGTAAAAATTCCCGTATATGTTGCCGGATTACTGCGCGGAGTGCGTCCAATCGGCGATTGATCAATCGTAATCACTTTGTCCAAATGTTCCAGCCCAAGAATCGTATCATGCTCTCCTGGAAAAACTTTTGTCTGAGAAAAATGTTTGGAAAGAGCCTGACCTAATACATCAAGAACAAGAGTAGATTTTCCAGAACCAGAAACTCCTGTGACGCAAACAAATGTCCCAAGTGGAATGTGCACGGTTATATTTTTTAAATGGAAAGCACGCGCTCCTACAACAGTCAGTGACCGCCCATCACCTTTTCGAGTTTGTCGTGAAGGAAAAATGTGACGACGTCCAGATAAATATTCTCCTGTTAAAGAATCCGGATGTTCAAGAAGTTCTGTATATGTTCCAGACGCAACAATGCGCCCACCATGTTCTCCTGCCCCAGGACCAATATCAAATAGATAATCTGCTGTACGCATCATGGATTCATCGTGTTCCACCACAATCACACTGTTTCCTCCATCCCGAAGCTGTCGAAGAGTTGCAATCAATTTATCATTGTCTCGTGCATGCAAACCAATCGAGGGTTCGTCTAACACATACACAACCCCAGAAAGTTCACTCCCAATCTGGGAAGCAAGACGAACACGTTGTGCTTCCCCACCAGAAAGCGTGACTGTGCCGCGATCGAGTGTCAAATACCCAAGACCAATATCTGATAAATGACGAAGTCGTTTTAAAACCTCACGCGAAACATGTTCCATAATCATTTGTTCTCCAGACATGCAATCATGTTCTTTTTCCCGTTTTACATCTCCAAAAAGAAACGCGTGAAAAAAATTCGTCAGTTCTCCGATAGAAATTCTGGTAAAATCCGCAATACTTTTTCCACAAACACGCACAGCCAATGCCTCTGGACGAAGTCGAGCCCCGTGACAAATTGGACATGGAAGTGTACGCATACATGTCTCAAGTTCGTGACGAACATATTCTGAATTTGTCTCACGATATTTTTCCTCAAGCTGCCCAAGAATTCCCAAAAAAATAACAGATTGACCATCGATGTCATAAGTTTCTCCTTCTTTTCCATAAAACAAAATCCTCTGTTTTTCTTGAGAAATTTTTTCCACAGGATCTCGAAGAGAAATTTCATATCTTTTAGCAACTTCTTCAAGCAAACGATATAAATGAGATGTATTTCCTCCAATGCGAACCCAAGGACGTATTGCTCCTTCTGCCAAGCTCAATCGCTTATTTGGAATCACAAAATCTGGTTCCAAAATAAGCTTCATTCCAAGACCCGTACAAGCTGGACATGCTCCTTGAGGCGTATTAAAAGAAAAAAGACGCGGTTCCAGTTTCGGCAAGTCTATCTGACATTCAGGACAGTAGATGTGTTGAGAAAAAGAAATTTCCTCTGCTGTATCCGAACGCACAACCGTCAAACATCCATTTCCATATTCCGATGCTTTTTTTATTCCGTCTAAAAAAGAGACACGATTCAAAACGGAGGAACGATGATACTCATCAATAAGCACATCAATAGAGTGTTGCTTTGCTTTTTCTTTATGTATGAGAAGTGCTTCTGAAATATCCATAAGTACCCCATCAAATCGGACAGAAGAAAATCCAGCTTTTTGCATGCTAAGTAATGAATGTTTGTGTTCTCCTTTTTGAAATCGAATCACAGGCGCAAAAAGAAAAAAATCCGTCTCTTGTAAAAGGACAAAAAGTTTTTCTCCTATCTGATCCCCAGTCTGTTCCACAACCGGTTTTTGGCAACGCGGACAATGTGGTCTTCCGGCACGTGCAAATAAAATACGAAGATGATCGTAAATTTCTGTCACGGTTCCAACCGTTGAACGTGGATGATGAGAAGATGTTTTTTGATCAATCGCAATCGTTGGAGATAATCCAATAATTTCATCCACATCTGGTTTATCTTGGAGTTCAAGAAATTGACGAGCATAACTCGACATAGACTCCATATATCGTCGCTGTCCTTCGGCAAAAATCGTATCAAAGGCAAGAGAAGACTTTCCAGAACCGGAAAGACCGGTCATGACGACCAGTTTATTCTTCGGAATATCAACGTCGATATTTTTCAAATTGTGTTCACGCGCTCCGCGGATAGAAATCACGTCTTTGGACACAAAAATTTTTTACTTTGACACACAAGAAATTCCTGTAATCTCATCACCTGTTAATGCACTTATGGCACTTTCCACTACAAAAGAAGCTCCGGCTGTCGCATACATTGTATAATAATCAGATGCCGGGCTATCTACCTTTATATCCTGTTGACACCCTGTTGAGACTCCACATAAATTCTCTTCGCAAATACGTTTGTGAACCGAATAATCAAATGAAAATCCGGGAGCTTCAAACGCATATAATTTTTGTTGACCATCATTATTTTGAACTAAAATCTGATCATAATCTTCACATTTTTTAATATCCGCACATTTATATCCAAGCGCGGCACACTGACCAGTCACTTTAGCATCTGCAAATTCTGTTCGTTCAAAACCCATATCACGGCTAAACTCGCACGTAAGATGATTCCCTGTATTCACCATATCTTGTTTCGGAGACATACTAGCACACACATCAGATCCTGGTTGAACTCCTGTATCAAACGGAGGACCTGTTGTAATTTCCCAGCACCCAATACACGCATAATTTCCTTCCACCTTCAGACAACTTTTATCCATGATCACTCCATTGAACGTTTTATTTGCTCCTGTACCGCATCCAGACCAAATACAACTTGTATCCTTGAGTTCATTTAATTGAGGGTCTTTTTTTACATCGGATTTTTTTCCGCAAGATAATTCGCTTTTTTGATGCAAAGGATCAACCGTGTATCCATTACTCACAAACCATTCACACGGCGTTTGATCTGACACATACACAACTTGACGAATTCTCGGCATCTGCGGAACCTTGAGCTGAAGCAATTGAGGGTTAACCGTAAAAAGAATGACAGCGGCAAACATCAAAAGGATAAGACCTGTTACGGCGTTCTTTATTCGCTCTTTTGCCTTTCCCACATCTCCGCTTCCGGATGCCGCCACATATTGTGCCCCACTGACCATCACCATCACGGTCGCAATAAGCGCTGCTGTACTGAGCAAAAAAAGATACATGGTATTGATGTACCCCCCAAGATCTTTCACCTTTGTCTTTACTTCCCCCTTGACTGGAATACCGATTCCAATCTCAATGTCGCGAAAAGGCGGATAGCAAAATCCATAAGTTCCACCGCCACATGTTTCAATCGCACGATCAGATTTTCGATCCCATTGACCGGTTTTATTCCCTTTTTCATCCTTTTTTTCACACGCACTCTGCACCCAACATTGAAGATTATCTTCCGGATTTGCGGTTGCAGCCAAAAGAATCAATGGGGAAAGAAAAAAAATCAAGGCAAAAATAATGGCAAAAATCCGCCGATAAAAAATCATAATTCAACTCAAGAAGGTGATGTGAGCCGCTCGACTAATGTCCGTAAGACATCAGCTGGAATAGCGCCTTCAATTTTCTGACCGTTCAAAAAAAAGGTTGGGGTTCCATAGACACCGGCCGCAACTCCTGTTTCGTAATCAGCAGAAACTTCGGACGCGGCCAAACCCTGATCGAGACACGCAATAAATTTTCCCATTTCTAATCCAAGACTCTTCGCATACTGAACAAGACGATCGCGCGAAAAATCATCCGTTGTTTGATAAAGTTTATCATGGTATTCCCAAAATTTTCCCTGATGATATGCACACATCGCAGCCTCAGCCACTAATTGGGATTCGGGACGAACATCTGTTAAAGGAAAAACACGATAAATATACTGAATACGATCACCATACTCATAGGCGAGAGAACGTAAGAGGAAGCTCACCTGACGGGAATATGGACAGGTAAAATCTGCAAATTCAACAATCGTCAAAGGAGCATTTTTAGAACCAAGAAATGGATGGTCACCTGTTGCAACTGCAGAAGACGACCCGGAAGAAGATGCTGCAGCTGCCAATCGACTCACGGTCATTTCTTTTGCATAGGAATTTTGCCATTCAGCCATTTCTCCAGATCGAATCAATTGTGCGTAATGTGCCACACGCCATACAAACAAACCAATTGCCACCATCACAACCAATACAGCAAAAGTTGCCAAAGAAAATCCAAAACGACGACGAATAACTGGTGTTTCTATCGATGATTGAAGAGAAGATGACATACAAAAAACCAAGAAGCAAACGTTAAATAGAGTATACCACAAAATCATTGTTTTTGTTGAAAAATGCGAGGAAAAATACCTGAATGTATTGACGATCCGGGAAATGTTTGATAGTCTACACTTGTTATCCTTACGGATTGTCCTTATGTTGGAAACGATTTTCACTCCTCTACAAATTATTCTCGGTATTCTTCTTGGTACGAGCATTCTTCTTCAGGCGCGTGGTGCCGGTCTTGGTGCAACCTTTGGAGGCGAAGGAAATGTTTATCGAACCAAACGCGGAATTGAAAAACGCTTATTTCAAGCATCTATTGTTCTCGCGATCTTCTTTTTTGGTATAGCCCTTGCCAATGCGGTTCTTTAATGAATAGAAGAACTCTCTACAGAAGGGCGTCTTTATCGTCCATTTTGTTTTTCTGTGTCTTTTGGAAACCCTTTTTTTGATCGTATCTCTCGTTTTTTCCGTTTTGTTCGAAATCGTATTTCATCCAAAATGAAAAAAACGCGGACATCCGATTTAACCAAACGTCAAATTCTTCGTTTGACCACACAACATCGCTTCCCGACCTGGAGACAATGGAAATGTCTGCCAAGAGTTTTACATTCAGGCGAACGTCAAATAATTCGCATTTCATTAAGCGGTGGTTTTGTTGTTCTTCTCCTTTTCTTTGGCTGGTACATGATAACGCACCGAACAGAAATAGCTGCTCCTGGCGGTCTCTATACAGAGGGTTTAATTGGAACTCCGCGTCTTGTGAATCCACTTTATGCAAATTCGAGTGATGTAGACCAGGATCTTGCACGTCTTATTTATTCAGGTCTTTTCCGATGGAACCCAGATCATGGTCTTGAACCTGATCTGGCAGATACCTATCAAATGACCGAAGACCAAAAAACGTACACTATTCATATTCGCGATCATGCGACTTGGCATAACGGAACACCAATTCGGGCAGAAGATGTTGTCTTTACGATCCAAGCCATTCAAAATCCAACGTATCGAAGTTCACTCGCATCAACATTTCACGGAGTCACTGTTTCATCTCTCAATGAAAAAACGGTTCAATTTGTTCTCGAAGAACCTTTTGCTCCATTCCTCTCAACATTAACCGTTGGTATTTTACCGGCAGACGTGTGGCGAGATATCCCTCCAAAAAATGCTCCGCTCGCTTCTCTTAATTTGGAACCCATTGGAAGTGGACCATACCGATTTGAAAAATTTACCGTTGATAAAAAAGGGAATATTCGATCATATACTCTCATTCGTAATGAAACATTTTATCGACACCCTCCACTTATTGAACGTTTGACATTCAAATTCTATTCAGATACACAAGCTCTTGTGAACGCTCTGGAAAATCGAAATGTGGAAGGTGCAAGCTTTGTCCCGTGTGATCTTGAAAACAAACTCACGAATAAACAAACGATCCAATTGCTTCGACCAATGACATCCATGACAACGACTCTCTTCTTTAATCAAGAAAACCAACCTCTTCTCAAAGATATCCGCATGCGAAAAGCGTTTGCTCTTTCTCTTGATCGACAAGAAATCATAAACAATGCATTAGACGGTCATGGTCAGCCATTGTATGCCCCTATTCTAGCCGGCATGGTGGGATATGACCCGGATGTGGAAAAACTTTCGCAAGATCTTACGGCAGCTAACACTCTTTTGGACGAAACGGAATTTAAACGAACCACTCCTGATGAGATACGCGCAAAAATCCGTAAAGAAAAAAAAGATGGACAATTACAGGAAGTCCGTGATGAACTTGTTTTCACTCTTTCTGTGGTTGATCAACCAGAATTCATTCGAGCGGCAGAAACAATTATGAAACAGGCTGCTAACGCAGGTATTCGTCTAAACATCCAACCTGTGGCAGCATCCTCTTTTTATGAAACCGTTATAAAACCACGAGCATATCAACTATTGCTCACAGGAACCCAATCCGGTCTTGATTCGGATCCATATCCATTTTGGCATAGCTCACAAATAAAAGATCCTGGACTGAATCTTGCCCTCTATGTGAATCGTGATGTTGATACCTTTTTGGAAGAAGCACGAAAAACAACGGATACAAAAGTGAGAACAGAAAAATACCAGGCGTTCCAAAATCTTCTTGTAAAAGATCTGCCGGCTATTTTTCTTTACCAACCAACCTATACGTATGCAATCTCAACAAAAGTACACAACATAACATTAAAACAAATGTTTGTTCCTGCGGATCGATTTGTGGATATAGAAAATTGGTACGTAAAGACAAAAAAAGTCATGAAATAAAAAAAAGAGCGGATGTGGCGGAATTGGTATACGCGCAGGTCTCAGAAGCCTGTGTCTGCAAAGACTTGAGGGTTCGAGTCCCTCCATCCGCACCAAAAACAATCCAATGCATAAAGCAGGACGGGGACAAAGATGATTACTTCTTTTTTAAATGAATATTCGTCCTTGTCCCAACAGTCCCCGATCTGACTTTAAAAGGATTTCTCCTTTTTTTATGGTTGGAATTGCCGATTCTTCAACTCAAAAAAATAATCTATGTTTGAATTTCCACGAAAAAATAATCCTCCTCGAAACCAATCTCATTCACCCGAACGAAAACCTCTTCCATTTATACCAGATCCGCACCCAACACCAGTCCAAAAATCCGGAAAACGAACAGAACCTAATCGTTTTCATCAATCAACAGGGACAAACCCAATAAAACAAAAAGATCCTCAACAACCAACACCTCACCGCGAACACGATCAAGCGGATCAAACAGAAAAAAAACCTGCATTCCGATCAAGAGATGAGTGGAAAAATCGAACATCTCCCCACATAAAAGATGGGCGTCCAAGCGCTTTTGCGCCAAGAAAAAAATTCCAACCTGTACGTCAAGAAAAAATGGGCGTTGCTCCTCTCCCACAAGTTGGAAAAGATGTTATTCGTATTGTTCCTCTTGGCGGACAAGAAGAAGTTGGACGCAACATGACCGTTTTTGAATATGGTCGCGACATTGTCATTGTTGATATGGGATTACAATGGCCAGAAGAAGACATGCCTGGTATTGACTATATTGTTCCCAATGCAAGTTATCTCAAAGGAAAAGAAAAAAATATTCGTGGAGTTATTTTTACACACGGACACCTTGATCATATTGGAGCAGCTCCCATTCTCTTGAGACAACTTGGCTATCCACCAATTATTGGACGTGATCTTACCCTCGCTCTGGAATTAAAACCCATTCGCATTCAACATCTTCAGGATACGTTTCGTCTTGGTCAATTTCAAATCAAATTTTTTGAAGTAGAACACTCCATCATGGATGCGGTCGGTATTATTCTTACCACTCCTGCAGGTTCTATTATTCACATGGGAGACTGGACGATTACCAATGAACCGATTGATCCAAGACCCATCACCTACACGCATCTCACCGACCTTCCAAAACCAACAACTCTCATGCTCGAAAGCCTTGGTGCCTTGAAAAAAGGCCTGCCGCCTTCTGAACGTGAGGTACACGAAAATTTCAAAAATCTTCTCAAAAATGCTCCTGGACGCATCATTATTGGAACCTTTGCCTCACAGATTCGGCGTATTGGTTACATCCTCGAATATGCAGAGGAACTTGGAAAAAGAGTTGCCCTTGAAGGATACAGCATGAAAACAAACATTGAGATTGCAAAAGAACTTGGATACCTGAAAATGAAGAAAGAAACGCTTATTCCGATTCAAGACGTTCATAAATATCCAGATGAACGAATCGTTATCATTTGCACCGGAGCCCAAGGAGAATCCAATGCGGCTCTTTCTCGTATCGTGACTGACAACCATCGGTTCATCAAATTACAAAAAAATGACACCATTGTCTTTTCCTCTTCAATTATTCCGGGAAACGAACGAAGTATTCAGCGTCTCAAAGACAACCTCTATCGCAAATGTGACAACGTAATTCATACAGACCTCATGGAAATTCATATTGGAGGTCACAGTACTGCCCTTGGAATCGAAGAAGTCTTGCGACAGGTCAAACCAACCTATTTTGTCCCTGTGTATGCCAACCACTACTTCTTAAAAGAGTCAGCAAAAATCGCTTTACGCATGAATTTCTCCCAAAAAAATATTTTTGTTTTAGATAACGGAAATGTTCTCGAGATTGGAAAAGAAAAAGCAGGTATTCTCCCAAAAAAAGCAGATACGAGTTATGTATTTGTTGATGGCCTCGGGGTTGGAGATGTTTCTCAAATTGTGTTGCGTGATCGAAAAGTTCTCGCTGACGATGGAATGGTGGTGGTGATTGTTCAAGTGGATCGTCGTACAGGTTCTCTGGTCGGATCTCCTGATATTGTGAGCCGTGGTTTTATCTTCATGAAAGAACATAAGGATTTGATTGAGGCAACACGCAAAAAAGTGAGAACCCTCATGGCAGACCATGATCCAAGATCTCAAGCAGATACCGACTATATCAAAGACACGATCCGCAACGAATTGGGAACATTTTTGTTCAAACAGACAGAACGTCGACCCATGATTCTTCCGGTCGTCATTGAAGTGTAAAAATTGAAAAAACATAAAAAGGGTTCAGAAGACCCTTTTTATGTTAAAAAAATATGGACGAACTATAAGGATCCCGCTATGATGCCTTTGTTATGAAACGAACTCTTACTGGTCTTCAGCCAACAGGATTTCTCCATATTGGCAACTACTTTGGAGCCATTGAACCCATGGTCAACACACAAGGAGAAGGAGAACGATTTCTTTTTATTGTGGATTATCACGCCATCACGGTTCCCCAGGATCCGGAAAAACTTCGAAAAAATATTCTCTTTGCAGCAGCCACCTATCTTGCTGCAGGTATTGATCCAAATCAAACGATTATCTTTCAACAATCTCGTATTTCCGAACACACAGAACTTGGATGGATTCTCCATTGTCATGCTTCCATGGGAGAACTGTCACGCATGACACAATTCAAGGACAAATCAAAAGACAAAGGAGAACACGTCTCTGTCGGACTTTTTACCTATCCGCTTCTTATGGTGGCGGATATTCTCCTGTATGACATCAATGCCGTCCCAGTTGGAGAAGATCAAAAACAACATGTAGAATTAACTCGTGATATTGCCGAACGATTCAATCGTCTATACGGAGAGACATTCGTGCTTCCAGAACCGCAGATTCGTTCTTTTGGAGCACGCATTATGGGATTAGACGATCCCATGAAAAAAATGTCAAAATCCGCTTCCAGTCCAAAAAATTACATTTCTCTGCTTGATAAAGAAGACGTTATACGCAAAAAGATCATGAGTGCAGTCACGGATACAGGATCCTCTATCGAATACGAATTATCCCGCCCGGGACTCGCAAACCTTATGACAATTTTTTCTCTGATCACCAAAAAAAGTTTTGATCAGATCAAGATTGATTATGCCGGATCCGGATACGGAGATTTTAAACGCGACCTTGCCGAAGTTCTGGTCCTCTTTTTAAAACCCATTCAGGCAAACATTCACACCTATCTTGAACAGGAAGATGAACTCAAAAAAATTCTGGACATCGGAGCCGAACACGCCAAAGAAATTGCCGAACAAAAAATGCAAATCGTTCGAGAACGGATTGGAGTAAAATTGTAAAAACTATGCAACCATACCGAAAAGAACAAGCAGTAGTCAGATTTAGCCAGGAACACAACGAATGGAAAGAAAAAGAATCTTTTCTGGATTGCAAGTCATTCAAACAGAAGAGGGATATCTTCATGACGTCACGGATGAAGAAATAAAAAAATACCCATCTCTCAATGAAATTTTCTATCGAAAACAAATTGAAAAAATTTTTCGTGAAGCAAGGAGAAAATCTCTCTGGTCATTACTTGAGGGACTTTTTGAAGAATCTCCTTCGTTAAAAAGTGCGTTCACTATTTCTGTTGAACAAAACATTGTCATTACTCCAGAAGTTCTTGATTCCCATTTACGAAATGCTGGATACGACGATGAAGCAGAGGCTCTAAAAGACGACCCTTCTTTTGGTAGCGACGTCATACGACTTTTCTATGAATCACAAGGATATACTTTTCCTGAAGGAACCTTCGTCCATTCCTCAGAATTGGGATCTCTTAAAGAAAAACAGAAAGAACAAGAAAAACGAGAAGAACAATACTTTAAACAACTTGCCAATCGTCTTTCAAAAAAAGTTATTCAAGATTTAGAAGAAAGAAAATTTCTTGCTGAAATAAATGAAGAATTTCAGGAAACACTCTATCTTGAACAACGAATTGAACAGGAATACGAACGAGCTGCTGCTGAACAAAATCTTCACGAAGATATGGTTGGTCTCATGAGTTTTGAACTAAGTGCTAACAGCACTTATCTCGTCCATTTTAAAAACAAACAACAACCGGCTATCTATAAACCAAAAAGTGAAGAGGATCAACATCTGCGTCATTCCATTCCTGGAGGAACTTATTATCTGCGTGAATGGCTTGTTGCTCAAATTGACCGCGTATTTGGGTTTCATCTAGTTCCTGCTACTGTTCTCAGATATGGACCACGTGGAATCGGCTCTGTTCAAGAATGGAAAAAAGCAAAAACAGCTTATGAACCTTCTCTCACACCTCCCACCTTGGATGAAATAGTAAGAATTGCTTTTTTAGATATCCTTATTTTCAATTCTGACAGACACAGAAAAAATTATTTAGTAACCTCAGAGGGAAAAATATGGGCTATTGATAATGGACTCACTTTTCCTGAGAATCCTTATGAAATATTCAGAAGTGATCCAACTGATCAAGCGATAGGACATAAAATAGACTCACACTTATTCTATAAAAATATTGATCATTTTTTTCTAAACGAAAAAGTTCGCTTTATGTTAATGGAATGTTTTGATGCAGTATTTGGCGAAGAAGAAAGTGAACAACTCTTTTCTTTATTTCTCAAACGACTACATATACTTCGTTCATCCTCCAAATTACCGGATCCTGAAAAAACTGTTTGCTTTTCACACGATTCAATATATGAATCATCAAATTAACATTCAACAAACCATAAAACAAATCTATCAAGAAGCAGAACAAAAAATAAAAAATCTGCAGATGATTTACGATGTAAAAAACCAAACAACAGACGCTATTATCCAATGGGTCGACCTTGTTTTTTTTGATGCAGATAAATCACAATTTATCCAACAAGGTCGCATTATTTTAGAACAAGGAAAAATTCGTTTAGAAGGAGAAAAAAATCTTTTAGAAACTTTACAAAAAGGCATATCAGACAGAACAGGAAAACTCATTCTTCCTTCAGAAGGATTATTGTTTTTAGAAACAGCTGTTTCTGCTTTCCAAAATCCATATCTGCAAGCAACTTCGATCCAACAAGGATCTGAACTCACAGAATTTATTTCACCTCAGTGGACAGAAATCGAATAAAAACACAAAAACCGCCCGACTGGGCGATTTTTGGACACAGGACTGTCTGTAAGCCGAATTTTGTCTGCTCCGTACAGAATATACGAAGGAGACGGCCATCTCTCTTGGACTTCCATTACTGAAAGCCTCTAGCGAGCTACCAAATTTGCTCTTGCACTAAAGAGGGTTTGCCGCAACACCATGTCACCATGGCGCGACGCACGTAGCTTATTCTTTTTCCTGTCTTGAAAAAGTCATAAACCTCGCACGACTTTTCTCTGTGGCGTCCATTCACCGGCTTTCACCGGATTCCAGACATTTCCAAACGGAAATACTTTCCCTGGGCTTCCAGACCTGATGAGCAGCAGAGATCTCTCAACGCTTCTCACAGTTCCATTATACCCGGTCGCTGTTAGCGACTCTTTTTTTCTGTATATCTTACGACATCCAGAGTGTTCGGACTTTCCTCCCCATTTTTTTCTTGAAAGAAAAAGACAGGGCGGCCGTCCAACAGCCCGTGCGGGCAGGAGAATACCATAAGAAACACGCAATTGTCAAAACACCTTTGCCCGCGTAAAATAAAGCCGTATTCTTTTGTATGAAACGTGCTGAACTCATTATCGCCACTTCACTGGTTCCTCTTGATTTTCTTGCAATTCTCCTTGCGGGATTTGCTGCCTATTCCCTGCGTTTTCATCCATTTTTTATAGACATCCGACCTGTTATTTTTTCGTTTGCCCCTGAACGTTATGCAGCTGTTCTCGTTCCTGTGTCGATCCTTTGGATTGCGGTTTTTGCCTTTGCTGGACTGTACACCATAGGCCAACAACATTTGGGAAAAGAAATCCTTCGTATATTCCTCGCATCTGCAGCCAGTATGGCACTCGTATTCTCTTTATTATTTTTTTCACGCTCTTTTTTTGAATCTCGGTTCATTGTTCTTGCCGGATGGATATTTGGCATTTTATTTATCAGTATGGAACGTGTATCCATTCGCTGGCTTCAACGAACACTTCTTGCATTTGGAATAGGAGAACACCGGATCGTCATTATTGGAAAAAATAAAACAAGCGAAACCCTTGCCGAGACGTTTCGAACAAATCCACGCATGGGACATCGTGTTGTTGCCAGATTTGATACATTCGATGAAAAAATAAAGGAACAAATTCTTTCTCTCAAACACCAACATATCGTTGATGAAATTCTTCTCACGGATTCTAATCTGTCCCGTGATATTGTTCTTGATCTCCTTGCATTAACCGATACCGAACATCTTGGGTTTAAATATACAGCAGATTTATTTGCGACCGCGATTGGACGTACAGATATTTCTACCTACAGTGGCATTCCCGTTCTTAAAGTGAAAAAAACTCCTTTGGAAGGATGGGGAGCGATCTATAAAAGAGGGTTCGATATTGTAGGTGCTTCTTTTCTTCTTCTTCTTTCAAGTCCTATTCTTCTTATCACAAGTGTCGTGATTTTTTGTGAATCTGGACGTCCTATTTTATTTCAAAATACACGAGTTGGAGAACGTGGACGTCTTTTTCAGACGCTGAAATTTCGATCCATGAAACAAGCATTCAGTATTGGGGAACAAAAAGGATTTGGGGATCAAAAACACGCCCTTGCTCTTGAAGCAGAACTCATTCGTACCTCCAGTAAAAAACAGGGGCCGGTTTATAAAATTATGAACGACCCGCGCATCACGCGGATTGGCACCTTTCTGCGAAAATACAGCATTGATGAACTTCCTCAACTTTTTAATGTTCTTTTTGGAACCATGAGTTTAGTTGGACCAAGACCCCACCAACCACGCGAAGTGGCAAAATATGCAGATCATCAACGAAAAGTTCATCTTGTGAGACCTGGAATTACCGGTCTTGCCCAAATTAGCGGACGTTCTGATCTTGACTTCCAAGAAGAGGTTCGGCTAGATACCTATTATATTGAACACTGGGGTCCGTGGCTTGATTTTGTCATTCTCCTCAAGACCCCTTTGGTTGTTCTCTTTCGTAAAGGTGCTTACTAACTATTCACATGAAGGTTGCACTTGTTCACGATTATCTTGTTCAAAACGGCGGAGCGGAAAAAGTCCTTCAGGTCATGCAAGACATCTGGCCGGAAGCACCAACGTTCACGCTGTTTTATGATCCAAAATCTCTGCCTGTATTTCAAGGGCGAGACATTCGCACATCGTTTCTTCAACACCTCCCGCTCATTCGGAAAAAATATCCGTGGTATATCGGACTTATGCCCGCCGCAACAGAAAGTCATGATCTCACAAATTTTGATGTTGTGATCTCAAGTTCGAGCGCATTTAGTAAAGGGATCATTACTCGACCAGACACCATCCATTTTTGTTACTGTCACACTCCAACACGTTACCTTTGGTCTGATACGCATAGCTATGTTCAAGAACTTCGCCTTCCTTCACTCATAAAATTAGCCCTTCCTCCTGTTCTCTCCCGTCTACGTCTTTGGGATCGTGCCGCAGCAGAACGCGTCGACTACTTTATTGCAAACTCATCAACGGTCCAAAAACGCATTACCAAATATTATCAACGAGACAGTCAAATTATTTATCCACCTGTTGATATACACAAATTTCATATCAATCGCGAACCAAAAACATTTTTTCTTGTTGGAGGCCGTCTTGTTGCTTATAAACGTTATGATCTTGTTATTGAGGCATTCAATCACACAGGTCTTCCACTCAAGGTATTTGGAACAGGACCTATTGAACGTGAATTAAAACGACATGCCAAATCAAATATTGTTTTTTTAGGACGTGTTTCTGATGAAAAACGCCTGGATCTTTTCACACATTGCAAAGCATTTCTCCATCCACATGAGGAAGATTTTGGCTTAACGGCCGTGGAAGCCATGGCATGTGGACGACCTGTTATCGCGTATCGACGCGGAGGAGCAACGGAAACAATTATTGATCAGGTCACGGGAGAATTTTTTGATGAACAAAGTTGGGAAGAACTCGCCACACATCTCATTCAGTTTGATGAATCACGTTTTGATCCTGATCGTATTCGAGCACACACAGAACAATTCCGTACAGAAAAATTTCAACATGCACTCAAAGAAATGGTTGAACAAGTTTGGCAAGCCAAAAATTTTGTTTGCTAAAATCAGATCCATCTGCACACGACATGCATACATTTTGTGTGCTACAATAGCTCTATCCATTCGCATATCTCTACCCCCGCTTCTTGTATGGAGGGGACACAAAAAAAATCAAAAAAAATCTCTTCGCCAAAAACATCGAAGAGAAAAAAAATCTCTTCTGCTTCTAAAAAAATGCAGCCTGTTTTAGATAGAAAGACACAAAAAAAAATAGAACAGATCAAAAAACAACCTTCGATTCGAGTCACTGCTCTTCCTTCGCTTTCTCCATTTGTTGTTCACTTAACCCCGGCAGAAATTCCTTCTCTTTTTGAAGAAAATCATTCCGCATTGATCCATCTTGATTTTCTCGTGACAGAAACAAACACAGCACATACAAAAATATCGCAACCGGATGAAGTACTCCGTTTGCGACCGGAAGAAATCCGCCAACAACTCGAAGAACAAGATTTTACTCCGTCGACTCTTACGCAAGTTAAAGTAAGACCATCCTCTCTTCCGACCCTTGAGACGATTCGCGAAGCGCTTCGCCTTTTTCGATATCGGCAGCCAACGAAAAATATTCCTCAAATTTCCGCTTCTGATTCATTCCCTATTCTCCTTGATCTTCCAGAATCTGAAGGAGATCCGGATGAATCTGAAATTGTCACTTGGGATGAACTCACGTTCGCTACTCATTCGTATTCTGTTCCTGAAAAAAAACCAACCACTCCGCCATGGAAAGAACATTTTTTCTCCCTTTTTTCAAAAAACATTCGCATGCCTGTTCTTGGTCTCGAACTTCCGATCGGATGGCATCGGGCATTGGCAGTATTTGTTCTTTTTTCCTTCACATTTGTCCTTCCCCTTCATGCCATGGAAACGTGGCAGGAGTTACGAGATGCACGCAAACATATTGAACAATCCAGCGAAGGAGCGCTTACCCATTTAAAAACAGCCGCAGCAACCATCTGGTCTGGAAACCCCGCAGAAGCAACTCCTTCTTTTTCTCAAGCAAAAGAACAATTTCAGTCTGCCCGCGAAACATTGGAAACCATTCATGGAGCTACGTCATTTCTCTTATCTGTTCTTCCACAAACAAAAAACGATTATCGTGCAGCCGAACGTTTACTTACTGCCGGAGACCTTCTTTCCCGAGCAGGAGAACGAATGACAGAAGGCTTGTCATCTTTGGATAAAACAGCAGAAGTTCCTACTTCAAAACTCAAAATTCTTTCTACCTATCTTTCTTCAGCTCTTCCAGATTTGACACAAGCAGAACAAGAAATTCTTGCCGTTGACACTAAAGAGATTCCAGAAGCATATCGAGAATCTCTTACAAAACTCCAGTCTCTTCTCCCGTCATTTGTCGGTTCTATTCAAGAAATCAATGATTTTTCAGATACTCTTGCCGCATTTCTTGGAGCCGAAGGAAAAAAACGCTATCTGTTTATTTTTCAAAACAATACCGAATTGCGACCAACAGGTGGTTTTATGGGAAGTTTCGCTTTGCTTGATATTGATCGTGGAACGGTTCAAAATCTGGAAGTGCCCAAAGGAGGAACCTATGACCTCCAAGGATCTCTGCGCGAGTCTTTTATTGCTCCAAAACCACTACAACTTTTGAATGCACGCTGGGAATTCCAGGATGCGAACTGGTTTGCAGACTTTCCCACATCTGCACGGCAAATGCTCCAATTTTATTCTGATGCCGGAGGTCCATCTGTTGACGGAGTTGTTGCAGTCAATGCGACGTTTGTCGCTTCCCTCCTTGATGTTCTTGGCCATCTTGAAATGCCAAAATATGAACGTACAATGACCGCAGAAAATTTTCTTTTTGAAACGCAAAAAATCGTTGAACAAGAATATCCAACCTATCAATCTGACTCTTCTGAACGAACAGAGAATGCTCCAAAGGCATTTATTGGAGATATGGCCGCAACCTTACTTGAACGTGTAAAAAATCTTCACAAAGATGATTTTCTTCGCCTATTAGATCGAGCTTATGCCGGTCTGCAAGAAAAAGATGTACAACTTTTTTTTACGGACGAATCTCTCCAAAAAACCGTTCACTCTCTTGGATGGAGTGGGGAGGTAAAAAACACAAAAGGAGATTATCTTCTTGTGGTCGACACAAATCTTGGCGGAGGAAAAACAGATGGAGTGATTGATGAAGATATAAACCTTCAAATCAATGTCAAACCAGACGGTCATATCGTGAACACAGTCACAATTTCACGTACACATCATGGAATTCAAAGCGCTTTATTTACCGGAGTAAACAACGTTGATTATCTCCGCATCTATGTTCCGCGTGGCAGTCGTCTTCTTCAAGCAAATGGGTTTTCCATTCCGGATTCCTCTCTTTTTGAATCTCCTGACCCAGAATGGTCCAAAGATCCTGATCTTGTTTTTTCAGAACAAACCGAAACAACGGATACAAAAAACAAAACGATTGTTGGAGAAGAATTTGGAAAAACCTATTTTGGCAACTGGATCCAGACCAAACCTGGGACAACTTCTACGGCAACATTCACCTATGAACTTCCATTCTCTTTAAATCTATCTGGAAATTATGAATCTCTCATTGAAAAAGTCAAAAAAGGACTCGGTCTCCAAACTTTGAAATCGTATCAACTCACCATTCAAAAACAATCCGGAGTTGCAAAACGTACGACCGAACTCGAACTCAATCTTCCAGATGAATGGAAGATAGTCTGGCGTTCCTCGGAAACAGATCATCCGTCATTTTCTAATACAACAGATGCATCCTATAGTGTCTTATTCGAACCAACTTCTTTATGACGAAAGGATCCGATCCTCGGCACAAACCAAGATCAAAACGAGAACTTGAAGAAGGATTGCGCCGCATTTATGCGGATAAAGACGGACAATTACCTAATCTCACCTCTCTTGAATCTGTTCGTTCTTCACATTTCACTCGTTTCCTTTGGAAAACGATTCTTCTTTTATTTGTGGTCGCAGGAATTGGTTGGGGAGCATTCTTTCTTTGGCGCCCATTCTCGATACGGGGTTCCCACCCTCTTGCCATTTCCATTGAAGGGCCAACAGATGTGACTGTCGGGGAAGAAACAACGTATCATCTTCGATACAAAAATACTTCTACGGTTCCGATTGCAGACCTCGAAATTCAAATCAATCTTCCAAAAGGATTTATATTAGGTACAACTCAGCCTCCTTCAACAGAAAAAGATATTTGGACTGTTGGATCCCTTCTCCCTGATTCTGACGGAGTGATTGATCTCACCGGAATATTCCGATCTGCTGTCCCAAGCACAGAAAAAATTCAGACATTCCTCACGTATCGTCCTGCAAATTTCAGTTCAGATTTTCGAGACGTGAGTGGTCTTTCTATTGCTGTCACAAACAGTCTTCTCAAAACCTCCATCACTGGCCCAGAAAAAACAGGACCGGGCGATGAAAATATTTTTCAAATCACGGTTCAAAATATCTCAACGGAATCAATAGACCATATACAAATTCGTTCTCTTTTTCCTGAATCATTCACTCTTTCAAAAAGCGAACCAGCTGCGGAAACAGAAGGGGTGGCTCAATGGAATATTCCTTTTATCGAAGCAAATGGAACATACCTTTTAACACTCACAGGAGCATTCACAGCTGCGGGAAGTGGAACCCTTCCCATAAAAATTTCTACCGGATTACTTGATGACCAAAATATCTTTTTATTGCAATCTGAATCTCAAACAAACATAGATCTTTTGGATGCTGAGCTCGCCATACACCTCATTGTAAACGGATCAGAAAAAAATCAAACGACAAATCTTGGAGATCGTTTACGTATTTCTATTGATTACAGTAATCAAGGACGGGAAACTATTGAAGGAGTTCTTTTGACTCTCACCCTTGGAACACCTGACCGTTCCCTTCCTATTGATTGGACAAAAGCAGATCTTGCCGGAGCTAAACGCAATGGAAATCAACTTGTCTGGGATGAAAAAACTCTTCCTGTATTCTCATCCATCGCCCCTGATACATCTGGTATTATTGATCTTGTTCTTCCTATTCTTTCCGCAATCAATCCAACAACCGTTTCAGATTTATTCAATGTGGAACTTGCCACAAGCATGAAAAAAATCGGAACCGTTGAACACGAACGAACCGTTAAAACACAACCAATTGAAATTCGTTTAAATTCTGATGCGACATTTTCCGCTGTTGCTCGTTATTTTGATACAGACGGAAATCCTGTGGGTTCTGGTCCTCTTCCTCCAAAAACAGGAGAAACAACCATTTATCGTATTTTCTGGAATGTCACAAATACGTTGCATGATTTAAAATCTCTTTCTCTTGAAACAACTTTACCATCCGATATTGCATGGACAGGAAAAAATTTAACATCAGATGGAACTATTCATTTTGATGAAACAACCCGCATGATTTCTTGGACTATTCCTTCTCTTTCAATAAGTACATCAAATCCTCAAGCATGGTTTGAAGTAGCAGTCACTCCAGAAAACGAAGATATTGGTTCTTTTTTAAAACTCACAAACACAACCTCATTTGAAGCAATAGACACAATAACCGAATATATTATTCATGGATCTGTTGATATTCTCGATACGGAACTTCCAAAAGATGAACTCGCATCAGGTAAAGGAATTGTGGAGGAATAGAAAATTTTTCTGGTGCGCCCAAGACGATTTGAACGTCTGACCTCTTCCTTCGGAGGGAAGCGCTCTATCCAGCTGAGCTATGGGCGCTTGTTGGAGATCTTCACAAAACTCGTGATCTGTCGACTTGCGGGGCCCCTGCTACATCCTGAACGTCCGTATTTAGGACGTTTCGAATGATGGCTTTCCCCAGGCACCGACATCTCATCAAGTTTTGCAGAAGATCTCATCTAAAATTCTGAACTACACGACAAAATTTTAGGCTTCAAATGTTCAAAAGTCAAAGTATCCTTCAAGTATTGACACTTTTGTCAAAATATGATAACATTATTTCTTCCCTAAAAAGGAAGAATTTTGTCCTATAACAAGTTAAAAACAAAGAAGGAGAGAAGGATGAAAAACATCCACGTTTTTGCATTTTTAACCGTTCTGTTTGTTACTGTTCACGCCGGAAACACTTTGGCTCAGACACCCTCGGTCGATGACGAGCC
>LCAH01000023.1 GCA_000996355.1 Candidatus Uhrbacteria bacterium GW2011_GWC2_41_11
TCGAACTCGGTAATAGCTGGTTCTCCCCGAGATAGCTTTTGGGCTAGCGTCGGTTAATAGTGTGTTGGGGGTAGAGCACTGAATGGGATTGTCGCCGCAAGGTAGACATCCTAACCAAACTCCGAATACCAGCACATGTTCCCGGCAGTCAGACTATGGGGGCTAAGCTCCATTGGTCGAAAGGGAAACAGCCCAGATCTCAAACTAAGGTCCCTAAATCGTCGTTAAGTGTAAAAGGTGGTGGAAAGACTTTTACAACCAGGAGGTTGGCTTAGAAGCAGCCATCCTTTAAAGATAGCGTAATAGCTCACTGGTCAAGTTTTTCTGCGCCGAAAATGTACCGGGGCTAAACGACGTACCGAAGTTGAGGGTTTGTCCAGTTTCGACTGGACAAGCGGTAGGGGAGCATTCGTATTGCGCTGAAGTTGTGTCGTAAGGCATGGTGGAGCGATACGAAGTGAGAATGTTGGCATAAGTAGCATAAAGACAGGTGAGAGTCCTGTCCGCCGTAAACCCAAGGTTTCCTGGGCAACGTGAATCGTCCCAGGGTTAGTCGGGAGCTAAGGCGAGGCTGAAAAGCGTAGTCGATGCACAGCAGGTTCATATTCCTGCACTCTGTTTTGTTTCCAATGAGGGGACGCTCTTCGTATTTTCCCGCGTTCTATGGCTATGACGTTGGGCGCATCTGAACGACTGGCAGGCAAATCCACCAGTCATCCATTTGGATGCGATCGCAAGCTTGTTGAAAGACGAGCAAGGGGAAAAGAAAGGGAGCCAAGAAAAGCCTCTAGGGTTAAGCAAAATAGACCCGTACCGGAAACCGACACAGGTGGGTGGGTGCGATAATGCACTAAGGCGTACGAGAGAACCCTTGTTTAGGAACTCGGCAAAACAATGGCCGTAACTTCGGGATAAGGCCTGGTTGCCCCCGGGAGGGGGTGACCCGCAGCGAAAGACATCAACCGACTGTTTACCAAAAACACAGGTCCCTGCAAAATCATAAGATGAAGTATAGGGGCTGATGCCTGGCCAGTGTCAGAACGTTAAGGAAGGGGGTCATTCCACCGCAAGGTGGAGGCAGCTTCCGACTGAAGCGCTGATGAACGCCGGCGATAACTATAATCGTCCTAAGGTAGCGAAATTCCTTGTCGGGTAAGTTCCGACCTGCACGAATGGCATAACGAGTTGATGACTGTCTCAACAAGGGACTCGGCGAAATTGCAAGATGAGTGAAGATGCTCATTACCCGTGGTTAGACGAAAAGACCCCGTGAAGCTTTACTACAACTTGTTATTGGGTTCATGCTTCGTATGTTCAGCGTAGGTGGGAGCTTAGGCGCCAATGAGACACCACCCTTGCGTTGCGTGAATTCTAACCGCTCAGCCTGAATCGGCTGGGTGGAACAGTAGCTGGTGGGTAGTTTACCTGGGGCGGGTGCCTCCCAAAAAGTAACGGAGGCGTTTACAAAGGTTGGCTTAGCGCGGATGGAAATCGCGCTGGACAGTCGCGCAGTCGCGAAAGCGGAAGTTAGTGATCCGACCGTACGACATAGGACGGCGGAAGCTCAACGGATAAAAGCTACTCCGGGGATAACAGGCTGATCCCTCCCAAGAGTCCACATCGACGGAGGGGTTTGGCACCTCGATGTCGGCCCGTCGCATCCTGGGGCTGGAGAAGGTCCCAAGGGTTTGGCTGTTCGCCAATTAAAGCGGCACGCGAGCTGGGTTCAGAACGTCGTGAGACAGTTCGGTCTCCTATCTACCATGGGCGTTGAAAGTTGAGGGGGCTCATCTCTAGTACGAGAGGACCGAGATGAACGAACCTCTGGTGCACCGGTTGTTCTGCCAAGAGCATTGCCGGGTAGCCACGTTCGGTTCGGATAAACGCTGAAAGCATCTAAGCGTGAAGCCGACCCCAAGATGAACTTTCGTTATTCAGACTCCTGCGAGACGAGCAGGTTGATAGGCCGTAGGTGGAAGCGCGGTAACGCGTGAAGCCGAGCGGTACTAATAAGTCGAGCTCTGCAACCACTGAAAGAATGGATCTCTGAAACCCCTCTTTATAAAAGAGAGATTTCACAAATAAATAGAAAAGGTTCCAGCGTTCTGGTGTCACTTCCAAAAGGGGCCACACCCGTTCCCATCCCGAACACGGCCGTTAAGCCTTTTTGGGCCGATGGTAGTCCGATAGGGCGAGAGTAGGTGGACGCCAGAACGTTGGAACTTTTTCTTTGAAAACCCCGCTTCATAAGTGGGGTTTTCTGTTATTATAAGAATATATGATAACAACACGAAATGAATCATCCACATGTCCATTGTGCACGATTGGAAAATACGGCATTATTTTTTTCTTAGGTTTTTTTTTCGGTTTTTTTGTTGCATTAGGATAAAATGAAGTTTTTTTCATTGATTTTTTCTTAAGTTTGCGTATGATAAAGCGACAAATATCATTTTTTTGTTATGTTTGACTGTCGTGTTGTTATTCTAGCTGCGGGTAAAGGAAAGCGAATGGGAGCAGATGGACCAAAAGTATTGGTTCCTATTTCCGGAAAACCCATGATTGAATATTTAGTTGAATCTGTGCACGCATCTGGAATTGATGAGAAACCATTGATTGTTGTGGGACATGAAATGGAAAAAGTGAAAGCCTGTCTTCAGGAACGTTGTGAGTTTGTCATTCAACAACAACAGCTTGGAACAGGGCATGCCCTTCAATGCGCTCTTTCGCAGATCGGAGATGCAAAATACATTATTCTTCTTTATGGAGATCATGCATTTACGTCTTCAAAAACAATTTACGAGTTAGCAAAGACAAGTGTGTCTGTGGAGGCTCCTGTGACTCTTATGGTTTTACAAACACCAGACTTTGAAGGTTGGCACAGTGCTTTTTTTGATTATGGTCGAATTGTGCGTGATAAAAAAGGAGAAGTGGAACGAATTGTCGAACGGCGTGACGCAACGGAAGATCAATTAAAAATTATGGAGGTGAATCCCGGATATTATGGATTTCGAGTGAATTGGTTGAAAGAACACATTGCAAAATTAGAAAATAAAAATGCACAGCAGGAATTTTATGTGACAGACTTGATTGGTCTGGCTATCTTACAAGGATTTCCTGTCAAAACAATTGTCGTAACAAATCCATTGGAAGGAATCGGAGTTAATACACCGGAACAATTGAGGATGGCAGAAGAAGCATTTCGATCAGCTGGAGAGAATATATAAACACGGTAAAGATTTCTAAGTATGAAAAAATGGGAAATACAAAAAACAGCCCGCATACTTGGAAGGACATTTATACGTGAAATTCATCTTCTTTTTTCTCTTCATCCGGGACATTCATGTGCACTGTGTTTGACACAGATTGTCACTGGAATCATGCCGGCTATCCAGCTTTTTTTTACAGCAAAAATTATTACGATTGTTGCTGGAAGGCAAGGAGTTTGGACCCATGAGCTTATCTATGATATTTGTATACTTCTTGTTCTTTTATTGGTTCAACGCATGATTTTTCTTGTTCATGATTATGTCATGAATCGATTACAGAATCTTTTATATCTTTCTGTGAATGATCGAGTGCATCGAAAAATTGCATCTTTAGATCTTGTTACCTTAGAAAAACCAGAAATTCAAACCATGATTACGCTTTTTAAAGATGAATCATGGCGTCCATACAACATGGTGAGAACTGTTTTTGATACGGTGGGAAATGTATGTGCTTCTTTTTCTTTTATTTTTATTTGTTGGAAATTTTCTCCAATTCTTACCTCTCTTTTTCTTCTTGCTCTTTTTCCAAGTTTAATTGTTTCCATAAAAACAATTTTATCTTCCCAACATATTGCATGGGGAAAAACACGTTTAGTAAAACGTGCATGGTATTTACAAGGACTTTTTCTTGATATTCATGCGGTGACTTCACTTGTCATTCATGGGATGGCAACAAAAATGGCGGATAAATATCAGACATTATATAGCGATATTTCAAATAAAGAACGAGCGATCGAACGAAAAAAATTAGGTTCAAGTTTTATCACAAATTTGTTTGTTTTTGGTGCCTATAGCTGGGCGTATGTGAGTTTAGTAACTCAAACAATCGCAGGAGTGTTTACAATTGGTGATTTTACGCTCTATGCAGGATCATTTGTGAATGTGGAACGATTTTTGGTAAGCCAAGTGTGGCAAATCGTTTCTCTTTTTGAACATGCAACGTATGTTGAAAAATTTCATGAATTAGAAGATCTTCGTCCTCTTCAAGAGAAAGAGGATGCTGAAATTTTATCATCAGGATCAATGACTATTGAGTTTCGAAATGTTTCCTATCAGTATGCCGGTTCGAGTAAAAAAGTGTTAGAGGATATTTCTTTTATGTTAAAACCTGGAGAACGTGTGGCATTGGTAGGAGAAAATGGGGCAGGAAAAACAACGTTAGTAAAACTTTTATTGCGTTTGTATGATCCAACATCCGGAATCATTCTTATAAATGGAAAAGATAGCAGATTGTATACAATAGAATCCGTGCGGCGTTGTATGGCTGTGACCTTTCAAGATTTTTTGAAGTTAGCACTGTCTGCACGTGATAATATCGCGTTTGGGGTTGGAAATGAGGATGTGAGTCAAGAAAAAATTGTGGAGGCTGCGATTCGTTCTGGTGCACATAAACGATTAAACTCTCTTCCAAGAGGGTATGAGACATGTCTCGGTCATGGTTGGGAGGAGGATGGGGTGGAACTTTCTGGTGGTGAATGGCAAAAAGTTGCGTTAGCGCGATCTCTTGTAAAAGATGCTTCAATTCTTATTTTAGATGAACCAACAGCAGCTCTGGATGCGCGTAGTGAGTTTCATTTTTTTCAAGATCTTTTTCGTTGCGCAAAAAATGTTTCTCTTTTTCTTATCTCCCATCGTTTTTCTTCTGTACGCGTTGCAGATCGAATTCTTGTGTTACAAAATGGAATAATAATTGAAGAAGGAACTCATGAACAACTCATGAAAAAAGAAGGACTTTATGCGGATCTCTATGCGTTTCAGCTCAAAGAGATCACGGCTTCATAATTGATGGAAATTTTTATGCGTCTTATTACAGACTGGCACATTCATTCAAAATATTCGCGTGCATGTTCAGAGAAATTAGTATTGCCTGTTATTGCAAAAGCTTGTGAACGAAAAGGAATTGATGTGGTTGCTACAGCGGATTGGACACATCCTGCCTGGTTTGCGCATATCAAAGAATGTCTTGAAGAAAAAGAACCAGGATTATTTTGTCTGAAAGATAGATCTTCAAAAACACGATTCATGCTTGTAACAGAACTCAGTCAAATTTATAAGCGTGATGGGAAAACTCATCGGGTTCATAATTTGATCTTTGCTCCATCTCTTGAGGCGGTTGAACGTGTAAATGCTATTTTTGCAACACGAAATTTTAATCTGAAATCAGATGGAAGACCTATTCTTGGCATTGATTCAGAAAATCTTTATAAACTTTTGAAAGAGATTGATGATCGTATTGTTCTTATTCCGGCACATGCATGGACGCCGTGGTATTCAGTTTTTGGGAGCAAATCTGGGTTTGATTCTTTGGAAGAATGTTTTGGAGAAATGACTCCATATATTTATGCCATTGAAACAGGATTGTCTTCGAATCCGGAAATGAACTGGCGATTATCTGCGTTGGATCATATTGTTTGTATTTCAAATTCTGACGCACATTCTCTGAATAAACTTGGAAGAGAAGCAAACGTCATGGAAGTACAAGAGCCAAGTTATGATGAATTTATGCGTATTTTGCGCGAACGCGATCGGAAGGCATTTTTATATACCATTGAATTTTTTCCGGAAGAAGGAAAATATCATTATGATGGCTGTGCGCGTTGTGAAATTTCAACCAATCCAAAACAGTCAAAAAAACAAGGAAATTTGTGTATTCAGTGTAAACGTCCACTGACGCTTGGGGTAGAAAATCGAGTTGAAGCGTTGGCAGATCGAGATTCAAACATCGTAGCTCAAAAAAAGATTCCTTATCGTTCAATTGTGCCGCTTCAAGAGATTTTGGCTGAAGTATTTTGTGTGTCATCCCCGTCTTCAAAACGAGTGGTACAGGAATATGATCGGTTAGTTGAATGTGTGGCAAATGAGTTTACTTTATTGCTTGAAACACCTATAGAAGTTATTGCAAAAGAAGCAAATGATCCGCTTATTGCCGAGGCTATTGCACGTATGCGAGGCGGACAAATACATGCGACACCAGGATATGATGGAATTTTTGGAAAGATTCGCGTGTTTAATGAAAGAGACCGTCCTCAAAAAAAGAAACAACAAAATTTATTTTAAAAAAATTCTCCAGTTATTCTGGAGAATTTTTTACACGCCAATTATTTCTTCTTCTTCGCTACTTTTTTGGCAGGTTTTTTTGCGACTTTTTTTGGAGCGGCCTTTTTCACCGCTTTTTTCTTCGCTCCAGCTTTTTTCATGGCTGACATAACGAATCACCTCCCTTCGAAAAAGATTATTGATATGAATTTTTTCCTAAAGAAAAAATTCTTTTTTGATCGACATACTCATTATATTTTCTTTTTTAAAAAAAGAAAAGATTTTTGTCAAGATCTTTCGTGTTCTTTTTTAAAAATGATCGCGAAAATTTTTTCAGAAATATTTTTTCAGAAATATTTTGAAGAGATAAAAAAAACGTATCGTGAGAGAAATTTTTACGTTCGAACTTCAACAGGTGTTCCTACATTTGCCCAATCATAAATCCATTTAATGTTTGCAAGATTTACATTCACGCACCCATGACTCATCGGATGACCAAAATTGTTATGCCACCAGGCATAGTGAATGTAGACATGCGGATAGATACGGAGATTCCATGGAGTAGGACCAAGACTGTAATTATTTGGATCACCTGGTCCGTAACTCCATGTGTAATCAACAACAGGAATTTTGGCTAAGATTTCATGTTTTCCGAGAGGTGTTTCCCATGGAGTACGTGCAGTAGAGATAAGAAATGTATGAGCGAGAATAGTATTTTCATACGCATACAATCGTTGTTCTGATAGGTCAATAAGAATATATTGTGTTCCTTCCGGACCAAAAAGTGGACGTGCGGGAGCAAGAACGAATTCGTCTGTTCCATTTCCGTCAAGATCCCCGGCAGAAAGTTCAGAACTTCCTGTGAGACTTGTTGCAGAAAAAGAAGATCCGTTTGAAGAAAAAATTGTCTCAGAGTCCGCGGAAGAAAAAAAGAAAGAATCGTTTGCTTCTGCAATCGAGGTCGTTCCTTTTTCTGTTGTGGTCAGTGATGAAGAGGAGATGAGTTGAGGAGTACTGTGGATAACAAATGTTTTTGTTTGAATCGTTGCACCACGTTGAGAAGCAATAAGAAGATTTCCATCATGTGTTGTATGAACAAGAACACCACGACGGTCTGATGGATCGAATGCAAAAAATTCTTCTCTCACATTCCAGATATTTTTTTCTTGTGTCCATACACGTACATGTGGTCCACCTGTCACTCCTGCTCCTGTAATAATTTCTCCTACACCATCCCCATCTAAATCTCCACACGCAACATTGACACCTCCACGAAATGTTTCTGCATACGCAAAAAATCCAGGGCCAAGAGGATTTCCCAAATGATCAAAAACACGCACATGTGGCCCACCTCCGTATTGTGTTCCTGTTACGATTTCATTTTGACCATCAGTATTCAAATCACATGCCGCAATCGTGATGCCACTTCCCATGTCTGGGGCATACGCAAGAAAACTGCCAATTTCAGATCCGTCTTCACGGAAAACACGTACACGTGGTTCATTTCCAAGACCATTTCCAACAAGGATTTCTGGAATGCCGTCTGTTCCAAGGTCTGCAACTGCAAGAGTGACTCCACCTGCATCATTATCAAGTGAAATAGAAAAAGAAGATTGGAAAGTTCCATCTGATGATCGAATTTCAATAGGAATGGTGTATTTATGATATGCAAAAGCAGGAGATGGTTGAATAACGCCCATGGATAAAACACTAAGAAGAATAAAGGAAAATAAATAAGGGCGGTTAAGCATAAGAAAAAAGAAGAATATATTCAATTTTACCCTATTTTTTGCGAAAAATCAAATAAAATAATTTATTTTTCTGTTTTAAATAGTTGACAAATTGGTGTTTTTTTGGTATTTTATGTCGTCGTTTACAGTGTGTGAACGCAAGATTTTTGTTTCGTTTCAAAAAAGAGGAGGTTACATGAAGATGTTTCAGATCGGAAGAATATTATTTGTGGTTTTTGCCGTCGCATTCTTCATGAATGTGGAACTGACTCTAGTACATAACACTGAAGTTACTGCTAAGCAGTCTCACTTCGGTCGAACAAAATCGACTAACGAAAAGAAATTTCTCGGATTGGTTCTGGACGGAAAGACAGTTCATCTTCCTCCGGGACTTCCGCGTAGTCAGGATGTATACCCACACTTGGCTCAGGCGATTGAGAAAGGAAAGCAACTTCTCAAAAATGATCGTCTGAACCAAAAAATGTGTGGAGGAAGCGGTAAGGGAATTCGTCAGTGTCTCGGTGATTATAAAATCGCCGTGATTCACATGAATGGAACAATGAAAATTATCTCATTCTATGAAGGGCGAGAACCATCTGCGAAAGGGTTTCAAATCCTTCTCGAGGGAGGAAAGAAACGAGCGATTGGGGTCAATGTTCCATTTGATATCACTTCTCCGGAGGGATGGACAGTCCTGGCTGTTCGGACTGTTGTTCGAAACGGCAAAACTGGAGGGCGACCTGTCGTCTATGTTCCTTATACTTCGAAGTTGGATACTCCAGAGATTCGAGAAAGAGGATTGAAGTATTTGGTTCGGTTGGTTGGGCAAGAACAAACATCTCTTCGGAAAGATCGAGTTGAGTCTCGGTATTTTTCTGAGAGATTTGTAGCAGAGATGTCGCCGGCTGATCTTGTGCTCGTTATTCAGTTAACTGAGCACATCAGGAATGCGAATAGATTCATCAATGGAGATGATGAAATTCGCACACAGCTTCTAAACAGGGAACTCACTATCCTTGGAGGAAATCTCGAGGATGCATATGGAGCCTCGATCAGTGCGGCAGGAGCGGCCGGAATTGGTCAATGGATGGAAACATCCTGGAATCGAATTCAGGATGCCTATACTGATGCGAATCTTCCGAATGCGGATATTGGGAGATTTGATCATTCAGCGGCTGTAAAGGCTACATTCTGCCACTTGGATGAGGAATGGCGACCTTTTTCCGGCGAAATGCGTGATTACCTTGGAAGAAATCCAAGGTATCATCGAATGGTTTTTGGAGCAGGTTACAATGCATCCATTGACCGTGTCGCGCGTGCCATTAAAAGGCACGATTCGAAATGGAAAGAAGCACTTCCAAGCGAAACCAAGGGATATGTCGAAAAAATCGACTGGATTCATAGGACTTTGTTTGGAAAAAGAAAACCGCCACTGCTTCCGACGGTCGTTAAGTTAAGAACAATATAGACAGATATCTCGTCTGTCTTTTTTTTTGACGATTTTCGAGTTATTTCGTATACTCGCTTGCGCGTGGGCCGTTAGCTCAGTTGGTAGAGCACCGCCTTTGCAAGGCGGGGGTCTAGGGTTCGAATCCCTAACGGTCCACCATATTCGTTTTTGCTCATATTTATGCGGCTGTGCCCCGCGAAGCTTTAGCGTAGTGGGGTTCGAACTTTGGGGAGACCATTTGGCTTGATTGGAGAATTTGGAAAAGAAAGTGGCTTAGATTGCAGAGAAAATATCTTTTGGTTCGCGGTTCGAACATTGGATGAATATTTGCCGAAAAGAGTTTTTGTAAAAGATTGTGGAAGCGATATAATATAACCAAGTTTTACCAGCCAATTATGACAACCAAAAAAACAATCGGTGCAAAAATTAAGGCGTGGAGAGCTATAAAGGATTTAACTCAAGATGAATTAGCCAAGAAGGCTGATTTGCCTTATCCAACGCTTGTTAAAATAGAATCGGATGTTGTTCAAAACCCGTCGATTGATACGGTTACGAAGATTGCGGCTGGACTGGGAATCGGCGTTGATGACTTAATAAAATAAACTTATGACAAATTCACCTCTTACAATTCAAGAAAAGGACAATAAAATTTGGAGCCACGTTCGTAGTAAGTGGCTTGTGCGAACGCCAGAAGAAATTGTCCGCCAAAATTATCTCTTAGTTTTGGTAAATGACTATGGCTATACGCTTGGCCAAATTGACGAAGAGTTGGAAATAACTGGAGCACGTGGCACAGGTAAGGCACGGGCTGATTTGGTTGTATGGAAAACGGAAGAAGAAAAGCAAAGACAGAAGTCCCCCTTAATTATCGTAGAGTGCAAGTCAGATAATGTTACGATCACTAGTTGGGATTACTCTCAGGGCGAAAACTACGCAAAAATCGTTAATGCGCCTTTTTTCGTTACGCATAACAGCAAAGAAACCAAATACTGGAAAGTAAAAAAGGATCGAATGCCTGGGTATACGGAAGAAATTGAGGACGCACCACGCGCAAACGCATCCGATAAACAAATTGAGGAATTATTGGCTCGTTTAAAAGTTTTTAAAGAAAATGAATTCGCCGATCTACTGCATTCTTGCCACAACATTATTCGTAACAGGGAAAAACTTGATCCAGCCGCTGCATTTGATGAAATTGCCAAGATCCTTTTCATGAAAGTGTATGCCGAGAGACATCTCAAGGCAGACATGAAAAACAATATATTTTCTCTTGATTGGGTTGAAAGTGCTGAGAAGTACACTCCAAACTATTTAACTGTCATTTTTGACCAGACGAAGAAAGAGTTCGGCAAGGATAGGATTTTTGCGAAGGACGAAAAAATCAATCTTCGTGCAAACACAATTAAGGCAATAATTGAGAAATTAGAGAAATATAACCTTTCAGGAACATCTACTGATATTAAGGGTGTCGCCTTTGAAAAGTTTTTGGGTAAAACTTTCCGTGGTGAAATTGGGCAGTTTTTCACGCCACGGCCTATCGTGGAATTCATGGTTAAGATGATTGAGCCTAAAGAAGGCGAAGTTGTTTGTGATCCTGCCTCAGGGTCAGGCGGATTTCTTATTCGTTTTTTTGAAATAGTGCGCGAGCAGATTTATGAGGCAGTAGATAAAGAGTATCAAAAGAATAAAGCTGTAATCGAAAAGGATTCCAAACTTTCAGAAGATGAAAAAGCTGAAAAGCTAACGGAAATATATGAGGAATTGCAAAAGGAACTAGATAAAGAATTAGCAAATTCTCGTATCTGGAAATTAGCAAATAGGTGTGTTTACGGAACCGATGCAAACGATCGCATGGCGCGTACGAGTAAGATGAACATGATTATGCACGGAGACGGCCACGGTGGAATCCATCACCATGACGGCTTTTTAAACGTAAACGGAATTTTTGAGGAACGGTTTGATGTGGTTTTGGCGAATCCACCCTTCGGTCAGATGGTTGAAAAGGATGATACGGTTGTTGAGGCTCAGTTGGAACTGGATGATGATGTTGTGAATTATTATCGCCAAGTTTACGGAGACGCCTACGATATTTCACAGGCAAAAATCAAAGCCGCGAAAGGCAAGCCGATTGCTTCATTGTTTGAACTGCCTAAGGGAGATTCTATTAAAACTGAACTCCTATTCATTGAACGATGTTTATCCCTTTTGAAAGACGGAGGAAGAATGGGAATCGTGCTTCCTGAGGGTGTCTATAACAACCCTTCCCTTGCTTACGTGCGCCAGTTTGCCGAAGATCGGGCATATATCTCCGCTATCGTTTCTTTGCCTCAAGACACATTTGTTTCGGCGAAAGCGTCAGTAAAGACTAGCTTGTTGTTCATGCAAAAATTTACCGCACAAGAAAGTAAGAATTGGATTGGTTTACTAGATTTTAAGCGTGAGGAAATTTTGAAGAACCAGCAGAAAGAGAGAGCTGAAATTAGTACAATCCTAAACAATCGAAAGGCCGATAAAGACAAGAAAAAGATAGCAAAGGCAAAATTGAAAGAGCTTGATGAATTTGTCGAAACTGAATCACGAAAGTTGGCTCGGATTGATTTTGATTATCCAATCTTCATGTGTGAGGCTGAGAAAGTAGGTATTTCTTCGACTGGTGAGGAAGATATAAACGAATTACCCGATGTATACGAGCAATACAAGAAATTCAAGAGCGATCCAGAGGCTTTTGCTGATAAAACCAAATAACTATGCGAACAGTAGTTACACATTATCGAGATTTAGCTCGCTGGGACGTAAAAAGCTTCCTGCTCTTTTCCAATATCGGAGCAGACCATGTGCGGCTTGGCACCTTATTGCGTAAAAAACAAAATCAATGGAATGGCACAGATGACGTCCCAATGCTTTCGCTACATTTTGGTGGTGAGTTCAGTCAAAGAGAAAGCAATCAAATTAAAGGACAATTATTTGTAGCAGACAAAGGCGACATTATTCCTGACCAATATTCACGAGCACTTTTTACCGCTGAATTTCCAATTTACGAGATAGATACTTCCGTTATTCATCCCGTGTATTTACAACTCTACCTACAAAGTTCGGCGTTTAAGAATTTGATCAATTCCATTGTTAGCGGAGCAAGTGGAAGAAAAAGAGTAAAGCCGTCTGATTTTGAAAGTTTGTTCGTTCGCGTTCCTGCAATGAATATTCAGGAAGGAATTGTTAACGATTGGCACAAGGCTCAAATGGAAGTTCATGGATTAAAGAAGTCTGCCAGCGACCTTGAAAGCAGTATTGATCGTTTTGTTTTAAGTGAGTTGGGAATTCAATTAAAAGAACCTCAAAAAAACGATGGCGCATTTGTCGTGCATTTCAGCGACCTAGAAAGATGGGGTGTCGATTTTAATACTATTAATGCAAAGACCGCACGGAACATTAAAGGAAAATACAAAAGTAAGAAATTATTCGAGATCACTCGGGCTACTTGTGGAGGGAAATGGGGTGATGAAAAGCCTACCAAGAACAGCACGGTACTTAAAATTTTACGCGCTACAAATTTTGACGGGATAAATAATATAAATCTTAGTAATATTGCGGAACGAGCTATTAAAACATCGGAAATACCCAATTTTGTTTTAAAAAAAGGTGATATTATTGTTGAAAAGTCTGGCGGTGGAGAAAAAACACCAGTTGGCCGAGTGGCATTTATTGATTTAGATATACATTATGGATACTCAAATTTTTTACAAAAGATATCAATCGTGGAGGGGGTGAATCCCAAATTTGTTTACATAACACTAGGAACGTATCACTCAGTGGGATTTACTAAATATCTACAAATGAACACTACTGGATTAAGAAATTTAATAATGGAAGATTATTGGAGCGTTAACATTCCAATCCCTCCGCTGTTAAAGCAAAATGAAATTGTCGCTAAGGTTGAAATAATTAAAAAACGAATAATTGATATACAAAATCAAGTTATCGACAAACTTCAATCTGCAAAAGCAGATATTGAGAAAGCCATAATTTAAGTCATGCAAAAAATTCCTTCTAACAAATTGGCGGTTTATCTCGTAAAGGAGGAATTTACAGATCATACTGCTATCCTAAAGAAACATGACACCCTTCAAACCAAAACTGTAGAAGGTGTCGGTGTTTTTTATTACGGTGATTCGCATAACTATAAGCCCTCATGGCTTAAAAAGTTTTTTAGTTCGGTACTCGGAGAGATTAATCTATTCAATGCTGTCTCAAGGGCGATTTTGCTTTTGGAAGTCCCTGTTTCTGGCGATAAAAAAAGGATATTTGCTATCCCATTTGGCTATGGCTGGACGATGATGGTTCCTGGAATTTGGGAAGAGCGTTTTGGTTTACGGACAACCCTGAACATGATCGCTCCCGATACGATCAGAAAGATTGATAAGAAAAGCATGGCTTCTGTGCCAAAAGATACCAGTGAACAACTGAGCAGGGCTGGTATCGCGGCCGATTTTGGGATTGATATCGAACAAGATTTGATTCGGTCAATTACTGGTGGTTCCAAAAGCGAATTGTTTGGTAAAACCATTACTGGAAATGATGCACTCCATGTATCAGCGAAAATCGACCTCGCAGGTATAAATAATTTTTTGAAACAATGCTACGAAAAATTTTTGAGCGAGGAATATAAGAAGGATTTTGCTTGGATCGATCAAATTGCCGAAGTAAAAGACCCTAAAACCAAATCAGTATAAAGACAAACAATTTAGACAAAACTTGGCTGGCTGTCCCAGAAATCGTTGAATGGGAAGATGTTGCAGGATTTTCCTATGATGGCAATAAAGAAGATCTAAAAGAGGATATTTGCTTTGCTGATTATTTAAGCAGCCTTTCAGATGCAGAAAAAGGCAATATTTCACTTGAGAAGCTAAAACAAGATGAGGTTACCTGCTTTGCGGCAAGTAACGATGAAACGAAGTACCATTGGAAGGTTTACAAGTGCGTTTATTGCGAAATAGTTGATGACGTAAAGAAGAAGACCTTTCTGCTGAGCAATGGCAAATGGTTTGAAATCGAGAAGGAGTTTTCAGAACAAGTGAATACTGAGTATGCCGAAATTAAAAAGGCGAATGCGCCAATTACGTTGCCGTCCTACAGTCAGAAAAATGAAAATGAATACAATAAGGCTGTAGCGACACAAGATAGTAATTTTTGCTGCATGGATAGAGAGAATATCAGCCATGGTGGTGGTCATAGCAAAATTGAGTTTTGTGACCTTTACACAAAAGACAAGACTATAATTCACGTTAAGCATTACGGCGGTTCGGCAGTTTTAAGTCATCTTTTTGCGCAAGGCGTAGTTTCTGGCGAATTGTTTTTAGCTGATAGTAAATTTCGAGAAAAAGTGAATGATAAACTATCGCAAAGTCAT
>LCAH01000024.1 GCA_000996355.1 Candidatus Uhrbacteria bacterium GW2011_GWC2_41_11
ATTTTATCGCGACGTGCAGAAAAGAAACGACTTGGAATGTCAAATGTACACATTGAATCAATCGATATATTTTGAACACCAACTTTATTCAATCTTTGTTTTGCTTCAGTTCCAAGATTCACAAAAAGATTATGATCACGTCTCTCCACACATCGAACATTAAACTCCGCAGCAACATCTTGTTGAACCTCAAAATGACAAGATTGGATATATGGACCAATCACCACTTGAATATCTGATGGATGTGAATCAAATGCTTCTTGAAATGTACACACAACAGATTCAAGAACCCCTTTTATCATTCCTTTCCAACCAGCATGAGCAATCCCCACACTCAAAGTAACAGAATCATAAAAAAATACAGGCAAACAATCAGCAACAGTAATCGTAAGAAATACATTTGGTGTTTGTGTCACCAAAGCATCTGTATCCAAAAGATATTCGCCTGCTTCTTGTTCTCCTACCACAACGGTATGGTTTCCATGTATCAACCCACCACTTACCACTCGCGTTGGTTCAATTCCTTGTTTTTCAAAAAAATGATCTCGACGTTCTTTTACAAGAGGGTCGATTGGTTTTGTATTCCACCAGGTCATGGATCCATCTACTCGTTCTGACAATCCTGCACAAACATTTGAATAAGAGTCGAACAAAATTTTCATACATTCTTACAACTGAATCTTTGAAAAAAGCCGGCTGCCAAGTACAATCATACAAGCAGTCATAATCGAGAGAACCAAAAAATCTATTCCAAGACCAAAATATGAACCATTCACAAGAGTTGCTCGTAATGCATCCACCCCATACGAAAGCGGGTTTATAGCCGCAATATCTGTCATAACAGCAGGTAAACCCTGGAGAGGAAACAATGATCCAGAAAGAAAAAAGAGTGGCATCATGACAAAGTTCATAATAAGAGGAAATGCCTGCATATCTTCCATTCGAGAAGCGATCGCTGTTCCGAATGCCGTGAAAAGAAGAGCTGTTAAAAACATGGCTGCAAAAGCGACGGGAAGAAGAGCAAGAGATTGAGGTCGAAATCCAAATAAAACAGCAAGAACTAAAACAGCAAGTCCTTGAATAAATGCAACGGTCGCGCCCCCAAGCGTTCGACCAAACATGATTTGCGTACGAGACACAGCTGCCACTAACGTTTCTTTCAAAAAACCAAACTGACGATCCCAAATCATTTCAATCCCAGAAAAAACAGCGGTAAACAAAATTCCCATGGAAATAATTCCTGGGGCAATAAATTGAAAATAATCTCCTCCACCGGCCTGCTCATAAATAGGACCGAATCCAAATCCAAGCGCAAGGAGAAACAACAATGGTTGGCCAAGTGATCCAATCATGCGTGCTTTTGATCGTGTATATCGTTTCAATTGTCGAAGCCAAAGAATATAAATAACATTCATACGAGGATAAAATTTATGAACGTCCACCCCAAGCTCGACGATGCATACGCATAGCATCTTGTGCATTCACTTCTTCTGCACGAATCGTATTTCCCGTGAGAGCAATAAACGCATCTTCCAATGTAGATGTTTTTGTTTTTTCCTTGAACTCCGCAGATGTCCCAATCGCAATTAATTTTCCATGATCAATTACAGCCACACGATCAGCCATACGATCTGCTTCCTCCATATAATGGGTTGTCAAAAATACTGTGATCCCTTCTTTTTTGTTCAGTGCTTGCACATAGCTCCAAATATGATTACGCGTCTGCGGATCAAGACCAATCGTTGGTTCATCTAAAAAAAGAATTTTTGGGTGATGTAAAAGTCCGCGTGCAATTTCCAGTCGACGTTTCATCCCACCAGAAAAATGTTTAACAAGATCATTTTTACGATCCCAAAGCTCAACAACTTTGAGAAACTCTTCTATGCGCGCACGACGGACCGTTTTTTCAACTCCATACAAAACTCCATGAAATTCCATATTTTCATAAGCTGTCAATTCATCATCAAGGCTTGGATCTTGAAAAATAATCCCAAAACTTTTGCGTACCTCATTTTGTTCATGAATTGGATCGTGCCCATCAAGGCGTATTTCTCCTGATGTGGGTTTAAGAAGAGTGGTGAGCATTTTAATAGTTGTTGTCTTCCCTGCACCATTCGGACCAAGAAAAGCAAAAATTTCTCCTTTTTCAACAGAAAAAGAAAGATTATCAACGGCTGTAAACTCACCAAATCTACGTGTTAAATTTTTTACATCTATAATAGATGACATATGTTCCTACGTGGAAATTTTTATGACTTTGCATCTTTTACCTTTCTTAATTCATGCTCAAGGAAATATCAGAATCTCCAAAAATAAATCTTCCAAATCCTCGCTTTTTCATGTTTTTCGTTCCTTTTCTCCAAAAATATATGTATTAAAAAAAGACTCGGTCGCAGGCCAAAGACGCAAAGATTTCAAATCTTGCTTCGTAAACCAACCTGCTCCGGAGAGTTCTATTTGATCCACATTCATCTCTTCGGACAGAGCGTCACAAATCCACCAATGCGTGTTTTGATTCTCAACATCTCCCGGTGTTTCCGCCACTTTTCTCAACGGTCTCACATGAAGATGAAGTTCCTCTTTTATCTCACGAACGAGAGCATCTTCTTCGTTTTCTCCCTTTTCTAAATGACCTCCTGGTGGATACCAACAACCTGAAAATTCTCCAAAATCTTTTTTGGACTGTATAAGCAAATATTCCATTTCTCCATCAGTTTTTTTCCGTGTAATAAGACCAATGACTACTTGATTCATAATATATTTCCTCTTCCGCCTCGATCTCGCAATACCGTTTTACGCTCCATGACACTTCTTATACTTCTTCCCGCTTCCGCACGGACAATCATCATTACGTCCAACTTTTTCATCCCCTCCTATTTTTGGAGTAGATGGAACAGGTGTTGATCCGGCTGTTTTTACTGCTCCGGTCAAAACAACTCCCGCACGTTCAAGCAAAGATTTGCCTAGAGTAATGGCTTGTTGAGCCTGAGCGGCATGTGTGGCGACTTTAAAAAAATTATTCGCAATTTCTTCATTGATCGCTGCAAGCAATCGATTGAACATACCGAATGCTTCTTTTTTATATTCAACAAGCGGATCAAGCTGACCATATCCGCGGAGTCCAATGCCTGTTCGAAGCTGAGTCATGGCAGCCAAGTGGTCAATCCAAAGACGATCCATGGCACGCAAAATGACATTTCGTTCCAAATCTTTTAATCGAGCACGATTTCCCATTTTTTCTACAATCTCCCCATATATTTTTCGCGCAACATTCATGGAAGTTTCAATAATTCTTGTTCGTTGTTCTGCCACATGCAGTTTATCGACTCCTGTTTTCAAAGCGGCTTCTTCCAACTGTCTTTTAGCTTCCTCACTCAAAGGCAGTATGGTTTGAATGACTTCCATGATTTCCTTTGTATCCCAGTCTCCGTTTTCCCGCTTCTCAGAACCAAATTCTGTCCCTGTATTTGTGTGAAATAACACAATCTGTTCAAGTTCATCTTCTGTAATTTCTAAAATTTTTTCCTGTAATGCATCTAAGTGCGGTTCTTCATAGGCAGCTAATACTTCTTCGCGACGGGTATACAATAATTCACGATGCTTGTTCAACACATCATCATATTCAAGCAAATGTTTACGTGTATCAAAATGATGTCCTTCGACACGCTGTTGTGCTTTTTCAATGGAAGAAGTCACCATCCGATTTTCAATGGATTCATCATCAGGAATACCAAGTGCATCCATCATTCGACGGACACGATCAGAACCAAAGATGCGCATAAGATCATCTTCCATAGACACATAGAATTGTGTTTTTCCAGGGTCACCCTGACGTCCACAACGACCACGCAATTGATTATCAATACGTCTGGATTCATGACGTTCCGTTCCAATCACAAATAATCCGCCGAGTTTGCGAACCTTTTCTGCTTCAACAGCATCTGGAGGGTTTCCTCCAAGAATAATATCGACTCCACGACCGGCCATGTTTGTGGCAAGCGTAACCGCTCCGCGACGTCCGGCTTGGGCAATGAATTCTGCTTCTTTTTCGTGATTTTTTGCATTCAAAATATTGTGCGGCACTCCCTCGCGTTTCAATAACTCACTCAATTGTTCATTTTTTTCAATGGAAATTGTTCCGATAAGAACCGGCTGTCCTATCTCATGCAACCGTTTTACTTCTCGCGCCACAGACAAAAATTTTCCTGATTCATTTTTATATACACGATCTGCAAGGTCCACACGACAATTTGGACGACTCGTCGGAATAGACGTCACTTCCAAATGATAAATCTTTCCAAATTCTTCAGCTTCCGTTGCAGCTGTTCCGGTCATACCCGCAAGCTTTTCGTACATGCGGAAATAATTTTGAAACGTAATCGTTGCGAGCGTTTCACTTTCTCGCTGAATTGGAACTCCTTCTTTTGCTTCAATGGCTTGATGCAATCCTTCTGAATAACGGCGTCCATGCATGAGGCGACCGGTAAACTCATCCACAATAATCACTTCTCCTTCTTTTACCACATAATCTCGATCGCATTTATACAAAGCATGCGCACGCAATGCCTGTTCCGCATGATGAACCATGGTAATTCCCCCTTGGACATATAAATTTTCAATTCCAAGGGCTTTTTCGATTTTTGCAATACCGCTTTCCGTTAACGTCGTCGCACGCATTTTTTCGTCTACATTATAATCTTCCTGGAGAACTAACGTCTGAACAATAGATACAAATCGGTAATACAACTGGTTGGATTCTTCCGCAGGAGCGGAAATAATAAGCGGAGTACGCGCTTCATCAATCAAAATGGAGTCGACTTCGTCCACAATAGCGAAATACAATTTACGCTGAACTTTTTGTTCAAGACGCGAAACCATGTTATCGCGCAAATAATCAAACCCAAATTCGTTGTTTGTTCCGTAGGTAATATCTGCGGCATACGCTTCCTTACGACTCACCGGACGCATATAATCCATGTGTACACGGAATGATCCGGTTGTATCGCGTTCTTCGTCATGTTTACCTTCTGTTTCAGATTCAGGAACATGTTTATAGGCAGGGTCATACAAAAAAGCGGCATCGTGTTGAATACTACTCACCGAAAGACCAAGCGCATAAAAAATCTGTCCCATCCAAACCGCATCACGACGTGCAAGATAATCATTGACCGTAACCAAATGACATCCTTTTCCGGCAAGTGCATTCAAATACAAAGGCGCAGTCGCCGTAAGCGTTTTTCCTTCTCCGGTACGCATTTCTGCGATGGCTCCGCGATGCAAAACCATGCCACCCATAAGCTGCACATCAAAATGACGCTGTTTAAGTTGGCGTTTAGATGCTTCGCGCACGGCCGCAAACGCCTCAGGTAAAAGATCGTCCAATGTTTCGCCTTTTGTCAGACGCTCTTTGAACTCAGTTGTTTTTGCACGCAACATTTCATCGGAAAGTGTTTGAAACGAAGACTCAAACGCATTGATTTTCTCCACACGTTTTTGCAGGTCTGCAACGATTTTTTTATTTGGATCTCCAAAAATCATTTTAAGAAAGTCAGGCATAGTGATAGGGAGTAGATTTGATAGGGAAACTAGATGAATAGGTCGAATAAAAACAAAATACCCAACAAGTATGGGTGTTTTTGTCTAAAAAAGCAAATAAATAAATATGGAATAATTTTGCCTTTTTATTCAACGATTCCTTCATTTTCTAATTTTTGAATCAATCTTTCAAAATCTTGTTTCGTCCAACCAGGATACCATTGCTCTCTCGTTTCTTTTTCTCCTTCCCCTTTTGCAAATTCTCTCAGCTCTTCCATATTCATCTCAAAATCTCCTTCTTCCACTCCTTCACCTCCTTCTTTTAATTTTCGAAAATAATATAACTTATCTTCCACATTGGGTCTGTAACCATGTTCACCTTCCATAAAAAAAATACTTATTTTATTAATTTCCTACATGATACCCTTTTCTCTTTGCATCAGCGATAAGGTCTGTTTGATATTTATGTATATAAATATCTCCCCCTATTTCTATTCCTGCAGGAATTTCTGTTGCGGAGAGATAAAGAATTATCTATTTTTGTTCCAACTAAATCATTCAATGAACCAAGAGGATTATCTGAAACAAATAAACTTCCATCAATCTTTTTTGAAATACCTTTTAGGTTTACTAGTTGATTACCAATCAAATTAAGTTCTCCATTTACTTTTTTCGGTAACCCAACAAGAAAATTGAGGTTGCTATATTCAAAACTAATATCTCCTCCAACCTCCTCCGGCATTCCTTGAGGAGATGAGAGATCATTATAACTACAATCAAAATATCCACCAACCCTCTTTGGATATCCATTGAGTTTAAAAGAGGAATTTTTAGAAATATCAAGTTTTCCTTTTACCTCCATCAAACCAATAGGAAGTTGTTTGATTTCTTTAGCTTCTAAAATCAAATCTGTATTTACAACCGTTGTTCCGTCGGGTTGAAATTTGAAGGTTTCATCTACCCATGCTTCTTCTTTTATCCAGAGAGGTTCTTTTTCTACCTCCTTTCGTTCTTCTCCGCTCATGGAAATATCTGCAGGAGGAAGGTCTTGTTGTGGTTCTAATTTGGAAGGTTCATCTTCTCCTAAAGCTTCTGTGAGTGCTTGAGCTTCGGCTGAAGGTAGAAGATGGCGTGTTAATTCAAAAGGAGTTCCTGTTCTTTGATCAGGAGGATGAAAGGGATTACGGAGAGAGTCGAGGGACATAATTTTTATTAATTTCCTACTGATACCCTTTTCTCTTTGCATCAGCGATAAGGTCTGTTTGAGAAGCACTAATATACACATATCCTCCAATTTCAATTCCTGCAGGAATTTCTGTTGCGGGAATATCAGTAAGCAC
>LCAH01000025.1 GCA_000996355.1 Candidatus Uhrbacteria bacterium GW2011_GWC2_41_11
TTCTCCTAAGGCTTCTGTGAGTGCTTGGGCATCAGCTGAAGGTAGAAGATGGCGTGTCAATTCAGAAGAAGTTCCTGTTCTTTGATCAGGAGGATGAAAGGGATTACGGAGAGAGTCAGGGGACATAAGGAGAAAGAGGTGTGAGAAGGTTGGGTGAGTGGTAGAAAATAAATGATTTTTTTATGTTATTCCGCAATGGTGTAGATCAAAGAAACATTCAGTTTTACTTCATTTGATCCTGCTTGAATATCAGGCATCACATTCTTTGTTGAATCAAACATTCCTCCAAGACCACCCATTCCAAGAGAAGAATATGGATTTGAATCCGTTGTCCATTCCGTATATCCGATGATTTTTTCCAGTCTGACTCCCAAAGTCTTTGCAAGTTCTTTTGCTTTTTTAGTTGCTTCTGCAATGGCTTCTTTTCTTGCTTCAGCTTTCAGGTTTGATGTGTCATCAATCGTGAAGTTTGGTCCAACAATATTGGTTGCATTGTTTTTTCCTCCAACGGTAAGGACATCTGCAATTTTAGAAGTATCGCGAATTTTAATGGTGATCTGTTGAGAAACAACCCATCCATTGGATTTATCTTCACCTGTTTCTGGATCCCAGTATTTGTCTTCGTACACATTATAGTTTGTGGTCTGAACATCTTTTTCATCAATACCAAGTGCTTTGACTTCTTTGATAATCGTATTCATGGTTTCGGTATTTTTTTCTTGTGCCGCTGCAACTTGTTCTCCTTTGCTATCGACACTGAGAGAAATCGTTGCAATGTCTGGTTTGCCTGTGGCACGACCTTCACCCTCAACGGTAATTTGGTGTTCAAACGGTTGCGGTCTGCCGATTTCCTTGCTTGTTCGGAGAGTGTTGTCGATCTTTACACCGAAAAAGACAATCATGCTTAAGAATAAAACAAGAAGAATAACGACAAATGGACGATTTTCGTGCCAAGTTGGCCACATGTTCATAAAAAAAAGTTAGGAATAAAAGAAAGTAATGAACATAATATCACATTTTCACCTTAACCAGAATGTTTTTGTACGGTTGTCGCGTTTGTTTTGATCGTGTAGTCGTGTTAAATTGTCTTTACTTATTTGTGTTAAAAAATATGAAAGAATCCAGATCATTTATTATTTTGTGCATATTATCCATTATCGTTATTGTTGGGCTTGTGAGCTTTGCGGTCATTCAAAATCGTTCTTCTTTCAGAACTGGAGCATTATACGACGGATTTGCTCAGTGTCTCGCAGATAAAGGGGTAAAAATGTACGGAGCTTACTGGTGTTCTCATTGTGCAAACCAAAAAAAACTATTCGGAGATAGTTGGAAAAAAATGATGTACGTGGAATGTTCGTTGTCGAATAAAGGCGGTCAAACAGAGGAATGTAAACAAGCGAAGATTGAAGGATACCCAACCTGGGAATTTGCAGATGGATCTCGCATTGAACAAGAAGTCACTTTGGAGGAATTATCTACTCGTACAAGTTGTCCATTACCTTCTGTTCCAACAGAAACAAAATAGAAAATCTTTGTCGAAAACATTTTGTTTTTATTATGTCTGCATTGAATGAAACATCCGTTTTGATTATTGGGGCTGGAGAAATTGGATCTGCGCTTGGCTTCATATTAAAACCACATGTGAACCTTATGATGTGGGATCGTCACGCGGAAAAGATTCCAGATATGATTTCTCTGGAACAGAGTGTTCCAAAAGCGGATGTTGTTTTTATTTGTGTTCCTGCTGCTGGAATCCGTGGAATCGTTTCTCAAATTACTTCTCATCTTTCTTCTCACACAATAGTTGTTTCTCTTGCAAAAGGTTTGGAACAAGAAACAGGCTGGACAATGGATCGTGTATTGGAAGATGTTCTGCCTATAGGTCAAAAATATGCCATTTTAGGAGGACCACTTTTGGCGGAAGAACTGATAGCGAATCAATTTGGCGTTGCCGCTGTCGGGACAAAGGAAACGGAAATTTTTCAAACAATATCCAGTCTGTTTTGTGGAACGCATTTACGCATGGAATTCGGAGGAGAACCGCGGGCTGTGGCATGGGATGGTGTTTTGAAAAATGTGTATGCATTTGGTTTAGGGATTGCGGAAGGGTTGGAATGGGGTTGGAATGCAAAAGGTTGGTTTGCAAGTCAAGCAATTCGTGAAATGCGTTTTTTGTTTGAAAAATTGGAATTAGATCCGGATGCGGTTCTTTCGAGTGCGGGGGTTGGAGATTTTTTGGCAACGGGATGCAGTTCATATTCACGTAATCGTGAAACAGGAAGACTTGCTGCTCAAACAGGGAAGTTGACGCAAGAAAGTGAAGGAACCCTTTCTCTTCACGTGTTGAATACGCTTTTTCCAGACATGGCAAAAGAATCGCATCTCCCTCTTTTTGTGGCTTTGGAAAATATTCTCATACAAGGAAAAGAACCTGCTTTTGTTTTTTCTGGATTTTTTGGACAAACCCATAAAACGGTATGAAACATTTTGTTCGAAATATTCGAACGCTTGCAAAAGGGAAGTTACGAAAAGATGCTCTCGCAATTCTTGAGGCTGGATTGCATGCAATCAATACAGAGGAGGCTATTCGACGATCTGTTCATCGAACAGGAAACATTTTGAAAATACAAAATCGTTCGTATCAGCTTGATCGCTATCGAAATATCTATGTATTAGCCGTTGGAAAAGTGGCGTTTGATGCAGCAAAAACTCTTGAACAGATTTTGGGTTCAAGGATTACAGATGGTGTTGTATTGGATGTAAAAGTCGGATTACTCAAGCGACTGACTTGTCGAAAAGGGACACATCCATTTCCATCTCTTCCAAACATGAAAGCAACCGGAGAAATGCTTGGAATTTTGAAACATCTTGAAAAGGATGATTTAGTTCTTGTCGTTGTGTCAGGTGGTGGTTCTTCTCTTTTGTGTTGGCCTACAGATTTGAGTTGTGAGAATTTGTCCTTGCTTACACGTACTCTCATGGAAAAAGGTGCGACGATTGAGGAGATAAACACGGTGCGTAAACACACATCAGATATTCAAGGTGGTCAACTTGCAGCTTTGGCTCAGCCAGCACAAGTCGTTGGTCTTATTTTTTCTGATGTGGTTGGAAATGAATTATCCACGGTTGCTTCTGGTCCAACGTTTTTGGATAAAACAACCGTGGAAGATGCCCAAGTTATTCTCAATAAGTATCATCTATTGCAAGCGTGTCATCTTCCTTCTTGTACGTTAAAAGAAACACCGAAAGATAAAAATATTTTTCGATCTGTTTCAAATATTCTCATTGTTTCAAATCGTGAGGCTGTGAATGCTATGAAAGAAGAAGCAAAACGTTTGGGATATATTCCAAGAATTGTATCTACTCGTCTCGAAGGGGAAGCTCGAATAGTCGGTCGTACCATGGCAGAAAAAGTGCATCCGGGCGAAGTATTGATTGCAGCCGGAGAAACAACCGTGAGCATGACAGGAAATGGACGTGGAGGAAGGAATCAGGAAACAGCTTTAGGATCTCTTTTATTTTTACCGGAAGATGCCCTTTTACTTTCGTGTGCTTCAGATGGAATTGATAATACACCAGTTGCAGGAGCGATCGCGGATGCGTTTGTTAAGGAGCGGGCTGTACGTCTTAAGTTGGATCCGGGTCGATATTTGCGTTCCAATGATTCCTTTTCTTTTTTTAAGCGTGTTGATGCGCAAATTTTAACAGGAGTGACCGGAATGAATGTGGCTGATTTTTTGATTGCTTTAAGACCATTATCTTTTTTATGAAACATCGTTTTCATTGGATTCTTTTTTTTGTTATTCTTATTCTTTTAGGTGGATTTATTTTTTGGCGCGAATATGGATTGCGACGAACTCCCATTGTTTCTGAACCTATTGCCCCTCTTTTTTCTGAGGTTCACACAACAGACAATGTAAAACATCTTATTCCTTTGCAAGAAATTGTGTCTGCGGGTGTGGCAAAGGATGGTATTCCGCCCATTGCGGATCCTCAATTTGAATCTGTGGCAGCGGCAGATCAGTATTTAAAAGAAGACGGGGTGGGACTTTTGGTTGAAAAAGACGGTCATGTTCGATTTTATCCATATCAGATTTTGGTGTGGCATGAGGTTGTGAATGATGTATTTGGAGGAATGCCTCTTGTGGTGACATTTAGTCCGCTGACATTTTCCGGTCTTGTTTTTCAACGTGATTTTGGTGGTGATGTTGGTGTGTTGGATTTTGGAACATCTGGGGAAATTTATAACAATAATTTGCTCATGTACGATCGGAAAACAGATACACTGTGGAGTCAGGCCTATACACGGGCTGTTCGCGGAGATCTTACAGGAACCACTTTTCAGCCATATCCTTCCACAGTTATTTCATGGAAACAATTTCGAAATCATTTTCCTAAAGGAGAAGTGCTTTCTCGAGAAACCGGAGCGGTGCGTGATTATACGAGAGATCCGTATGGCACATCGTATTATGATTCAAAGCAGGTTTGGTTTCCTCTCACATCTATTGATGATCGTCTTTCACCAAAGACACGTATTTTTGGATTTGAACATGATGGATCTGCGAGAGCATTTCCTCTTGATCGTTTGATACGTGATCGAGTCATCTCAGACGATGTATCAACATATTCTCTTTTAGTTTTGTATGACAAAGAACAGGAAACTGTTCAGGGATTTTCTCGTGATCTTGATGGGCACACACTGACATTTGAATGGAATGGAACAGTTTTGAAAGATAAGGAAACCGGAACCACATGGAATTTTGACGGAAAAGGAATCAAGGGCGAGCTCGCCGGTACAACATTGAAAACAGTTTCATTATTTCCTTTTTATTGGTTTGCTTGGGCTGCATTTTATCCATCAACGGATGTGGTTGGATTGAATGGAAAATAATCTCCAATATTTTTCTATGTCCCCTGACTCTCTCCGTAATCCCTTTCATCCTCCTGATCAAAGAACAGGAACTCCTTTTGAATTAACAGGTCGTTTTTTAGATTCAGCTACAACACAAGCACTCACAGAAGCCTTAGGAGAAGAAGAGTCTTCCAGATCAGAACCACAACAAGATCTTCCTCCTGCAGATATTTCCATGAGTGGAAAAGAACAAAGAGAGGTAGAAGATGAAACAATTTGGTCACGTCAAAGATATATTGAATGGGCAGAAAGTTTTGGAGAAGATGAAAGT
>LCAH01000026.1 GCA_000996355.1 Candidatus Uhrbacteria bacterium GW2011_GWC2_41_11
AAACAGTGGTTTTACTGGTATGGGCACAACAATATGCTTTTTTTCCTGAAAAATTTTAGCCGTTCCTTGCTGCCCGTGTTCATCGTTTCGAGTTTTATCCGTTTACTATTATCTGCCTGCAAGAGACGCAATCCCCTAATCGCAGTTTGGGGCATAAGCGGCTATAGGGCTGGATTTATAACGTATAAATCCAAACGGTAATAATATTTTGACGAGAAATGGGTATTATAATATTCCACAATCCGTATTCCGCAATCTATCTATCCAGCACCTCCCTCACCTTTTCCAAAAGCCTTATTGGTGAAACAGGTTTCAAAATATAGTCCAATCCACTATCGATGATATTCCCTTTGCGGACAACATCGTCACTATAGCCGGTCATAAAAAGGACTGGCGCTTTCAAATCAGGCTTTATCTTTTTTATTTCATCGTACGCCTGCCTGCCGCTTTTTGCGGGCATTATTACGTCAAAGAGCAGGAACTTGATTTTATCCTCATCCCTCACAAATTTATCCACTGCTTCTTTTCCATCCACTGCCTCTATCACCTCATATCCATTTCTTTCAAGCGCTATTTTCATCAAACTTCTTACATCGTCTTCGTCCTCCGCCAGCAATATCGTCTCCGTGCCCCCTTTCGGCATGCTCTCTGCCTCTGTTTTTATCCCGGAAACCCGTGGCGTAACCAGGGGCAGATATATCCTGAAGGTCGTGCCATTACCCGCCTCGCTCTCTACCTCTATGTAACCATTGTGCTGTTTGACAAGCCCATACACACTCGCAAGCCCAAGACCCGTGCCCCTCCCGACCTCTTTCGTGGTAAAGAACGGCTCAAATACCCGCAATCTTGTCCTTCCGTCCATACCTACACCCGTATCAGAAATGGATATAAGGACATATTTCCCTGTTTCACCAAAACCATGCGCCTTTATAAATACATCGTCCATTCCCACACTATCTGTGCAGATTTTCAATTCTCCCCCATTGGGCATGGCATCCCGTGCATTTGTTGCAAGGTTCATTAATACATGCATTATCTGGTGACTGTCTGCCATTACAACACAGTCTTTATCGGAAAGCGCCGTCCCGAGTTTAATATTTTCCCTCAGGAGCTTGGACAGTATGCCTTCGGTATCTTCTATAATTTTATTCATATTAACTGGCTGCAGATTGAGGGGCTTTTTTCTGCTGAATGCAAGGAGATCCTGGGTTAGGTTGGCTGCTATTTGTGATGAATGTATAATTTTCTGCGCATACTCCCTTAGCGGGTCATCTTCCTTTAGCTCCGTCGCTAACAAGCTTGCGTATCCCATTACTACGGTAAGAAGATTATTGAAATTATGGGCAACACCTCCTGCCAGTTTTCCAACAGAAGCCAAATTCCGCGCGTGGAAAAGCTCGTCTTTCAGTCTTACCTGTTCCTCTTCGGCATGTTTTCGCTTGGTAATATCGACGACAGCAATCTGGCATTGTTTCACATTCCCTTCACCATCACGCATAGCGATGCCTTCCAGATAGGCATACAATGGTGATGCATCGTTCTTCACAAGCCTCAGTTCACAGGTTTGTTTGACGTCAGACCCGAACATTCTATTACAAAAGGAATTGAAGTCTGGCCGTAAATCCGTCTCAACAAAAAGCTGGAATCTCCTCCGAACCAAGGAACCCCTTTCAACGCCCAGGAGAGCGGCTCCGGACAGATTCACCTCAAGGATCGCCCCCTGTTTATCAAGGGTGAAATATCCAATGGGCGAGAATTCGTACAATTCGAGGTATTTATTCCGTGATTCTTCAAGTTCCTGCCGGGCGCGTTTCAGTTCCTCGTTCTGCATTTCCAGTTCGATTTGATGCACCTGCAGTTCGTACGTCCTCTTCAGTCATTTTTTGAACGTCCTTGATTTTTTTCTTTCTCAACAGTTCCTCTGCGCGGCAGCGGAGGTATCCTGGCGAACTGGAATCGGGTTTATCTTCTTTCATGGCTTTACTACCGTTTCGGGTTTTTGGTTTAGAGTTTAGGTTGGTTTGTATTACTATAGGGTTCCGATTACAAATCTGAACCCGCATGAAACCACTTTCTTAATTAAACTACTGAGCAACGAAACCATAGAGTTCTTCTCCCTTCCCTCTCTCTGCCTTTGTGCCTGAGTAGTTACCTAAACCGTTACTAAACTCTTAACTCTTTTTGTCATGTTCCGTAATATCCTCTATAGCAAGGAGTATCATTTGCGTGCCAATGCCTTCCCGCATTACTTGACGGGCATTGATGAGCATCGTCCTGCGGCCAATTTTGGGGAAGTCATGCTCTATCTTGTGGTCATTAATTTGATTATTTCTTGGAAGAACATTCTCCAAAAGTCGCCGCAGTTCAGGAATGTCCCACTGCCGGCTGCCCAGATCGTACAGAAACTGTCTTTCAGTTTCTTCGGGTGTCACCTGAAACATCTGATAGAATGACCAGCTGGCAGAAATAACCCTCAGTTCGGCATCAAGCACAATCAAAGCCCCCCGTACGGTATCTACAATACTTTTTACATAGTTTAGGTACTCTTGCAGTATCTTCTTCTCTTTCATATCCAACTGTAACGCCTCTATTTGTTTTATAGCGGCAATATCCACAAATATTATCACCGCGCCGTCGATAATATTATCAAGCGTCCGATACGGCATAATACGCATAAGGTACCAGCATCCGTCTTTGGTTTCGACCTGTATTTCTTTGAATATGAGCGTCTGAATGACCGACTTTATATCGTCAATCAGCGCCTTATATTTCAGATTTGAGACAATATGAGTAATCGGACGTCCCACATCTGCCGGAATCAGATTGATGATCTTCGTTGCCTGCGGCGTGAATCGCCTGATGTTCAGGTCGTTATCCAAAAAGATCGTTGCAATTTCTATGTTGTTGAGCAGGTTCTGCATGTCATTATTGGTACGCGCCAACTCATCAATTTTCGTCTGCAGTTCGGTATTGACTGTTACCAGTTCCTCGTTCATCGATTGCAACTCTTCCTTGGACGTCGTCAATTCTTCATTGGTGCTCTGTAATTCCTCATTGGCAGACTGTAATTCCTCGTTCGCTGACTTGAGCTCTTCCTGGGAGGTTTCCATCTCTTCCATAGTTGTCTGAAGATGTTCCGTGGTAAACGCGAGTTCCTTTTTCAATTCCTTATACATCTGGCTCTGCCGGGAAACCGAACAGGCTTTCGTCTTGCCGGATACTACTTGTTTGGGTGGAGTCTCAACATCCGCGAATACGACCATCAACAAGCCCCGCATGCCTTCCGATTCGCTGAAAGGCTTGACGGTGAGGTCTATGGTCTGGTAATTACCGTTGGTCTTGACCTTCAAACACTTCACGGTTACGCTTTTTTTCTGTGCAATTGCCCTGCGAATGGCGCATGCCAATTCTATCCTTAACCCATCGCGCGCCATCGCAAAGATATTCATATTGGTTTTTCCGGCAGCCGGTTCCAAATATTTCCCGGTGCGCCCGCTTATGTAAACAATGTCTCCCTTTTCACTGATAACCACGGCGGAAGGAGCGAAATGCTCCATGAGGATTCGTTGTGCCACGTCCGGAATGGCAATTTCCATGTCTTTTTGCGCCTTCGCCGTGCGTTGTAGATTGCCCTCACCACGAGACAATGACGACAGAGGCAGTTCCACCAAGCCCATCCTGGCGGATGCCGATTCTTTACGCCTGAAAATCCTCCACTTATCATCCACAGGGGAAAAGAGGTTGGTCAGGTTGCCGATGGTCTCTGAAGTGCCCAAAAAGAGAAGTCCTCCGGGATTGAGGGCATAATAGAAGATCGGGAGAAGCTTTTTCTGCAGTTCCGCCGTCATATAAATCAGGATATTTCTGCAGCTAATCAGGTCTAATTTGGTAAACGGCGGATCCATAATGATATTCTGCGGCGCAAAGATTACCATCTCGCGGGTTTCTTTGCTGAGCCGATAGCCGTTGTCTTCCTTCGTAAAAAATCGCTGCAGGCGTTCGGGAGATACATCAGCGACAATATTGGAGGCGTAGACTCCCTGACGGGCCTTAGCAATGGCGTCTTTGTCTATGTCCGTAGCAAAAATCTGGATTTTTAAAACGCCTCCTTGCTTCAGCTTTTCCCGACACTCCTGGAGAATGATGGCGAGGGAGTAGGCCTCTTCCCCGCTTGAGCAGCCTGGAACCCAGACCCGCACTACGTTTCCCTTCGTCCTGCCTTTCAGCATCTGGGGAATTGCCTTCTCTCTCAGGACATCGAATGCCTCATGGTCTCTGAAAAAGCTGGTCACCCCAATCAGCAGTTCTTTGAAAAGTAATTCGATCTCCTGCGGGTTCTCCCGTAAATAACGAATATACACATCGACATTGGTAATCTGATGGACACTCATCCGCCTTTCAATACGACGGATGAGCGTATTCTTTTTGTAGAAGGAAAAGTCATGTCCGGTTTGGTCCCGGAGAAGAACGGTTATCTTTTGCATCGCATTTGTGTATTTCTCTTCTACCGTGGGTTTCTCTTTAAGGATTGTTGATGAGTGCTTTGTATAACCGAGCAGTTTCGCGGGCAGTTCTTCCGCAGGTGCAATATAATCCACAAGGCCGGTAGCTATGGCGCTCCGCGGCATGCCATCATACTTCGCCGAGCTGACATCCTGCGCCATCACCATACCCAGTTTTTCCTTGATTGACTTAATGCCCAGGGTGCCGTCCGTTCCCATTCCGGAAAGGATGATACCAACAGCCATCTCTTGCTGGTCTTCCGCCAGGTGACGGAGGAAGAAATCAATCGGCAGCCGCAAACCGCGAGGCGCCGATGGTTCCAGTAACTGGAGGGTTCCGTGCAGTATGGACATGTCCGTGTTTGGAGGAATCACATAGACACAGTTCGGCCGGACTTTCACCCCGTCTTCTGCCTGAAAGACCTGCATTTTGGTGAAGCGCTGGAGTAGCTCAGGCATCATGCCTTTGTGGGTCGGGTCAAGATGCGGGACAAGGACAAACGCCATTCCGCTGTCGGCTGGCACATGGGCAAAAAACTGTCCGAATGCCTCCAGCCCGCCGGCAGAACCACCCATCCCGACAATACAAAAGGAATCCTTTTTAATACCTTTGGCAGGTGTCTTCCCTACCGCGGATACTTGCGAAGACCCTGCTGCGGCTCTTTTTCGCTTGCTTTTATTCGTACTTTTCTTCATACAATGCGACTCCCGACTGTGTAAGGGGCTGTCCAAAAAGTTCGATTTTCAACTGTCATTGCGAGCGTGAGCGAAGCAATCTATTTTGAAACCCTTTAAAATCAATGGATTGCTTCAGTCGTTCCTCCTTCGCAATGACATGGCAATAACTTTTTGGGCAGTCCCCTGCGGTAAATATGATGAATACATGAATGGTGTTTTTAAAAAACTGAATTGATATGAAGTTTTTAGTTGGGTTGGGTTGGGTTGGGTTGGGTTGGGTTGGGTTGGGTTTTGGGAAAACATCCTAAAGCCAAGAGGTCTCTCCTTGAGTATTTGAGCAGGAAACCAAACTTTCTCCGTATCCCCAATCAGTATTCTCCTTATCTAAATTTCAAGACATTATACAAATCCTGTGGAAAGAAGAAAAGCATTAATTTCCTGCTCTGTGAAAAACCCCGTTAACAATAATTAGGTTGCCTACGGCAGCGACTTTTTTGATATGCAGCAAATGTTCAACAGAAAGAAATTGTCTATTGCCGAAAATACGGCTATAATTTAATAAAAATTGCCGTTAATTAAGAAAGCAGAATTCAAAAGATGAATTAAATTAGGCTGCCTTTGGCAACAACTTGTAGGGGTTGAAGATTTTCAACCCCTACATTGAAATTTCTGAACTTTAAACAGTTTAAATGAACGACAAACCTCAAAGTTCAAAAAAAATTAGTCTGCTGATTACCAATGACTTCCCGCCTATTGTAAGCGGCATTTCAACGGTCTTTTATCAAATCTGGAAACGCCTTCCACCCGACAGGATTATGATATTAGCGCCAGAAGTGCCTGGATGCAATGAGTTCGACAAAAGAGAGTCATTTCACATCATTCGGAAAAGAATCCCTACCGGCGAATCTGGCAAGACCAAACTTGTAAAAATGATATTCAATATTTTTTATGCACTCTGCTACGCAAAAAAGTATAATATCGGAAAACTGCATTGCGGCCAGATACTCTCTGTTGGACCAGCCGGACTTATTTGCAAGAAGTTATTCGGTATTAAATACAGTGTGTATGTCTATGGCTCGGAAACTCTCCGCTTCGGCAATTCACGGATGATGTCATGGCTCATGAAGAAGGTCATAGAAGAGGCAGAGGAACTTGTTCCGAACAGTGAATTTACCATGCACGAGTATAAACGATGGGGTATTTCACGGGACAAGATGGTCACGCTAGTACCGGGCGTTGACACTGTATTTTTCCACCCAGAAGGGAAATCCCGGTATCTTGTTGAAAAATACCGTCTGCAGGATAAACTGGTTATTATGACGGTCGGACGGCTGGACGAACGCAAGGGACACGACATGGTTATCCGTGCCATGGCTCACGTTATAAAACAATTTCCTAACGTAGTATATATGATTGTGGGCAAAGGACGAGAAGAACAACGACTCAAAAATCTTGCTGATAATCTAAAACTTCATGACCTTGTTGTTTTTACCGGATTTGTGACTGACGAGTCGTTGCCCGACTATTATAATCTCTGCGATGTCTTTGTTCTTTCCAACCGCGAAACGGAATCACACGACCAGTTAAAGGGGGATTACGAAGGCTTTGGCGTAGTATTTCTCGAAGCCAGCGCATGCGGCAAGCCGGTAATTG
>LCAH01000027.1 GCA_000996355.1 Candidatus Uhrbacteria bacterium GW2011_GWC2_41_11
ATGCGGCAGAAATGAACGTCGAGGAACTGCCCAAGGTGCCGTATGCGGGTATTGAAACGCTCCACCGAGTAAAGCTCCAAGCGCAATCGCTTTTGAGCGGAGAGCTGAAATGGGTTGGCCATCCATCGCTCCCCGAAACGCCACTCAACATCTATTTCGACATCGAGGGCGATCCGCTCCTTGATGTGCAGTATCTATGGGGTTTCTGGGTTGCTGGCGATCCTGACGGCGTATATGCCCAAATAGGCCATGTTCGGAAGCAGGACGATGGTCGGTATTTCGTTTACTTCCTTGCCGAACAGCCAGAAGATGAGCGAGAAATGTGGAAGTTATTTTTGCGGTGGCTGGAGGTGTTACCACAAGAGGGGTACACCGTCTGGCACTACAACAAATACGAACGGGTGCAATGCGATAAGCTGGCGGAAATGTATGGCGAATCAAGGGCACTTCGACGGTTCATGTCTCATTTTGTCGATCTTGAGCTCGTCGTGAAGGACTCGGTGATTTTTCCTTTGTATTTCTACTCCATCAAAGATATCGCCAAATCCAAGTTCCTCAACTTCAAATGGCGGCATGCAAAAGCAGGGGGAGCGCAATCGATCTTTTGGTATGAGGAGTGGCTGGAGAAAAAGGATCAAAGTATTTTGAACGACATCGTGAACTACAACGAGGATGACGTGCGGGCGACGGAGTTTTTGAGGGATTGGTTATTTGAGAACTCGTGAGGAGATCACTAAACACAATCTGCCACTGTGAGCTTGGGAATGTGAATGTACCCTTTATGCTCACGGATGGCGGTTCCGATGTCGTTTGCGATGTGGAGCCAACAAGGTCTCAACAAAAATGTTGGGATTTTGTTTTAGTTTTTGAGCGAGACAGAGTGGAGTTCGAACTGGAAAGAGTTCGAATTTTGTTTTATGCTAGAACTATTATGCATTTTGAATCTGATCATACTGCAACTATAAGCGCGCTGCATAAATTCTTCTTTCTTGTGTAGACGATCGTATGCATGTCGGTTTAGGTTCATTGGTTTATAGGGTTGAGGTGCCGAATAGTGCAATCATTACGGCGCGTGATTCTGTTCAGCCATCAAGTTACAGCCTGACGGCACTTGGCGTTGTGAATCCGACAAAGGTTGTGCATGAAAAACTATTTGAAGATGTGCGCACATCGGGATATTCCGCAAAACCAAGCCGTCTTACGTCGATATTTGCTTTCTTGGATATAGGTACAGCCAAACGTTTTCGAGAGAGTGGACGCATGGAAGCTGGTGGAATATTAACTGAGCATCGCATAACCAGACTGGACAAGATACATATTGGGGACATGGATCTTGTAAATGCTTCGGCAAATATCACTGGGCAATGGGAGATGTTCAAGGATAAACTTCCGTTTTCTGGGCTGACTCCAGAAGAAGCCCAAAGAAAGATGGTTGAAGCATATTGGCAAAGCAATCGTTTTCATCCAGAATCGACTATGATGGAATTGCTGATTGAAGGACGATTAGAATTTGTTCGTAACATTGATAGCTAACAAAATTGAGGAGTTTGGGAATAAGCCAGCTCAAAATCTTTCCAATTTACGGTTCTGAACCCGTCCAGTATACGGAGCCACAAAAATCTCTAGCGAAATGCTAGGGATTTTTATATTTCTGTATCTACTCCCAGATTACCTACTGAACTGATACACTTAGTCACAATATGAACGTGAAAGAATTTTATAAACATTCATCAAAGGAAATCGTCGATCTATTTCGAGATTTTATTGAAAAAGATTGTTTCAGCCAATATCCTGAATTAAAAGATAAGTTGAGCTTCGTGCTCACGGGATCCGTACCCTCGAATCACTATGATCGATATAGTGACATTGATTGTGATCTGTTATTCGAGAACGAATCTGATCGAGCCATGATTAAGGAAGCTGTTAGAAAATATAAGATGAGCTTGCGGGAACAACAACTTCCGATTCAGCTTCACTCCCCAATGACGTTTAGCGAATTGGAAAACTCCTTGACCAATTGGAATCATGATTCGGCTTTACGTGAACACGCAGCGGCACTCGTCGTCCTTGATCCACACGATCGTTATAAAACAATCCAATCGCAGATCAAGTGGTATCCAAGAGAGGTGCTGCAAGAAAAGATCCAATGGCTTTTTGCCGAATCTGTTTTTTCATTTGAAGATCGTCTTGTTGTGGCCGTGAAACGTGAAAATGATCTCTATGTACGCTTGTTGAGTTTACAGATAGTGAAACTGCTAGCCAACGCACTCATCATGATAAATGACCGCTATCCTGTATTTGAAAAGCATATATATTCTAATCTCCGTGATCTCGGTGAAAATGAGTTTTGTACTCAAATCGACTTGCTCCTGAACATGACCGAGACACATGAAATCCAAAAATCTATTGCCAATATTATCGATACCATTGAACAGCGTCTTATTAGAGCTGGTTTTATAGAAAAACAGCCCAAAGAACATTGGATACAGCTTCGTCCTAGGTTTCAGGTTGAAGGATGCGCCTAGAAGGATTCAATGAATTTTGTAAATGTTCCATGCTTACTTTGACCTCAGCGTAGATACTCCCCAGTTCTGTAAAAAGGTAATCTAGGGAGCCAAGAGAGACGATCTGTAGAAATACCGATCGTTTTTCTTTTTGATGCCGAGTAGTGAGCCAATTCTAGTACCGTATTCATTGATCTTTTTAGTTCAAAGATCAACGCACGTTCCTTGAGTTGTGGGTTCTGAACGAGGAAATTGATGAATTGGCGTTTTTCTGGCAATTCAGCACCTTCAAATATTTCTCGGGAACGACGAGCTACGGAAAGTACTGTGCCTACAGTTGTTTTGTAGTCATGATCTGCTCTGGAGTGTTCTTCCATTTCCATTGCAAGCGTCTGGATGCGATCCATGATCTCTTGCAACTTTTTGTCATAATCTGGCTTAGTAATTCTCCGGTTGCACGTCAACACAAACGATGGGAAAAAAATTTTCAGGAACAGGTAAAGATTCTCCCCCTTGGAACTTCTTTGGAAATTGATATGGTTCTCACCCCTCAAATGCTCATTATTCATCAGTTGATACCCCCAATCATGGCGATTGTGATTTTGAAATTATCTGGAAATCTTTGCCGTAAAATAAAACACCCCCATTTGAATGTAGGATGAAAAGAAATCAAAAATCTTCGTGAGAAAAATTTCGACAAAATTCTATACCGAAGTAGAAGCCCTATAAAAAACCGCTGGCAAGAACGCCGGCGGCTTTAGTGAATTCGACTCCTTCCTTTTCTTTTCCGAAAGTCAGGTTGGGCTAGACTCCGTACATTCCCGAAGTAGTATTTTCATAATAACCACCCACCACGTTCCACCAAAAAAAATTACTTCTCCTCCCATGACGAGAAAGACAAAGAGAGATTCTCCCTCTTTCCATCCACGAATCTGCAGGTCTTCATAAAATAGAACGGCCTGAAAACCAATCGACCCCAAGATCAATGCTCCCAAAAAAAATCCCATCACAGCCACGAAGACATACATTGCCACTTTTTCCCAAGTCATCTTTCTTCTCCTCCTCGGTTAAAAAACATTCTAAAAAAATCATGAATGTTTTAGAAAAAAATCCTTGACTGTCAGAAAAAGATCGACGACATTTTTCCCTTCTTTCTTGACAAAAGAGACTCTTTTTGTTGTCATATTTCTGATGACTATGTTAGTGACTCACCTGCAGGACCTCGGCCTACCCAAAAATTCGGCTGTTGTCTTCGAAATCATGCTCAAAAAAGAGGAGTGGACAGCACGAGAAATCATCGATAAGATCGGCCTGCACCGCCACTTGGTCTATGAAGGACTAAACGACCTGGAGCGCCGGGGGATCGTAAAACGAATCGTTCGTAATGATGTCTTCCATTTCCGCCTTGTTGGGGCGGAATCGTTGTTGTCTAAGGCTGAAGAACAGTATGCGGCCGCCCTGGAAGTTTCTCGAATGGTCCGGGATCGAAAACCGTCCGAAGAAAGCCTGGTCACTTTTTTTGAGGGTGTCGAGGGAGTACACGCCTTCACGGAATTCGTTCTTAAACAGAAAAAACCCCTCGATGTCCTGGGGGCTAACGCACGATTCCGCCAGTTCTATCCAGAAATCTTCGACCTTTGGAATGAGAAACGAATTCACTCCGGCATTCCTTTCCGCGCCCTGATTCCAGTGGACGTGCCCGCTTCCCTGCTGCGCGACGTTCCGGGCCTACACTTCCGTCGTTATGATGGCCGTCTCTTCCCGAGCGTGGCGTGGATTTTCGGCGGTCACGTCGCTTTTATCTTTTGGAATACCCGCCAGCAGACCGAAATCATTCTTATCCGCCACCCCATGCTGGCAGAACAACAGCGAGATTTTTTCAACGTTCTTTGGAAATTAGCTGGAACAAAAAAATAAAAACCTCCGACAGAATACCGGAGGCTGAATATTATTTGCGGAGCCATGACAAGGCGTGTGAGGTGACCAACATGCCTTGTCAAAAAGTCGTCATTGAAAAATGGCGATTTTTTGTTTAATCCCTGAGCAAATAGCGACCTTTGGTCCCTTGCCCAGAAAACTGAAGCACCTGGGACGCAAAACCGTCGGACTTTTCTCAAACGTCAGAATTTGCGAATTTGCCTTATTTTTTCGGTTCGAACCCCACTCCTGTTTCTTCTTGTTAATCATGGCGATCGTTGACGCTGAAAGCCTTTTGGAGTAATATAAATACAATATCTGATATGCAAAGCAATATCCAATTTAATTTATTGAGCGCCAGCTATTATACGCCTCATTTTATGAGGCTAGTTTAGGACGCTGAATCATTTTTTCAGACACCTGAAACTGACCTCATAATGAGGTCAGTTTTCGTTCTTTCATGGATCAAAAAAGGAGATGACGGATGGAAAAACTCATTTTGATTGCCGGTCTGCCGGGCGTCGGTAAGTCCACCATCGCTCGAAAGATCGCTTCGACCGAAGGTGGCACGGTTCTCGATCTGGACGACTTCAAGCGGGAGGCGGTCGTTTCAACTTTGATCACCACTCAGATCGACCCGCCGGAAGTCCGGTGGGTGTACTACGAAAAGGCGCTTGCGTATGCCTTCACTCTCGACGGAATCGTGGTCATGGACGAAGTGTTTCATCTCGACTTGCTGCGCAATCGGCTGGAGCAGACCTGCACGGCGCGTGGCACGCAGGTACAGTGGGTCGAGATTCGCTGTCCGTACACGGTCGTCGAAAAACGACTGAGGTCGGCAGCGAGAGTCGGTCACATCCTCTCGACCGACGAGGCTCTCCGCATGTACCTGCTCTTCCAGGAGATCTTCGAGAGATTTCCCGAGGGCAAGGAGAATCACGTCGTCGTGAATAATGCGGAATCCGTCTGATCCTCTCGCCGGCCA